>JAJDZH010000053.1 GCA_022824725.1 Thermoanaerobaculia bacterium | reverse complement strand
CCCCAGCTCACGCCCGCCGTGCCGCCTTCCGTCGAGCCGAGCACGGAGAAGGCCATCGTCAGGCCGCTGAAGCAGACCGCTCCGCACAGGACGGCGACCGCCAGCAGCGGGTACGAGGCGGGCGCCACGCCAAACGCCGCGATGCCCAGGGCGATCAGGGCGGTCGTTGTGGCGACCGAGGTCGCCACGGCGGCCAACGCCTTCGACGCCAGCACCTGCCGGACGGTGGTTGGCGACACGAGCAGCCGCAGCAGCGTGCCGCGGCTCCGCTCGACCGTGAGCGACAGGCTGAAGGAGGCCGAGCCGCCGATCAGCGCCCAGATCATGGCTTGCGGGAAGCTCGCGGAGTAGGCGTTCGCCGGACCGATCCGTTCCGCCTCGATCGTTGACTGGACGATATCGAGCGGCGCTCCCCCTCTGGCCGCGGCGGTGGTCGATCCGCCGATGCCCAGTTCCTCGATCAGCGAGGTGATCCTCGGCGTGAGGTCGAGGAAGGTCAGGAACTCGTCGCGCGCGGCGGAGGGCGGCAACGCCTCGATGCCGAGCCGGTTCGTGGCGTTCAGGGCGGCTATGCGGTCGGGATCCGTGATCAGTGCCGACAGTTCCTCGCCTGCCGTCTCGAGCAGGAGGCCGCGGATCATGCCGGCCACCGCCATCTGCGTGGGATCGACCGCCATGTCGATCCGGGGCGTGGCGACGAACGGGTTGTCGAGGGCGGCGCCGAAGCCGGGTCCGAGCGTGATGAGAACGGCGGTGCGGCCCTGCCGGAGCAGGTCGAGGCCCTGTTCGGCGGATGTCCGTTCGACGGCCAGGAGCTCCGAGTCTTCGAGCCGGGCCGCGAAGCGCTCCGACGCCGCGGTCCGGTCCTCGTCGACGAGGGCGACCGGCACGCTTTCCGGGCCGCTGTTCAGGCCGGAGAACATGGCGCCGAAGAACACGGCCATCGTCAGGGGCCAGAGAACGATGAAGAAGAGGGACAGGCGGTCCCGAAACAGGAGGCGGATGTCCTTCATGGCCATGGTGACGATGTTGCTCACAGGCTGCTCCCGCTGATCCGCTCTCTTCGCCTCAGTCTCGCAGCGCCCGGCCCGTCAGGTTCAGGAACACGGTCTCGAGATCCGGTGGAAGGTACTGGAAGTGGTCCACTGCCTGCCGCGCCTGGAGTTCGCCGAGCGTCTTCAGCGGGTCCGTCGTCTCGTGGCGGTCCTCGCCGTCGTCGGAGTGGACGACCAGGTTGCCCGGGCCGCCATGGGCCGCGATCAGCGCCGCGACCGTGTCGAGCGCCATCAGCCGGCCCCGGTCGATGATCGCGACCCGGTCGCAGAGGCGCTGGGCTTCTTCCATGTAGTGGGTCGTGTAGACGATCTGCTTGCCCTCGTCCCGGAGCTGCTCGACCCGGTCGAAGATCGCGTTTCGGGACTGCGGGTCGACGCCGACCGTCGGCTCGTCGAGCAGGACGAGGTCCGGGTCGTGGATGATGGCGACCGCCAGGTTGAGCCGGCGCTTCATCCCGCCCGAGTACCTGGAGACCGCCTTCTTCCGGACGTCGGTCAGATCGACGAAGTCAAGACAGGCGGCGACCCGCTCTTCGAGTTCGGCGCCGCCGAGGCCGTGGAGGCGGCCGAAGAAACGCAGGTTGGCTTCGGCCGAGAGCTCCTCGTAGAGCGCGATGGACTGGGGCGCCAGTCCGAGCGCCTGCCGGTTCTTCGCTTCGCGCGGATCCCGGTCGAACACCTCGCCAGCGAAGCGGACCACCCCTTCGTCCGGCTCGAGCAGGCCGACCGCCATGTTGATCGCGGTCGTCTTGCCGGCGCCGTTGGGCCCGAGCAGCCCGAAGACCTCCCCGGCTTCGAGTTCGAACGACAGATCGTCGACCGCGCGCAGGTCGCCGAAGGACTTGCTGACATGGTCGAAGAGGAGCATCGGGTCGTCAGCTCCCTGTTGCGGAGCGGTGTGGTGCTTGTTGCGGCCGGATCACTGTTGCCGGACCGCGACGGTCGGCCTCCGCAGTCAGACGGTAAGCGTATCGCCCGGCGCCATGACCTTGACCTCGACGCCGGCCGGGGCGAAGTCAGCGGGATCCTGCGCGATCGGCGGCCAGGTGTCGTAGTGGACCGGGATGGCGACCGGGGCGCCGATCAGTTCGGCCGCCTTCGTCGCCAGCTCCGGCCCCATCGTGAAGCGGTCGCCGATCGGCACGCAGGCGGCGTCGGGGCGGTAGATCTCGCCGATCAGCTTCATGTCGCCGAAGATCCCCGTGTCGCCGCAGTGGTAGACCGTCTTCCCGCCCATGTGGACGACGAGGCCGCACGGCATGCCCATGTACCGGCCTTCGAAGGACGACGAGTGAAAGGCGTGAGTGAAAGCGACCCAGCCGAACGGCGCCTCGATCCGGCCGCCAGGATTTCCCGGGTTCACGTTGGCGTGGCCCTGCTCCTGCAGGTAGTTGCACATCTCGAAGGCGGCGATCACGTTCGCGTCGTTCGCCTGGGCGATGGCGAGCGTGTCGCCGAAGTGGTCCGCGTGGCCGTGGGTGAGTGCGATCGCGTCGCACTTGACGTCGCTGGCCGCCATCGTCGCCACCGGATTGCCGGTGAGGAACGGGTCGATGGCGAGGGTGTGCTCCCCGTCGCTCATCAGGAAGCCGGAGTGACCGAGGAAGGTGAGTTCGAGGGTCATGGCAAGCTGTCTCCGTTCAGGGTGAGGTTGGCAGCGGACCGGGCCGAGGAACGCGGCGGAGCAGGCGTCTCGGCGTTTGGCGCTGGCGAGTTGGGGTGCGGGCAAGGCATGGCTTCTGCTACGGACTGCTAGTCAGCCTGCTCGGCCGGGAGGTGGACGATGAGGCCGTCGAGTTCCTCCGTCACTTCGATCTGGCAGCTCAGACGGCTGTTCTCCCGCACGTCGATGGCGCACTCCAGGGTGAACTCCTCGTCGTCATGACGGGGGCCGACCGTCTCGACCCAGGCCTCGTCGATGTAGACGTGGCAAGTACTGCACGAGCAGCCGCCGCCGCAGAGGGCGACGATGCCGTCGATGTCATTGTCCAGCGCGCTCTCCATGACGGTCGCGCCTGACGCAGCATCCACGTCTGTCGCGGCGCCGTCCTGGGCTATGTAGGTGACCTTGGGCATTTCGTTGCGCTCCTGGTTGGGATCCTCCGCGGTTCGCAGGCCGCGGGGAGTCTAAACGAAGTGCAGCGCGGAAGCAGTGGCGCTTCCGGGCCCTTCGGCAACCCTCAGCGGTCGACGAAGCGCTCGACGATCCAGCTTCCGATCAGGTCGAGAACCTCGGCCGCCATCGTCTCCTCGATCTGCGCGTACTCGGCGGGAGAGCCGGTTCCCGCGGTCTGGAACAGGTGGTTCATCCCGGGAAAGCGGCGCACGGTGATGTCCTGGTTGCCCGACGCGGCGAACGCGGTTTCCATGGCGGACTGGTTCTGATCCGC
>JAJDZH010000284.1 GCA_022824725.1 Thermoanaerobaculia bacterium | reverse complement strand
CTCGATCCTGACCGTCTACCCGAAGGGCCACGGCGCCGGCCCGATCGTGATGAAGCGCAGCGGCGACGGCGGACTCACCTGGAGCGAGCGGCTGCCGACGCCGGCGAGCTGGGCGACATCGATGGAGACGCCGACCGTCTTCCCGGTCGACCTCGCCGACGGCCGGCGGCGGCTCATCATGTTCTCCGGGCTCTACCCGGTGCGGATGGCGCGCTCGGACGACGAGGGCGAGACCTGGACCGAACTCGAGCCGATCGGTCACTTCGGCGGCGTCGTCGCGATGTCGTCGGTCGAGCGGCTGCGCAGCCTGGACGGCGAATTGATGGCGCTCTTCCACGACGACGGGCGGATCTTCCGCCGGCCGACGTCCCGCTACGAGCGGATTCCCGGGTTCGTACCGGAGTTCAAGGTCTACAAGACGATCTCGCTCGACGACGGTCTCACCTGGTCGGAGCCCGAGGTGATCGCCCGGCATCCGGAGGCGCACCTCTGCGAGCCGGGCCTGATCCGCTCGCCGGACGGCCGCGAGATTGCCGTACTGCTCCGCGAGAACAGCCGCCAGTTCAACTCCTTCGTCATCTTCTCGCCCGACGTGGGCCGCACCTGGAGCCGGCCGATCGAACTGCCGTCTTCGCTGACCGGCGATCGGCATGTCGGCCGGTACACGCCGGACGGCCGCCTGCTCGTGACCTTCCGCGATCAGGCGCCCTCCAGCCCGTGGCGCGGCGACTGGGTCGGTTGGCTCGGCCGCTACGAGGATCTCCGCCGGGGCAGCCGCGAGCCCTGGGCAGGCGAGGCGCGGGTGCGGCTTATGGACAACCGATACGCCGCGGACACCGCGTATCCCGGTCTCGAACTGCTGCCGGACGGCGCCTTCGTGACGACGACCTACGGCCACTTCACGCCGGGGGAGGAGCCCTGGGTCGCTTCGGTGCGGTTCACGGCGGCGGAGCTCGACGAGGCCGCCTCGGCGGCGCCGGGCGACGCGCCTTCGAGGCCGGTGCTCCGGGTCGGAACCAGCGGCGACTATCCGCCGTTCTCGACGGTCGAGCATGTGGCGGCCGAGGAGGCGGCCGGTGGTTCCACCAGCCGCAGCGGCTTCGCCGTCGAGGTTGCCGGGCGGCTGGCGCGGGACCTCGGCTACGACCTCGCGTTCGTCCCCTTCGACTGGCCGGACCTCGCCGGCGCGGTTGCGGCGAACGAGTTCGACGTGGCGATGGGCGGCGTGACCTGGCGGCCCGGCCGCGCCGCGACCGGATGGATGAGCCGGGCGGTCGCGTCCGGCGGTCCGTGCGTCGTCTCGGCGGCGAACGCGCCCTCGCCGCTCGCCCGCGTGGCGGTGAACCGCGGCGGCATCCTGGAACGCTGGACGCGGGAGCGCTTCGCAAGCGGCGCCACCCGGATCGTCGCCGTGAACGACAACCTGTCGTTGCCCGGCCGCCTGGAACGCGGAGAGGTCGACGCCTTCGTCACCGATTCGTTCGAGGTGGAGCACTTCGGCCGCGACGGCTGGCGGCGCAGTTGCGAAGCTCCGGTGGACCGGAAGGTCTTCTGGGTCGCTCCCGGGCGGGCGGAGGAACTCGGACCCGCGATCGACCGCTGGATCCAGCGCAACGAAGGCTGGCTGGAGAGGCGCCGCGAGGAGTGGTTCGGCCGCGGCCAAAGCCGCGACGAACTGGACCACCTGCTCGATCTCGTGGCCCGCCGGCTTGCCTTCATGCCGCCGGTAGCGGTCTGGAAGGCGGAGCGCGGCATGCCGATCGAGGATCCGGAACGCGAACGGATCGTGCTGGAGGCGGCCGGGCGGACGGCGGCCGAGTTCGGGCTCGATCCGGCGCCGGTTCGCGAGTGGTTCGCGCTCCAGATCGACCTGGCGAAGGCGGTGCAGCGCCGGACCGCGCCGGCGGCGCCGACTCTGGAACTGGACGCGATGCGGCCGGCCCTGATCCGCCTCGGCGAGCGTGAGGTGCGGGCTCTGCGGACGCTGGCGGGCGGACCGGTCGAAGAGCCCGACCCGGCGGACCTCGAGGTCCTCGCGCCGTACCTGAGCGGTGCGGAGACAGAGAGAGTGCGCGCCGGACTGGCGCGTCTCCTGACCGGGCTGGATCGCGCGCGGGGGGACTGAGCGCTTCGCCGGTCTGGCGTGGCCGCCCCAGGCGGAAGCCGGCCAGAAGGCCGGCGCACCGACAGGTTTCAGTTCATCGCGGCGATGATGGCGCGCGCCATCTGCCAGGTCGACGACTGTCCGCCCAGATCGGGAGTCAGACTGCGGCCTTCCTCGAGAACGGCGGTCACGGCCTGATCGATCCGGTCCGCGTCGTCGTGGCGGTCGAAGTGCCGCAGCAGGGCGGTGGCCGGCGTCAACAGCGGCAGGAGGTTCGCCTGGCCGGTGCCGATCAGGTGCGGGGCGTCGCCGTGGACCGCCTCGAAGACGTGGCAGTCGTCGCCGACGTTGATCGCGTGGCCGGTCGAGATGCCGCCGGCGAGGCCGGCGCCGAGGTTGCTCAGGATGTCGCCGTAGAGGTTGTCCATCAGCATGACGTCGAAGTCGTACGGGTTGAGCACCATGCGCATGCACGCCGCGTCGACGATGCAGTCGTCCACGTCGATGTCGGTGTATTCGGCGGCGACAGCGCGGACCGTGTCGAGGAACAGGCCGTCGCTCTGCTTCATGATGTTCGCCTTGTGGATCACGGTGATCCTCTTGCGGCCGTGCCGCCTGGCGATGCGGAAGGCGTAGTCGGCGATCCGGCGGCAGGCGTCGCGGCTGACCACCTTCATGCTCTCGACCACGCCGTCGACGATCTCGTGCTCGATGCCGCGGTAGACGCTCTCGGTGATCTCGCGGATCAGCAGTACGTCCAGGTCGGGATAGCGGGTGGGGAGGCCCGGCATCGACCGGACG
>JAJDZH010000025.1 GCA_022824725.1 Thermoanaerobaculia bacterium | reverse complement strand
CTCGAACGCCGGCGGGCGCTCGCCCGGGAGATGGGCGGCCCGGAGAAGGTCGAACGCCAGCACTACTTCGGCAAGCTGACCGTCCGGGAGCGGATCGACGCGATGACCGACGCCGGCACATTCCACGAAGTCGGCGAGATCGCGGGCCGCGCGGAGTACACGGAGGACGGCGAACTCGTGTCCTTCCGGCCTTCGAACTTCGTCTTCGGTGTCGGGGAGATCGACGGCCGTCCGGCTATCGTCTCCGGCGACGACTTCACGGTGCGCGGCGGTTCGGCCGATGCCTCGATCCCCGCCAAGCGGACGCGGTCGGAAGGTCTCGCGCTCGAGATGAAGCTTCCCCACGTGCGCCTGGTCGACGGCATGGGCGGCGGCGGCTCGGTCAAGACGATCGAGATGGCCGGGCGCACCTACATACCGGAGCTTCGAAGCTGGGAAGTCGTCGTCCAGCACCTCGCGGTCGCCCCGTCCGTGTCCCTGGCGCTCGGCTCCGTCGCCGGCATCGGCGCCGCCCGGGTCTGCACCGCCCACTACTCGGTCATCGTCCGCGACACGGCCCAGATGATGATCGCCGGCCCGGCACTGGTCGAATGGGCCGGCGGCGGCACGGTGCCCAAGGAAGAACTCGGACACGCCCGCATCCACACCGCGAACGGAGCGATCGACGACGCGGTGGACTCGGAAGAGGAGGCGTTCGACCGGGCCCGCCGCTTCCTTTCCTACCTGCCGACCAATGTCGACCAACTGCCGCCGCGGCTTCCCGAGTCGAAACGAGGCGACGACCCGGAGCGCCGCGACCCCGAACTGCTCGACTTCGTTCCGCGCGACCCGAAGCGGACGTACAGGATGCGCGAGTTGATGGGGCGGATCGTCGACCGCGACTCTTTCTTCGAGATCGGCCGCGACTGGGGGAAGTCGATCATCACCGGCCTGGCGCGCCTGGACGGCTGGCCGATCGCCATCTTCGCCGAGGACGTGAACGTCTACGGCGGCGGCTGGGACGCCGACTCCTGCCGCAAGCTCTCCCGGCTGATCGACCTGGCATCGACCTTTCACCTGCCGCTGCTCCACCTGGAGGACTGCCCGGGCTTCCTGATCGGCCGCGAGTCCGAGCACACCGCCACGATCCGCTTCGGCTCCCAGGTTCTGGCGGCGCTGGGCCAGTGCACGACGCCGTTCTGCTGCGTCGTGATCCGCAAGGCCTTCGGCGTCGCCGGTGGTGCGAACCACAAGCCCGGCAGCCACCACTTCCGCTACGCCTGGCCCTCGGGCGACTGGGGCTCGCTGCCGATCGAGGGCGGCATCGAAGTCGCCTACAAGGCGGAACTCGCCGAAGCCGAGGACTACGAGGCGCATCTCGCCCGGATCAAGGAGCGCCTGAACCGCGTCCGTTCGCCGTTCCGCTCGGCCGAGTACTTCGAGATCGAGGAGATCATCGACCCCCGCGACACGCGGCCGATCCTCTGCCGCTGGGCCAATCTGGTCGCGGGGTCGGTACCCGTCGGCCGCCAGGCCTTCACTTACCGGCCCTGAGCGGGAGGCGTAAACTAGCAGGCCCTGCCCCGGGGCGACCCACCGTGCGCAGCCGCGTCCTCATCCGAGCCTTCCTCATCGCCGCCGTCGCGCTGTTCCTCGCCGGCGGCACGGCGTCGGCCGCCAAGAAGAAGCGGCCGCCCTGCCAGGACGGCCGGCAACCCGCGGTCGAGAACCTGCCGCCGCAGCACCGGCAATGGACCGAGGAAGTCGCCCTGCTGCTCAGCGACGAGGAGATCCAGTCCTTCCTCTGCCTGTCCCAGGACTACCAGCGGGACGCCTTCATCGCCGAGTTCTGGAAGGCGCGCGACCCCTATCCCGACACGGCGCGCAACGAGTTCCGGGAGCACTGGAGCGAGCGACTGTCCATGGTCCGCCAGTTGTTCGAGGACACGGACGACGAGCGGGCGCGTTACTACCTGCTGAACGGGCCACCCGGCGTCCACGTGGAGATCTGTCCCAGGCGCTCGGCGACGAGCATCGAGGCCTGGTTCTACGGCTTCCAGGACCTGAGCGAGGTGATGGGCGCGATCTTCTCCCGCCGGCTCCGCCCGGACCAGTACGCGGTCATCTTCTACCGGCGGCTCGGCGTGGGCCCCTGGCGGGCGTGGTACCCGAGCGAAGAGCTCAGCATCTCGGCCCTCCAGCCAGGCGGCCGGCTCGACCTGCCGGGCGCCGGCATCGGCGGTCTCCGCCGGGAGGACCTCGGCGCCGGCTGCAAGGAGGAGGAGCTCGGCTACGCGCTCCGGATCATCCAGATCCTGAACGACTGGGGCGGCATGCTCGGCTTCTTCTACGAGCGAATGATCGGCGAGAAGCTGGAACCGATCGAAGCGCCGTCCGACGAATGGCTGCGCACCTTCGAGTCCTACTCGACCGACCTGCCCTCGGGCGCGCCGGAATTGGCCGCCGCGCTCGACGTCTCCTTCCCGGGCCGCAAGGAGAGCCGGACCGTGGTCCAGACCCTGGTTCAGATCGAACCGGAGGGCGCCACCCTCGCCGACCTCGCCGGCGCCCGCTCCTACGCCTTCGAGCTGATCGGGGAGGTCCTGCGGGCGGACGCGGACACCGGCGCCGACCGGCTGTTCGAGAGCTTCCGCTACCGCTTCGAGTTCCCGGTCGAGGGCGGCGAGGCGACCGGTGACACGCAGACGGCCATGCCCCTCGTCGCCCAGCGCTATCTCCGTCCCGGCGAGTACAAGCTGATCCTGCGCGTTGACGACCTGAACGGCGACGCGGTGTGGCGTCACGCCGAGCCGCTCGAGGTGCCGAGGGTCGAAGCGGCCGTGGGCTGGACGGAGGCCGACCTGGAGCCGATCTTCGCCGAGGCGAACCGCTCTCTGGCCTCCGGCGAACCGACGATCCGGATCATCCCGCCGGGTGGAGAACTCGTGTCCGGTTACCTGCGCTTCGATACCGCGGTCACCGGTCCGGTCGACAGGGTGCGCTTCACTCTCGACGACAAGGACCTGTTCACGACCAGGCGAGCGCCCTACAGCGTCGACGTGCGGCTGGGCGAACTTCCCCGCAGCCAGATGCTGCGCGCGATCGCCTACGACGCCGAACGCAACCAGATCGCCAGCGACTCCTACCTGATCAACGGTTCTCCTCACCGCTTCGACGTCCGGATCATCGAACCGATCCCGGGCCACGACTACAGCAACAGCCTCCGTCTGCGGGCGCAGGTCACCGTCCCCGAGGGCCGCAGCCTGGAGGAGCTCCAGGTCTTCCGCAACGCGGACCAGGTGGCCACGCTCTACGAGGAGCCCTTCAGCGTCCCGATCGAGCTGCCCGGCGGACGCGAACTCACGATCATCCGGATCGTGGGCAAGCTGCTCGACGCCGAAGGGCCCGCGGCCTTCGTCGAGGACACGGCGATCATCAACGGGCCGGCCACGCTCGAGGAGGTCCAGGTCGACTTCGTCGAGCTCTACACGACGGTCGACGACCGCGACCGGCGGCCGCTGCTCGACCTCGGCCAGGACGCCTTCCAGGTGCTGGAAGACGGTGTGGCCCAGGAGATCCTCCGCTTCGAACGGGTCGACGACACGCCGCTGGTGGGCACGATCCTGCTCGACGTCTCGGCCTCGATGGAGGAACGCCTCGCGGAGTCCGTCAGGGCCGCCGCCGACTTCTTCCAGCAGTTGATCACCGAGCGCGACGAACTCTCCATCGTCACCTTCAACGACCGGCCGCACCTCGCTTCGCCCTTCACCCGCGACCGGATCGAGTTCGCCAAAGGCCTTATGGGGCTGCGCGCCGAGCGCGGCACGGCGCTCTACGACAGCCTCATCTTCACCCTCTACCACCTGAACGGACTGCCCGGCCAGCGCGCGGTGCTGCTGCTCTCGGACGGTGTCGACGAACACAGCCGCTACGACCTCGATGACGCCCTGGAGTACGCCCGCCGCTCGGAAGCCGCCATCTACGCGATCGGCCTGGCCCTCCCCAGGAAGGCGAAGGAGAGCCCGAAGAAGGTGCTGGAACAGCTGGCGCTGGAGACCGGCGGCCGCGCCTTCTTCGTGGAGAGCACCAGCGAACTCGCCGCCGTCTACGACCAGATCGGCCTCGAGCTGCGCTCGAAGTACTTCCTCGCCTACCAGTCCTCGAGCACGGCGCCCTCGGATGCGTTTCGCCGGGTCGAGGTCGTCGTCGACCAGAGAGGCGCCAGGGCGCGGACGATTCGCGGCTACTACCCGTAGTGTCGGGGCGTACACGCTGCGGCTGGGTCAACGACGACCCGCTCTACATCGCCTACCACGACGAGGAGTGGGGCGTTCCGCTCCACGACGACCGCCGGCTCTTCGAGATGCTGGTACTGGAGGGCGCCCAGGCCGGGCTGAGCTGGTACACGATCCTGAAGAAGCGTGACGGGTACCGGCGCGCCTTCGACGGCTTCGACCCGGAGCGTGTCGCCCGCTACGACGAGCGGAAGGTCGCATCCCTCCTGCAGGATCCGGGCATCGTCCGCAACCGCCTCAAGGTGCGTGCCGCGATCGGAAACGCGCGCGCGTGGCTCGACCTGCGCGACTCGGGTGCGGACTTCTCGGACTTCCTGTGGGAGTTCACCGGCGGCACGCCCATCGTCAACGCCTGGAGCCGCCTCGAGGACGTTCCCGCCGCGACGCCGGCCTCCGAGGCGATGAGCAAGGCGCTCAAGAAGCTCGGATTCCGCTTCGTCGGCCCGACGATCTGCTATGCCTTCATGCAGGCCGTGGGCATGGTGAACGACCATGTCACGTCGTGCTTCAGGTGGAAGGAATGCAAAGCGTTCGCGGAAGAACTGCGCTGAGCGTGCGGACGGCGCTCGGTACGGCACTGGCCGTGTCCGCGGTTGCCGCCGCCTACGCCGGTGACTGGCCTCAGTTCCGCGGGCCGACCGGGCAGGGGCACGCTCCGGACGCGTCCGTTCCGCTTGGCTGGAGCGAGACGGAGAACGTCGCCTGGAAAGCGCCCGTCCCGGGCCGGGGCTGGTCGTCGCCGGTGATCGTCGGCGGGCTGGTCTGGCTCACGACCGCGGTGACCGACCACGGAGCCGGTACCTCGCTCCGACTCCTGGCCTACGACACGACGAACGGCGAGCCGGCGAGGAACGTCGAGGTCTTCGCCATCTCCGACACGACGCTCCTGAACCAGAAGAACAGCTTCGCGTCGCCGACGGCGGTCATCGATCCGGACGGCGCGCGCGTCTACGTCCACTTCGGCGCCCAGGGCACGGCGGCGGTCGCCGCGGACGGCGACTCGGCCGGCGAGGTTCTCTGGCGAACCCGCTTCCCCTACACGTCGCAGCACGGGAACGGCGGGTCGCCAATCCTCCACGACGGTGCGCTGATCGTCAGTATCGACGGCTACGACACGGCGTTCCTGGTCGCCGTGGACGCCCGGACGGGCGAGGAACGCTGGCGCTCGGCCCGACCCGCTCCCATCTCGCAGGCCTACTCGACCCCGCTCGCCATCGAGGTCGGGGACACTTCGCAGATCGTCAACGTCAGCGCCTTTCGCGCCTCCGCCCACGAGCCGGCTACCGGCCGCGAGATCTGGCGGGTCCAGTATCCGGGCGGCTTCTCCAACGTCTCACGGCCGGTCTACGGCCACGGCCTCGTCTACCTGTCGACCGGCTTCAACGAACCCGTGCTGCTCGCGGTCCGCCCGACCGGCGAAGGAGACGTGACGAACTCGGAGGTCGCCTGGCGGCTTCGTCGCGGCGCCCCGCTCACCGTGTCGCCGATTCTGGTCGGCGACGAGCTCTACACCGTCACGGACTCCGGCATCGCCACCTGCATCGACGCCTCGACCGGCGACATCCACTGGCAACACCGGCTCGGCGGCAACCACTCCGCTTCACCGGTCTTCGCCGGAGGCCGGATCTACTTCCAGAACGAGGAAGGGGTCACTACGGTCATCGAACCCGGCCTCGAGTTCGAGCAACTGGCCCGCAACGAGCTCGACGGCTCTACACTCGCCTCGATCGCCGTTGCCGACGGCGCTCTCTTCGTCCGCACGGGGACGCATCTCTACCGGATCGAGGAGGCCTCCCGGGGAACCCCGGAGAGCCGATCTCCGTCTTCAAGGTAGTGCGGCCACCAGCGGTCTCTTCTCACTCCCGACAAGGAAAAGCCATGCCCCCTGCTTCAGACGGACGACCTCATCTCCTGCGCGCGGCGGCGGTTGCGGCCTCGGTCGCGCTTTCGATAGCGACGCTCCCGTCGGCCGCCCAGACCGTCGACGCCGTCGGACGCTGGGAAGGCTCGATCGAGGCCCCGGGCCAGCCCCTCGTAGTCAAGGTCGACCTGGAACAGGCCGACGGCGCGTGGTCCGGGACGATCGACATTCCCGCCCAGGGCGCCAAGGACCTGCCGTTATCGGATGTCTCGGTGGACGGCGCCACGGTTCAGTTCACGATCGCCGGTGTCCCCGGCGAGCCGACCTTCGAGGGCACGCTGGCGGATGGCGAGATCTCGGGCGAGTTCACGCAGGGCCCGGCCCGGCTTCCCTTCCGGCTCGGCCGGGAGGCGGTCGAGGTCGAGGCGCCCCCGCGGCCCCAGGAACCGAAGCCGCCCTTCCCCTACGACGCCGAGGAAGTCGAGTACACCACCCGGGACGTGAAGATCGCCGGCACCCTGACCCTGCCGCCGGGTGACGGCAAGGTCCCGGCCGCGCTGCTGATCAGCGGCAGCGGCGCCCTGAACCGCGATCTCGAACTCGCCGGCCACAAGCCCTTCCTCGTGCTCGCGGATCACCTGACCCGGCTCGGCATCGCCGTCCTGCGGGTCGACGACCGCGGCGTCGGCGGTTCGACCGGCAGCACCTGGCAGTCTACGTCCCGGGACAAGGCGAACGACGTTCTCTTCGGCGTCCGTTTCCTGCGCGGTCACGACCGGATCGACCCGGAGCGGGTCGGCCTGATCGGCATCTCCGAAGGCGGTCTCGTCGCTCCGCTGGCGCTCAACCGGGTCGAGCCGGGGACGATCGCGTACGCCGTGCTACTGGCCGGGCCGGGGGTACCCGGCGGCGACCTGCTGCGCCAGCAACTCCGGCGAATCGCGGCTGCCGACGGCGTGCCGGCGGAGAAGATCGAGGAACTCGCGGCGCTGCAGGATCGGGCGCTCAGGATCATCGGCGGCGAGATGCCTCCAGCCGAAGCCGAGGCCGCACTGCGCGAGGTCGCCCGGGAACAGTTGGCCGCCTCGCCCGAGACGGCGCAGTTGAGCGGCGAAGCGCTCGAATCGACCGTGTCGGCCGCCGTGGAATCCAACCTGAGCCCGTGGTTTCGGTTCTTCATCCGCTACGACCCGGCGCCCGCGCTCGGTGGCCTCGCCGTGCCGACGCTCGCCCTGTTCGGCGGCAAGGACACCCAGGTCGACGCGGATCAGAACCAGTCCGCCATGGAAACCGCGTTCGCCGCGTCGGGCAACCAGGACATCACCGTGCGCCGCTTTCCCGGGATGAACCACCTGTTCCAGACCGCGGGAACCGGCTCTCCCGCCGAGTACGCGCAGATCGAG
>JAJDZH010000267.1 GCA_022824725.1 Thermoanaerobaculia bacterium | reverse complement strand
GACGATGGACCTCGGCGCCGGCGAGGACGTTGCCCTGGCTGCCGCCACGGCCAGCGCGCTGCACCGGAACGGCCACACCTGCCTCGACCTCGGCAACGCCGGCAAGCCGGTCGCGGCGCTCGTGGAGCGGCCCGATTCCGGCCGTCCGGAGGACTCGCTAGCGGCCGAGCTGCAGGCGGTCGCGCTTCCCACGGCCGCCGCCCTGCGCGAGGCGCTGGCTCGAAGCCCCGTCGTCGCCGCGGACGAGGAGGACACGGCGAACGACCGGCCCCTCGTGCTGGACGGCGACCGCCTCTACCTGCACCGTCTGTTTCACGCCGAACGCCGGCTCGCCGCGCGGCTCCTCGCTCTGGCCGCGGCCGCGGATCGGGCGGCCGATACCGGGTCCGCGATCGCGCGGGTTTTCGGCGCGGGGGAAGATCGAACCGCCGAGGCGGTCGCGGCCCTGCGCATCGCCATGGAGCGCCGGCTCTGCATCGTCACCGGCGGCCCCGGCACCGGCAAGACGACCCTCGCCGCCAAGCTGATCGCGGCGCTGGTCGACGCGGGCCTGGCCCACCCGCGCCGGATCGGCCTCGCGGCGCCGACCGGCAAGGCGGCCTCGCGCATCCAGGAGTCGGTGCGCGGGAAGCTGGGCGAGGGCCTCCTCGACCGCGTGCCCGGGCTCCGCGAGTTTCCTGCCGAGGCGTGGACCGTTCACCGCCTGCTGGCGAGCCGGACCAGCCGGATCGACCGGCTCGACGCCCTGGTCGTCGACGAATGCTCGATGGCGGACCTGGCGCTGATGGTCCGCCTGGCGACCGCCCTGCCGGAGCATTGCCGGCTGATTCTCCTCGGCGACGCGAACCAGTTGGCCTCGGTGGAACCGGGCTCGGTCTTCAGCGACCTCTGCAGGGCGGGCGAGCGGGGCTCGCTGGCGCACTGCGTGACGACCCTGACGAAGAACTACCGCTTCAGGGAACACTCCGGCATCGGCCGGCTCGCCGCCGCCGTGGTCGCCGGCGACGCCGACGCGGCCGTCCGCGTCCTCCGGGACGGCGGCGACGAAACGACGCGGCTCGAGCCGATCGACGACGAGGCCGCATTCGACGCCTTCGCCCGCGAATGCGCCCGGGAATGGTCCGACCACATGAAGGAGCTGGCGGCCGACCCACTCGGCGCCGCTCCGTTCCCGAAGCGGCGGGTCCTGTGCAGCCACCGCCGGGGCCCCTTCGGCACCGACCGCTTCAACCGCCTGGTGGAGCGCCGTCTGGCCGAGCTGGGGCGCCGCACGGAGCAGGACGAGTTCTACGTCGGACGACCGATCATCGTCAGCCGCAACGACCGGCAGACCAACCTCTCGAACGGCGACACCGGCGTCGTCGTTCCCGGCGGCGTCACTCCCGGCGACTCGGGCCACCCTCGGGTCTGGTTCCCGGACCTCGATCGCGAGGGTGAGCGCTTCCTCGTCTCACCTTCCCGCCTGCCGCAGCACGAGAGTTTCTTCGCCCTCACCGTGCACCGGGCCCAGGGCTCGGAGTACAAGCACGTGGTCTTCGTTCCCGGCCCGGCGGAATCCCGCGTAAACACGAAGGAACTGCTCTACACGGCGGTGACCCGGGCGCAGCAGACGGTCACCGTGCTGGCGAGCCGCCAGTCCGTGCGGGCCGCCGTGCTGCGGACGACGTCGCGCGCCACTGGCCTTCTCGACCGGCTCCGCTAACGACAAACCCCGCCGCGGCCGAAGCCGGGGCGGGGTTGTCGACTCTCAGAAGGCGACTGGCTGACCGGCGTTACTCGCCGCCGCTGACCGTGCCCTCGCTGCCGTCGCTATCCGCGTTCTGGCGCTGCTGTCGGCGCAGGCGGCGGAAGATATTGCCCTGCTCCTCCTCGCTCAGCGAGTCCCAGTCGACGTCGAAACGCTCCTTCACGAGCTTCCTGAAGTCCTCCCGGTTGAACCGCTGCTGACTCAGGAAGCCGGTGCTGGACGGATCGTAGCCGGGCTCGGCGTCGGCGAAGGCAACGAAACCGAACATCATCTCGGACGTCGTCGGGCCGCCGTAGACCACCGTCTCAGTCGGATCCGGATTCGCCGGGTTGTCCGCCGAGTTGTCCCAGGCCATCGTCAGCTCGATCTCGGTGCCGGCCGGGATCCGCTTGCCACCCGCCTGGTACTTGTAGTGGGTCTGCCAGTTGAAGTCGTACCGCGGAACGTCGAGGAGAACCTCCTCCGTACCGTCCGGGTACTTCGCGACGTAACGAGCCGACTTGCCGCGCAGATGCATGTGCGGCGTGTAGCCGAGCAGAAGGGCATCGCGCTCGAACTTGTGGTTCGTCGTGGCGACGTAGTTCGAATCGCCGGGAGGAATCTCGAAGTCGAACTTGCCCATCGAGGCGCTCTGCATCACATAGTCCGGCTTGTAGTCCTTCGGATAGAAGCGCAGCGCCACCGAGGAACGATCCCAGGTGCCCGTTCCCGGCCCCGGTTCCTTGTGGTAGTGCATGTTCCAGCGGATCGTGGTTCCCGGCTTGACCAGGGTGCCGAAGCCGTCGTGGTGAACCGTCGGGTCGTTGCCCGGAGCGATGCCGCCGAACGGACGCGCGATG
>JAJDZH010000379.1 GCA_022824725.1 Thermoanaerobaculia bacterium | reverse complement strand
CTCGATGAACCCCGGCGGCCGGTCCTCGCGCGCCAGGACCTCCTCGGGCGGGACGCCGGCGCGCTCCGCCACCTCGTCGATCAGGGAGTTGCCAACCAGGCGCCACCCGAGCCGCTCCGCCACCAGCGTCGCTACCTGGGTGCCGCCGGATGCGTACTGCCTCGAGATCGTGATCAGCATCGGTTACCTCCTGCTGCCTGCCGCGTACTCAACGAACCGCTCCGCGAGTGGCCGGCGGCGACGAGGCTTCCCGTTTCACCGGCCGTTCGGCATCCGCGCGCGCCGCCTCCCTGAACGCCTTCCGGATCAACAGGTCCATTCGCCGCAGGTCGGAACTCGCCAGGTAGAACACGATGGCCACGACGACGGCGAGCAGTGAGGCCAACCCCACTGCGACCGGCGCTCCCCAGACCTCGGCCAGAGCGCTGATCGGCGCCACGCCGAGCATCGGCAGCGAGAACGACATCGTCAGAAAGCCCGAGACGCGACCCCGTACCGAATCCGGGATCAGGACATGGATCGCCGTGTTGTTCAGCGTCGTGTAAATCGCCTGGAAGGCCGAGCCCGCCAGCACCAGGGGAAGGCCAAGCCAGAACCACGGACTGAGGGCGAAGCCCATCATGAACATGCCGAAGGCGAAGACGCTGGTCATCATCAACCGGAGCCGGCGGGTCGAGTAGGACCGCCAGGCGACGAACGCGGCCCCCAGTACGCCGCCGACACCCGCGGCGCCGCTCAATGCTCCAAGGCCGCCCGCGCCCATCTGCCAGATGTCCTCGGCAAAGACGACGAGCAGGGTCTGGAAGGGCATGACCAGGAACATCGGCACGAGGCCGAAGAAGAGCAGGACGAGGACCAGCCGGTTCTCCGCCACGTACCGGAAGCCCTGCCCCATGTTCTGGAGCATCGACTGCTTCGACGGGTCGGCCACCGGCGCCCGATGAACTCCCATCAGGCCCGCGAGGGCGAGCGCATAGAGGCCGGTGTTGATCGAATACGCGACGTTGACGCCCGCGGCCCAGATCAGGAAACCGCCCACCGCCGGCCCGACGACCCGGGTCACGTTGACCGCGGTCATGCTCAGCGCCAACGCGTTCGTCAGCCGGCGCCGGCCGACCACGTCGGCAACGATCGCGTTGCGCGCCGGCATGACGAAGGGGAAGACCGCCCCCACCACCGTCACCTGGACCAGAATGTGCCAGTAGTCGAGTTTCCCGTTCAGAAGCAGGGAGAGGACGATCACTTCGGCAACCACGACGGTCGCCTGCCCGGCGGCCACCAGTCCCCGGCGCTCGAAGCGGTCGGCCGCGACGCCTCCGACCGGCCCCAGGCTGAGCATCGAGAGCGCCACCATCAGACTGACAAGCCCCAGCGCGAACTCACTGCCGGTCAGAGAGAAGACGAGCCACGAACGGACAACCAACTGGCCCTGCATGGCCAGGAAGAAGGTCGTGTTCGACAGGTAGAGCCAGCGGAACTGGGGTATCCGCAGCGACTCCCACATGCCGCCGCGGCCCGGCGGCGGCCCTGGCGTTCTGGGGAATTGCTGGACGGTCATCGGCTGGGCACCAACCTCGCGGCAGGGTATCCCGGCGCAAGCCGGCCGGGTCAAACCGCTGCTACACTCCGGCGTCCTCGCGCCGCGACCGGCGAGTATCACCCGGTCATGCCGACGTAGCTCAGTGGCAGAGCAGCTGATTCGTAATCAGCAGGTCAGCGGTTCAAATCCGCTCGTCGGCTCCAGTTCCGAGGGTCCAGCAGTGCCCCCATGAACGACGCTCTATCGCAGCTCTCGGAGGCGATTCGCGTTGGGCTCCCCGGCCCGAAGGAAGGCTGCAAGGCCTTGATCGAAGGCCTGTTCGGAGGGCGCTACCCCCAACGCCACCGCCAAGCCACCTCCATGCGTGATGCCTACGCTCTGGCGGGCGACGGCGGCGGCAAGGTCCCCTACGCCGGGCTCATCAATCCGGAAAACCCTCAAAGCGGCCCCTACGGAGGGACGAGCGTCGTCTGGTTCCCGACCGAGGCTGGTTCGTTGATCGTCTTCGTCGTGGGCACCCGCGGCCTCTCACCTGACGAGGGCATCCTGATGAGACCAGGCCATCGGCGCCGTATCGCAGCGCTTCGGCGGCACCTCTCCCGTGAGGGCGTGACGACGTGGACCAAGCCCGACCCCGCCGCACTCGGCGTGAAGGTCCCGGAGTCGGTCAGCGACAGGTTCCCCGACTTCGCCGCGGCATTCAAGAAGTACGGCTCCGAGGTTTACGCGGCGGCGAAAGTACCCGAAGACCCGGACGGTGCCCGGCGGGTGGTTCGGTCATTCCTCGACCTGTACGCCTTCGAACGCGGTTGGCAACCCATGGCCGCCGCCAGGACGGAGTACAAGCAGCTTCAGTCGAAGCTGCGTGAGGACCTCTTTCCAGCGTTCGATGAGGAGTCCCTCTACAAGTTGTTGCTAGAGCGCCGCTTCGTCGTCCTTGAGGGCCCGCCCGGCACCGGTAAAACGCGTCTCGCGGAGAAGATACGGCGTCAACGGTTCGATCGCGCCGGCACGACAGTGCAGTTTCACCCGGCCGTAACCTATGAGGACTTCATGATCGGCCTGAGCCCAGACGCGAGCAGCGACGATCTGCGGTTCGATGTTCGCCCCGGTGTCCTGCTGCAGGCGAGCGCCCTGGCCGAGAAGCGGCCGGCACTCCTGATCA
>JAJDZH010000159.1 GCA_022824725.1 Thermoanaerobaculia bacterium | reverse complement strand
TCAGCCATCCTCCTCCACCGTCAACCGGTACTTCGCCGCGGCCAGGAACTTCGCTTCCTGGCGCAGGTCGGCGCGGGTCAGCGGGGACTCTTCCAACCACGTCCTCGGCAGCACGAGGCGGAGCTCGCGGCCGTCGACTTCGAGCTTGACGGCCAGCGGTTCTTCCCGCCGGCTCCGGTGGAGCACCGCCGCGAGCCGCAGCAGGACGGCGCCTCGCCGCGCCGGTTGCCGCCACGTCGAGGGGAGGCGATCGAAGATCTGGCGCGGGAACTTGCGGCGGTGGCTGCGTACGAGCGACGCCAGCAGCAAGTGCTCCTGGAGCGAGAAGCCGTGCATCTCCGCGTTCTCGACGATGTAGGCGCCGTGCTTGTGGAAGCCGGCGTGGTTGATGTCGAGGCCGACCTCGTGCAGTTGCGCGCCCCAGGAGAGCATGAGCCAGGGGAGCTCGCCGGTCAGGTTCCACGATTCGGCGCACTGCGCGAGGAGCTGGAGCGCGGTTTCCCGAACTCTCTCGGCCTGTTCGGGCTGGACGTGGTAGCGCCGGGCCATCGACTCGACCGCCGCATGCCGGGTGTCTTCATGGTGCAGCCGGCCGAGCAGGTCGTACAGGGCGCCTTCCCGCAGGGCGCCGCCCGCGACCCGCATGCGCTCTATGCCCAGCGCCTTGAACACCGCGAGCAGCACCGCGACGCCGCCGGCGAACACCGGCGCCCTGCCTTCGCTCAGGCCCTTGATGCCGCCGCGCACCGTGCTGCCACGTTCGATCAGCAGGTCCCGAAGGCGCAGCAGCGCCTCCAGCGTGATGCCCTCCTCGCACCAGCCTGCCGCCTGTACGACTTCCGCCACCGAACGAACGCTCCCCGAGGAGCCCACCGCCACCCGCCAGCCGGCGCCGTCCCGGAAGCGTCGCTCGACCGGCTCCAGCTCCTGCAACGCCTCGATCTCCGCCCGTCGCCAGCGCTTCTCCTTGACTCGGCCGTTCGGGAAGTGGCGCAGGCTGAAGCTGACGCAGCCCATGTACAGGCTCTCCAGGTCAAGCGGCTGCGAGCCCTCGCCGATGATCAGCTCGGTCGAACCGCCGCCGATATCGACGGCGAGCCGCCGTTCGTCGCCGGCCAGGCTCCTCGAGACTCCCAGGTAGATCAGCCGCGCCTCTTCCAGACCGGAGACGATCTCCACTGGATGGCCCAAGGACCGCTGACCCGCCTCCAGGAAGTCGCGGGCATTGCGGGCGCGGCGCAGCGTGTTCGTGCCCACGACCCGGACCGTCCCCGGAGGGAAGCCGCGTACCCGCTCCCCGAACCGGTCGAGACACTCAAGCGCCCGGGCCGTTGCCTCCGGCGTCAGCCGCTTCCGCTCGTCGAGCCCGGCGGCCAACCGCACGAACTCCTTTCGCCGGTCGACGAACACGAGCTGGCCGCCGCGCACTTCCGCCACGACCAGGTGGAAGCTGTTCGAGCCGAGGTCCGCGGCGGCAACCACCTCCGGATCCGCCGACGGTAGAGGGAGCGAATGCTGCGAATCGGCCATTCGCGCGCAAGTATGATGGCTAGCCTCTTCTCGGGACCGGCAACTCTCCTTCGGGACCGGTCACCAGGTTGAAAGTCGATCGCCATGCCCGTCGAACTGCGCTCCGACACGATGACCCGGCCTTCCCCGGCCATGCGCAGGGCGATGGCCGCTGCCGAGGTCGGCGACGACGTCTTCCACGAAGACCCGACCGTCAACCGCTTGCAGGAACGCGTCGCGGAGATGCTCGGCCGCGAGGCGGCCCTGTTCGTTCCTTCGGGCACCCAGGGCAACCTCTCGTCCCTGCTCGGGCACGAACTGCCCCGCGGCAGCGAGGTGCTGCTCGAATCGAAGGCTCACATCATCAACCACGAGAACAACGGGATCACGGGCATCGGCGGCCTCCTGCCGCGCGCGGTGACGGCGGAGGCCGACGGCATCCTGTCGCCGGACCAGGTCGAGGCGGCGATTCAGCCCGACTACCCGACCCTCGCCCCGACCCGGCTCCTCTGCCTCGAGAACAGTTGCAACCAGGCCGGCGGCACCGTCTACGAACCGGAGCGCACGCGGGCGCTCTGCGACCTGGCGCACCGCCGCGGCCTGCGCGTACACCTCGACGGCGCCCGCCTCTTCAACGCCGCGACCGCGCTCGGTTGCACGCCCGCCGAGGCAGCGGGTCCCGTCGACTCCCTCTCCTTCTGCTTCTCGAAGGGTCTGGGCGCGCCGGCCGGGTCGATCGTCGCCGGCTCCCGCGACTTCATCAGGAACGTCCGCCGCTACCGGCAGATGTGCGGGGGCCAGATGCGGCAGGTCGGCGTGCTCGCCGCGGCGGCCGAGGTGGCCCTCGACGAGAGCCCTCCCCTGCTCGTCCAGGATCACGAGAACGCCCGTCTGCTTGCTGACACCCTGAACGATCTTCCCGGCGTCGCGCTGATCGCCGAGCAGAGGACGAACATCCTCATCTTCTCGGTCGAGGGCACCGGCCGCGGCGCGCAGGAATGCGTCGAAGCCCTGGCACGCGAGAACGTCCTGTGCCTGACGACCAGTCCGACCCATATCCGGCTGGTGACCCACCGCGACGTCAGCCCGGAGGAGACGGCCGAGGCGGCCGAAGCCCTGACCCGGGTGTTCGGTGGGTAGCGACCGGGGCCTGGTCCCTGTCAGACCGTTCGACGAGCTGCGCGCCGGCGAGACCTTCCCGCTGCCCGGCCGTACCGTGACCGAAGCCCACTTCGCCGCGTTCCAGGCAATCTCGGGCGACAACCACCCGATCCACTACGACATCGAGTACTGCCGGTCCCAGGGCCACGAGGGAATGCTCGCCCACGGTCTCCAGGTGCTCTGCTACACGGCCGCCGGCGCCGGCACGTTCGCCGACGTGGTCGGCCGCGCCATGATCGGCTACATCGACCAGTCCTGCCGCTTCCTGAAGCCGGTGTACCCGGGCGACACGCTGTACCCGACGCTCCGCATCGCGGAGCTGAAGCGCCAGCGGACGACCGGCGTCATCGTGCTGGAGAGCGAGATCGACAACCAGCGGGGCGAGCGGGTGCTGGAGGGGCGGCAGAGCTACCTGGTGCGCCTGTAGCGCTGACGAGCATGGAACTGGCCGCCCACTGGGTGCGCCGGCGCCCTCGCCGGCTGCCGCCGCAGGCGGCCGAAGAAGCGCGCCGGCCGCAAGGCCGGCTCCGCTTTGGCGGCCAGTTCCAGGCCGTCAGCCCAACGGTTCGAAGTCGAACACGGGGGCCGCGGATCCTTCGAGCAGCACCGCCTCGACCCGGAACACCCGACGCAGCAGGTCCGGGTTCAGGACTTCCGCCGGCGGGCCCTCGGCGATCAACGCGCCACCGTCGAGCACCGCCACCCGGTCGGCGAAGCGGGCGGCCGCGTTCAGGTCGTGCAGGACCAGCACGACGGAGCGACCTTCGTCGACCAGGCGGCGCGCCAGCCCCAGCAGGTCGAGACCGTGGGCGAGATCGAGGTTCGAGGTCGGCTCGTCGAGCAGCAGAACCTCCGCCTCGGTGGCCAGACAGCGCGCCATCAGCACGCGCTGCAACTCGCCTCCCGACAACGTCGTCACCCGTCGTTCGGCGAGCGCCAGAACGTCCGTGTCGTCCAGGCAGCGGTCGATCCATCCGCGGTCGGCGGAACGGGTGCCGAACAGGCGGCTTTCGTGCGGGTAGCGGCCCAGGGTGACGAACTCCCGCACCGTGAACTCGAAGGTCGGGCGGACCGTCTGCGGCACGTAGGCCACCCGCCGGGCCGCCTGGCGGCGCGGCAACGCCGACAGGTCGAAGCCGCCCAGCAGGGCCTTGCCTTCCGTCAGGCGCCAGGTACCGCTCAGAAGCCGCAGCAGGGTCGACTTGCCGGCGCCGTTCGGCCCCACGACGGAGGTCAGCATGGCCGGCTCGATGGCGAGGTCGACGTCGCGCAGCAGCCACCTTCCCCGGCGCTCGATGCCGCCGTCGACGAGCTCGAGCCGCGGCGCTCGGCGCGCTGAGCCCCTCGTTTCCATCATCGGGACACCGCCACTTCACTCTCGTGGCGAACCAGCAGGAACAGGAAGAACGGGGCGCCGATGAAGGCGGTGACCACTCCCAGGAAGACCTCTTTCGGCGCCACCAGGGTCCGCGCCAGGAGATCGGCGCCGACGACGAACCAGGCGCCGGTCAGGAAAGCCGCCGGCAGCAGGCGGCGGTGCACCGGGCCCAGCAGGAGGCGCACCAGGTGCGGTACGACGAGACCCACGAAACCGACCACGCCGCTGACCGCGACCGCGCTGCCGGTGAGGATGGCGGCGCTCCAGAGCACGGCCCGCTTCGTCTTCTCGATGTCGACGCCGAGCGAGGCGGCCACCTCCTCACCCTCGAGCAGCAGGTCGAGATCGCGCGCGAACCAGACCGCCATGGCGCAGCCGATCACCATCCCCGGCAGCACCATCCCGACATGGACCCAGCCGCGGTCGGTGACGCCGCCCATCATCCAGTAGGCGATGCGGCGGGCCGCCTCGTACTGCTCCCACGAACGGGCTATGAGCCACGAATTGAAGGCCGCCAGCAGCGCGTTCAGGGCGACCCCGGCCAGCAGCAGTGTAGTGACCGGCGTGTAGCCGTCACGGGTCGCGATCCGGGTGACGATCAGAAGCGAAAGCAGCGCGCCCGCGACCGCGAACAGCGGGGCGGCGAGCAGGAAGGTGCCGGCCAACCCGAAGGTCAGGGCGAAGACCGCGCCGGCGGCGGCGCCGGTGCTCGTGCCAACGATCCCGGGTGACGCGAGGGGATTGCGGAAGAGCCCCTGCATCTGGGCGCCGGCCAGGGCCAGACAACCGCCGACCATCGCCGCCACGACCACCCTGGGCGCCCGAAGCGACCAGACGATCGTGTCCACGCTCGGGTCGGCGGCCCTCTCGCCGGGCAGCAGATACCGTGCAAGGACCGCCAGCACGTCGCCTTCGTCGATAGGCACGGCCCCCCGGAACAGGCCGATTCCGGCGAACGCCAGGAGCAGCGCCGTACCGGCGGCCATGTACCACCAGAACCCGGCCTGATTCCCGCCGAAGGCGATCCTCATTCCGCGGCAGTCAAGGGCGTCTCGCGGCCTCGATCCGCTCGGAAGCCCGCACGAGGGCGTCCGCGAGCCGGTCGACCATGCCGGCAACGTGATGCGAGATGGCCGCCATGTCCCGCCCGTCGAGCGACTCCAGATTGCCGAGCCGGGCCGCCCGCGTGCCGGCCAGCGTGCCCACGCCAGTCTCGTTGGGCCCGGAGGAGTCCGTGAAGATGACGTCCGGGTCCCAGATCACGACCTGCTCCGCACTGATGCGGGGCCAGCCTTCGAGACCGTTCTCGGACGCCAGATTCACCGAGCCGAGATAGCGAACAGCATCGTCGAAGACGGTCCGGCTACCCAGCACCACTCCCCCGCTCCAGTGGACGATCCGCAGGCCTTCGACCCGCGACGCGGCCCGCCCGCGCGTCTCGGCAAGCCGGAATTGCATCGACTCGACGAGCCGCTCCGCCTCGCGGTCGCGGCCGATCGCGAAACCGACGGTGCGGATGTTCTCCGCGATCGCCGCAAGGCTCTCGTGATTGAGCAGGACCACGACCGGAACGCCCGCGGCCTCCAGTTGAGCGAGGGTTTCCTGCGTGTTGAAGCTCGCGGCGAACACCAGATCGGGGGTGGCCGCCAGGATCTCCTCCGTGCTGAAGCCGCCGACCCGCCCAAGACGCCTGGCCCGGTCCGCGCTGGCGCTGAACTGCGGATCGCCGGCGAACGGCGACAGGAGCACGATCCGCTCCGGTTCCGCGATCTCCAACAGGATCTCGTCGGTCGCCAGGGTCCGCGAAGCGATCCGCTCGGGCGGCGCCTTCAACCTCACCACCCTCCCGCCGCCTCGAATCTCCCGCCAGGCGCCGTCCGTGCCGGGCTCGACCAGTTCGAGCCGGGCGCCCTCGACGCTCCGCAGGTAGTGCGCATGATCGCCCGTCAGGTCCAGCGGCGTGCCGCCCTCGGCTTCCGCGCCGCTGCCGGAAGAACGCGCACAGGCGCCGGCCAGGATCGCCGTGGCGACCGCCAGGCCGAGCACCTTGCGAACGCCGTTCGCCGCGGTCGTAGCGAGCATCGGGATCGAAGCTATACTGCCGCCCCCTCAGGACCAAGAACACGAGAGAGCAATCCATGAGCATCAAGACCGGGGATCCGATCCCGGAGGCCAGTTTCAAGCAGATGACCCAGAACGGCATCGTCGACATTTCGACCCGCGAGCTGTTCGAGGGCAAGAAGGTCGTTCTCTTCGCGGTGCCCGGCGCGATGACCCCGACCTGCTCGGAGGTCCACATGCCGGGTTTCATCGAGAACCTCGCGGCGATCAAGTCGGGCAACGTCCACACCGTGGCCTGCGTGGCCGTCAACGACGTCTTCGTCATCAACGAGTGGCGCAAGGCGCGAAGCATCCCCGACGACATCGTCCTGCTCTCCGACGGCAATGGCGAGTTCACATCGAAGATCGGGCTCGAACTCGACGCTTCGCGCTTCGGCATGGGCACCAGGTCGAAGCGCTACGCCGCGATCGTCGACGACGGCGTGGTGACCTACCTCGGTGTCGAGCCCGCCGGCGAAGTCGGCGTCAGCGGCGCCGAAGCGGTCATCGAACAGCTCGCCTGAGTCGCCCGGCAGTCCTCAGCCTGGGAGTCTCTTGACCAACCACAGGGTCGACAGCCTCACCGATTCGATCTACGTCCCCTTCGACGAGGAGGCGTGGGGACGGCTGCGGGCCGAGACCCCGCTGCCGCTCTCCGAGGAGGAACTGGAGCGCCTGCGCGGCATCAACGAGCAGGTCTCGCTCGAAGAAGTCGCGCAGATCTACCTGCCGATGTCGAGGCTGCTCAATCTCTACGTCGGCGCCACCCAGGATCTCTACCGCGCCAGCAGCACGTTTCTGGGAGGCCTGACGGCCAAGGTGCCCTACATCATCGGGATCGGCGGCAGCGTCGCGGTCGGCAAGAGCACCACCGGACGTATCCTCCGCGAGTTGCTTGCCCGTTGGCCGAACCATCCCCAGGTCGACCTGGTGACGACCGACGGCTTCCTCCATCCCAACGCGGTACTGGAAGAGCGCGACCTGATGGAACGCAAGGGCTTCCCGGAGAGCTTCGACCTGCGCACGCTGGTGAACTTCGTGCTCCAGGTCAAGTCCGGTGAGCGGAAGGTCGAGCATCCGGTGTACTCGCACCATTCGTACGACATCCGGCCCGGTGTCACCGAGGTCGTCGACCAGCCCGACATCCTGATCCTCGAGGGCCTGAACGTGCTGCAGGCCCGCTCGCAGTCGCCGTCGCGCAACAGCCGGCTCATGCTCTCCGACCTCTTCGACTTCTCGATCTACGTCGATGCCGAGACGGAGGTGATCGAGCGCTGGTACGTCGAGCGTTTCCTGACTTTCCGCGACACCGCGTTCCGGGATCCGGACGCCTACTTCCACCGCTACGCCAGCCTGAGCGAGAAAGACGCAGTCGACACCGCCCGCGGCATCTGGAAGTCGATCAACGAACCGAACCTGGTCCAGAACATCCTGCCGACCCGCGAACGGGCCGATCTGATCCTCGAGAAGTCGGCCGACCACGCGGTGCACAGGATCCGGCTGCGCAAGCTCTAGCAGTCCGCGGCAGGATGGTCGCCGCTTCGCGGCGCGTTGTCTTCAGAGGCCGGCGAGGGCGCCGGCGCACCCAGTGCGCCGCGCCAAGTCCGACAGACTGCTAGCGGGGCGGCAGCCAGCTCGGCTCCCGGAGAGCCCCCGTCTCGTCCAGAAGTTCGTCGAGCCGGGCCGAGAGCCGGTCGAAGAGCGCCTTGAGTTCCAGCACCTCGCGGGCCCAATCCTCGCGGGGACTCCGCGCGGCGTTCGCGGCCGCCACGCGAAGCCGGGCCTCGACGTTGCCGGCGCCGTGACGGGTGATGAAACCGCCCAGGAGATTGCGCAGCTCCTCCGGGTCGGCTTGCACGTCGTAGAGCTCGTAGCGATCCCAGACGCCGTGGAAGCGCATGAACTTGTAGCGGTCGGTGCGCACGCCCAGAACCGTCGGCGTCTGGGGAAAGGCCCGCTCCCAGAAGTACTCGTACAGGAAAGCGTCCCGCCACGGGGGGCGTTCGGCGCCCGGGCCGGCCTCGAGCAGGCCGAAGAACGACTGGCCCTGGACCGTGTCCGGAACCTCCATCCCCGCGGCCTCGAGGAAGGTGGGAGCGAAATCCAGGTTGACGATCATCTCGGGGCGTCTGAGGCCTCCGGCGCCACCGTCGAGCCACGGCGCCAACACGACCAGGGGCACCCGGATCGACGCCTCGTACATCGTC
>JAJDZH010000321.1 GCA_022824725.1 Thermoanaerobaculia bacterium | reverse complement strand
CGGTCACCGAGACCGACCTGCTGCAGCGTCGAGCGGCTGGCCGCCGGGCCAACCGTGATCTGCAGGTCCAGGTGCTCGAAGCGGCCGCGGTTCGCTTCGGACGGCAGAACGACGAACACGTCCTCCTCGCGCGCCAGGGAGGACGCGAGCCGGTACGCGATGTCGCCGCCACCGGCGATGACGACTGTCATTTCGCCACGATAGCGGAGCGGGCCGCGGGCGGCTTCTAGAAGATGCGGGAGAAGCCGCCGCTCTCGCTGCTTAGCCGGGAGTTCACGACGTTGTTGTAGATCGAGCCGAACGTGTAGCGGAGCTGGATGCCGCCGCGGAAGGAGAGGTCCGTCTCCAGCTGGCGTCTGGCGACGAGGACCTCGGCATCGGTCGCGCCGCCTTTCGGCAGGTAGATCTGGTCCCGGATCCTCGATATGCCGGCGTAGAGGTCGAAGCTCAGTCCACGCACGATGTGGTACTCGATGTCGGTGCTGAACTCGATCCGGCTGCGGTCGAAGTCGTCGATGAAGTGGCTGTACTGGAGGTCGAGGTGGGCTTCGCCCCAGGGCCTCTCCATGCCGAAGGCGATGTACGCGCCCTGGTCGGTGAAGGTCTCCTCCAGCTTGTCGAAGACGGTGATCTCCTCGTAGTCGAGGCTGGTACCGCCGATGAAGTAGGCGAACGTGAACTCGCGCTCGGACGATTCGCTGTAGGGAAAGTAGTTGTATTCGATGGCCGCCGCCGCGCGGTAGGAGTTCTCCAGGTTCAGGAAGGTCGACTCCCGGCTGCTGGCGCCGACGCCGACTCCCCAGTGCGGGGCCAGCGTGCGGATCACCTGGCCGAAGTAGTTCGTGCTCCGCGAGACGTTCTTGAAGGTGCTGCCGTCCTCGAACTCGAAGTTGCTTTCCCGGTAAGAGTAGAAGACGCCCATTCCCGTGCGCCACATATCCGTGGTGCGGCCCGCCGAAGCGCTCGCCTGGTAAGACTGCGAGTCTCTCCGATCCTCGCTTCGGAAGTCGGTGTTCAGCCGAAGGCGGTAGACCCAGTGATTCCAGGGGTCGTCTTCCGGGTCGGCGACTGCGGTGTTCGGCTCGGGATGGAAGTGGTCGCGGTGCGGCTCGCCCTGGTCGTCGCCGTTCTCGAACTCCACTACGAGCCCTTCGGCCTGCGGCGTTTCCAGCACGTAGCGCACCAAGCCCAGCTCCAGGAGGCGCTGGATGCCGCGGCGGCGCTCGTCGTCCGTGTCGGTGAACGAGGACGCGTGGACCAGCCTCTGATCCACTCCGTCGAAGCGCTGCAGGCCGATGAAGTTGAACGTGTACTCGCGGGAGTTGCCGCCGGACTGGATGGTCACGAGAATGTGGACCTCGGCGTCCCGACGGTCGCGCACCCAGTTGACGTAGGTGACCTGGCTGCGCAGGAAGGTGAAGTCGCAGCCCCAGTCGCAGTCGAGGTACAGCCTCAGGGCTTCGGTGCCGTCGGTCGTCTCCAGCGCCGGCGCCGGCGGTGGTCCGGTCAGGCTGCCGAGAGTGAACAGGGCCAGCGCCGGGAAGATCAGGCGCCGGGCGCGGCGTTGTCCATCTCGGACCGGCTTTCGCAACGCCTCGTTCCGGGTTCGTCCAACGTCGCTATGATGCCGGGTCGACTCCCGAGAGTCTCGCGGTGTCATCGGTGGCGTGGCCTCGGGGCGGCTTGCGGTGGTTGGGCGAACGGCGACAGATGGGCGCCGGCCAAAAGTAGCACAGAGGGGAGAGAGAGTTACGGGCGTGAACAGGCTTCCGAATGACCAACGGCGCGTTGGGCGGCGGGATTCCGGATGAGCGTTTTCGACTCGGTCGAATCCGGCGCCGTTCCGGCGCGCGAAGCGCGCCACGCGAGTGAACTCCGGCGGCGTATCAAGGCCCTGATCAAGTGGCCGTTCTATGTCGTCTACCAGCGCCGGCTCGAGTCCAAGGTGCGGACGTGGAGGTTGCCCCAACACATCGGGCTTATCATGGACGGGAACCGGCGCTTCGCGCGCCAGCAGGGGCTCGGCAACGTCAGCGCCGGGCACTTCCGGGGCGCCGAGAAGCTCTGGGAGGTGCTCAACTGGTGCTACGAGGCGCAGGTTTCGACCGTCACCGTATGGAGCATGTCGCTCGACAACTTCAATCGCTCCGCGAAGGAGGTGCAGGCCCTCTTCGATCTGTTCGAGGAGAAGACCCGGGAACTCACGAACCATGACGATGTCCATCAGAAGGGCATCCGCGTGCGGTTCCTGGGACAGATCGAGCTCCTGCCGGAGAGCCTCCAGACCGCGATCCGGGAGGCGGAGGCGGCAACCAGCGGCTACGACCGGTACCGACTGAACATCGCGATGGCTTACGGCGGCCGCGAGGAGATCGCCAGCGCCTTCCGCAACTACCTGCTGGACAACTCGGCGGTCGGCAAGTCTCTCGACGAGGTCGTCGACGAGTTCAGCGCCTCGTCGATCGAGCGCTACCTCTACACCTCGGGCCAGCCCGAGCCCGACCTGATCCTCCGCACCAGCGGCGAGGTTCGCCTGAGCGGCTTCCTGCTCTGGCAGAGCACGTACTCGGAGTACTACTTCTGCGACACGCACTGGCCCGCTCTGCGTAAGATCGACCTCCTGCGCGCGCTGAGGTCGTATAGCAGCCGCCAGCGTCGCAGAGGACGTTGAAGCCCGAAGACACGAAACAGACAGGACAGCCGTGGTGGCCGCCCGATTGCAACCTGCAGTCGGGCGAAACAGCGGCTGGGGGTAGCAAGTGAACAAGACAGCACGGAAGTTCTTCATCGATCTGTTGGCCGCGCCGAGCCCATCGGGCCACGAGGAGCCGGTACAGGAGGTCGTTCGCGCCTACGTGGGCAAGTTCGCCGACGACGTGTCGACCGACGTTCACGGCAACGTGATCGCGGCGGTGAACGTCGAGGCCGGCGAGAAGCCGGATGGCCGGCGTGTGCTGTTCGCGGGCCACTGCGACCAGATCGGCCTTCTGGTGAGCTACATCGACGACAAGGGCTTCCTGTGGGTACAGCCGATCGGCGGCTGGGATCCGCAGCAATTGATCGGCCAGCGGATGACCGTATGGGCGAAGGACGGTCCCGTGCCGGCGGTCATCGCCCGCAAGCCGATCCACCTGCTCGACACGGAAGAGCGCCGGCGCGCGGTCAAGATGGAGAACCTCTGGCTCGACATCGGCGCGAAGGACGGAGATGACGCGAAGACGGTGGTGCGGGTCGGCGATCCGGTGACGCTCGACCTCGGTTTCCGGGAGATGCGCAACGGCCTCGCCAACGCGCCGAAGATGGACAACACGACGGGTCTCTGGGTCGTCATCGAGGCCTTGCGGCGCGTCGCAAGGAAGAACCCGAAGGTCGCGGTGTACGCGGTGTCGACGGTGTGCGAGGAGATCGGCCTGCGCGGCGCCCGCACCAGCACCCACGGCGTCGACCCCGACGTCGGCATCGCGGTCGACGTGACCCACGCGACGGACTGTCCGACGATCAGCAAGCGCCAGGAAGGCGACCTGCGGCTGGGGGGCGGCCCGGTCATCGTGCGCGGTCCGAACATGAACCCGAGAGTCAGCGACCGGCTCGAGGCGGTCGCCGAGGAAGAGAAGATCCCGTTCCAGTTGGCGGCGCTCGGGCGAGCTGCGCCGAACGACGCGAACTCGATCCAGATCACGCGCGCGGGCGTGGCAACCGGACTGATCAGCGTGCCGAACCGCTACATGCACAGCGCCGTCGAGACGATCTCGCTGGACGACATCGATCACTCCGCCGACCTGCTGGCCGGCTTCGCGTCATCCCTGACGCCGGACGAGTCCCTGATCCCCTGACGTGGGGCTGCTAGTCTCCGCCGCCAATCCAACGGACCAATCAGGCGACCCTGGGAGGCTATGGCCATGCCGATGAAGAACCGTCTCCGCGACAAGATCGACAACGACGAGGCGGCGCTCGGCGCCTGGCTCGCGTTCCCGGACACGCACAGCGCCGAGCTCATGTCGCGTCTCGGTTTCGACTGGGCGACGATCGACATGCAGCACGGCCTGGTCGACTACCAGCGGGCGACCGAGATGCTGCAGGCGATGACCGCCTCCGACACGACGCCGATCGTCCGGGTGCCGTGGAACGAGCCCGGGATCATCGGCAAGATGCTCGATGCAGGGGCCCATGGGATCATCATTCCGATGGTGAACAGCCGCGCCGAGGCGGAAGCCGCGGCGGCCGCCTGCCGCTACCCGCCGCGTGGGAAGCGCAGCTTCGGTCCCTTCCGGGCGGGCCTGCTCTACGGCGGGAACTACCTCGAGGAGGCGAACGAGCAGATCTACTGCATCCCGATGATCGAAACCCAGCAGGCGCTCGACAACCTGGACGACATCCTCTCCGTGCCGGGCCTCGACGGCGTCTACGTCGGTCCAAGCGACCTCAGCGTGTCGCTGGGGCTCCGGCCGGCGGCCGACCAGGAGGACGAGAAGTTCACCGCGGCGATCGACACGATCCTCGATGGCTGCAAGCGCCACGGTCTCTTCGCCGGAGTCGCCGGCACGGTCAAGGAGGCGCCCAAGCGGATCAGCCAGGGTTTCCGCTTCGTCGAGGTGGCGCGCGACGGCGGTTCGATGGCCAAGGCGGCGCTCCAGGATCTGCGGACCGTGCGGGCGTCGATGGACGATTCCTGAGCGAGCTCTCCCTTCGCGGGAACGAATCGGGCCAGGGAGCGTTCTCACTACAGAGGCGGGCCGGTGGCGCGCCGACTAGTATTCGGAGCGAGCACGGAAGCGAACAGGAGAAGGATCGAACCATGTCGAGAATGAAAGTCTGGTTGGTGGCGGCGCTGGCGCTGGCGGTTGTGGCGCCGGCCGTTGCCGACGACGGTGAAGAGAAGAAGGTCCGCAAGATCCAGATCAAGAAGACGGTGGATTGCGCGGACGGCGAGGACTGCGAAGAGCGGGTAAGCCGTATGGTCTTCGTCAGTGACGACGGCGACGTCCGGGTGCTTCACGACGGTGACCACGAGTGGGTCTCCGAGGACAACGTCCGTATCCTCGAGTCCGACGGCCACGACGTGATCCTGATCGAGGACCACGAGAGTGGCGACGGAGAGGTCGGGGAGAGGGTGCGGCGACGCGTGCACCAGGTGATGAAGCGCCTCGGCGATGCCGGTGAGCGTCTTCACGGGCGTCACGGCGGCGGCGCTTTCCTCGGCGTACAGCTCTCCGAGTTGACGCCTGAGCTCCGCGCCCACTTCGGCGTGCCCGACGACGCCGGCGTCATGGTCGGCAAGGTCGTGGACGACAGTCCGGCGCTCCGCGCCGGCCTGGAGGTCGGCGACATCGTGACCGCCGTCGGCGACAAGCCGGTCGCTTCCGCGTCCGCCCTGGCGCGAGCCATCCGTGGCAACGAGGACGGCGACACGGTCGTGCTCGAAGTCTGGCGCGACGGCCAGGTGCAGAAGATGGACGCCACGCTCGAGGAACGGGAGCGCGAGGTCGCCATGGCCATCGCGCCGTCGATCCACGCGGTCGCGTCCGCGGCCGATGGCGAGGCCCGCGTGATCGAGGTCAAGGTCGACTGCGAGGACGGCGAAGACTGCACGGTCGACGTGGCCAACGCGAACTCCTTCGAGTTCGCGGCCTCGGCCTGCGGCGACTCCGGCGAGTGCGAGGTGAACGTCGACTGCACCGGCGGCGACTGCGCCTGC
>JAJDZH010000051.1 GCA_022824725.1 Thermoanaerobaculia bacterium | reverse complement strand
AGGCAGCACCGTCTCCAGCCGGTCGATCGCATGGACGGGTGCGGCTTCGCCCTTCCTCAGGTGGGCGATGGCACGCAACACGAGCCGCTGACGCGCCAACCGGTTCCGGCCGGCGAAGGCGGCGGATTCAACGCGCAGGCTGAAGTGGTTCCCCTCGCCCGTCACCTCGATTCGGGCGCCCGGCAGCGCCTCGGCCACCGCCTCCCGCATGCGCTCGGCCGTCTCGTGGGTCGTCGGTTGATCGACTATCTCCACCACAGGCGGCCTCCGCGCCAGCGCCGGGAATCAACCGCCGGCGCGGGCGGCCGGAATGTCGACGTCGAGGCGCTGGCCGTGCTCGGTGTCGACCACCGTGATCGATGCACCCTGCGCCCGCCCCGCGCTGTCTCTGTCCAGAAGGAAGAAGAGATCGCCGACCGGGACCCGGAGTTCACCGCCGGCCGCCGGCCCGAAGCCGAGAAAGGGCTGGAACTTCGCGTCGATGCCGAAGTGGAGCTCCGCCTGCTGTTGCTGCTGGGCGTTGCGGAGAATCTGCTCCGCTTCGGCGCTGATCGAGATCTCGACGTCGTCGGCCGCGAGCGGCGGACGCTCCATGCCCAGCGCGTCGTGGAGTTCGCCGCTGTCGTACATCTCCTTGACGATGTCGCAGCCGCCCAGGAACTCGCCGCCGACGTAGAGCTGCGGGATCGTGGGCCAGTCCGAGAACTCCTTGACCCCCTCGCGCACCTCGCCGTCCGACAGGACATCGAAGGTCTCGTACTCGGCCAGGACACGGTTCAGCACCTGGACGACCTGGGCCGAGAACCCGCACTGCGGAGCGGCCGGGCTGCCCTTCATGAACAGGACGCAGGGGGCGGAACTGACGATGCCCTGGATGCGGGATTCGAGTTCTGAGTCGAGAGACATGGCGGAGGTTCCTGGGGAAGCGGACCGTTGGTTCTTGTTGCTACTCTACCGGGTTCACTGCCGACCCGCGACCGCAGGCCACTGGGTCGACCGGTCAGGAGACTGCACAGAATGAGCGACTCTGTCCGGGCCGCCGCCCGCCACCAACCCCCTCAACCAACCAGCATGCGCCAGCGCCTCCCGGCGCTCTGGGTCCTGGCCGCGTGCCTCGCCGCCCTGCCGGCCCAGGCGAACGAATGGACCTCCTGGCGGGGTCCGGACCAGAACGGTTACTCGCCCTCGACCGGCCTGATCGACACCTGGAGTCCGGACGGCGAGAACCTGATCTGGCGGCGGGACTTCATCGCCCGCTCGACGCCCGTCGTGATGGGCGGCCGGGTCTACGTGAACGGCCGGGCGGGAACCGGCGTCGACCAGCAGGCCGTGGTCGCGGCCTTCGACGCCGAGACCGGCGAGCCGATCTGGGAGAACCGCTACAACCTCTACCTGACCACCGTGGCGATGAACCGCGTGGGCTGGGCGTCGCTCACCGGGGACCCGGAAACCGGCTACATCTACGCCCAGCTCGTCAGCGGCCTCTTCCTCTGCCTCGACCGCGACGGCGAAGTCGTCTGGTCGCGCTCGCTCAAGGAAGAGCACGGCCGTTTCGAGGGCTACGGCGGACGCACCGCGTCGGCCGTCATCGATGAGGACCAGGTCATCCTGAACATGATCAACGGCAGTTGGGGCGCCCAGGGACCTCCTCGCCACCGCTACTACGCCTTCGACAAGCGCACCGGAGCCGTGCGCTGGATGTCGACGCCCGGCGGCAACGTCTACGACCGGAACACCCAGTCCGTTCCGGTAGTCGCCGTCATCGACGGCCAACGGCTGCTGATCGGCGGCAACGCGGACGGCCACATCTACGCGCTCCAGGCGCGAACAGGCAGAAAGGTCTGGGGCTTCGAACTGTCGAAGCGCGGCATCAACGTCTCTCCAGTGGTCGACGACGCGGGCCGGGTGTTCGTTTCCCACAGCGAAGAGAACATCGACGAGGCCACGCTGGGCCGGGTGGTCGCCATCGACGGCACCGGCAGCGGCGACCTCACGGCGACCGGCGAACTGTGGCGCTGGAACCGGAACAAGGCCGGCTTCCCCTCGCCCGCGCTGCAGGACGGCCGCGTCTACGTCGTCAACAACCAGGGCAACCTCGCCGCGGTCGAGGCGGCCACCGGCGACGTGCACTGGGAACTCAGCATCGGCACCGTCGGCAAGGCATCGCCGGTGTGGGCCGACGGCAAGCTCTACGTGCCCGAGACGAACGGCCACTTCGCGATCGTCAAGCCGGGCGACGACAGCGCGGAGATCCTCGCCCGCCACGAGTTGAGGATGCCGGACGACCGGCGCTACGCGGAGTTCTACGGGTCGCCGGCCATCGCCTACGGGCGGATCTACTTCACGACCGAAGAGGGTCTGTACTGCCTTGGCGACGGCGACGCGCCGTTCGAGGTGACGGCTTCAGCACCGCCCGGCCTCGGCGACGAGGGGGCTGCCGACGGCCCGCCGGCAACCCTGCTCGTGATCCCGGCCGAAGTGACCGCGAATCCCGGCGAGACCCACGATTTCGAGGTACAGGCCTTCGACGCCAGGGGCCGGGCGCTCGGCCCGGTCGAGGCCACCTGGTCGCTCAGGGGCGTCGACGCCGAGCTCGCCGGATCGAGCGTCACGATCCCCGCCGACGCGAGCTTCGCCGCCGGCGCGCTGGTCGCGACGAACGGCGACCTCGAAGCCGAGGCGCGGATCCGGGTCTTCCCGCCGTTGCCGTGGAGCGAGGACTTCTCGGGCGGCAAGCGCGGCCTCTGGATCGGCGGCGGCCGCTACGACGTGACGGAAGAAGAGGGCAACAGCATCCTGATCAAGCCGGTTGCCGAGCGCGGCCTGTTGCGTTCGCCCCTGCTGATCGGTCCCCCCAGCCTCGGCGGCTACACCATCCAGGCCGATGTCCGCCTCTCGCAGAAGGGCCGCCGCAAGTCGGACGCCGGGATGATCAACAGCGGCTACATCCTCGACCTGCTCGGCATTCACCAGCGCCTGCAGATCAGGTCCTGGTCGGCTCAGCTCCGGGTCGAGGCGACGACCGACTTCGAGGTCGAAATGGACACCTGGTACACGATGAAGTTGCGTGTCGAGAGCGCCGGCGACACGGCCACGATCCGCGGCAAGGTCTGGCCGCGCGGCGCCGACGAGCCCGGCGACTGGACCGTCACCGCCGAGGATCCCCACCCGATCCGCAACGGCTCCCCCGGCCTGCTCGGCTACTCGCCGTCGGTGGTCTCCTACGACAACGTGCTGATCACGGCCAACTGACCCACGGGCCCCAAGGCCGGAGGAACGCGATGGAACGGAAGATCCGCATGGGGATGGTCGGCGGCGGCCAGGGCGCCTTCATCGGCGCCGTCCACCGCATGGCCGCCGGGCTCGACGGCCTGATCGAACTCGCCTGCGGCGCCTTCAGCTCGGACCCGGAACGCTCGCGCGCGTCCGGCGCCGAACTCTTCCTGCCGCCCGAGCGCTGCTACGGCACCTACCAGGAGATGATGCAGGGCGAGGCAGCCCTGGATCCGGACGAGCGGATGGACTTCGTCTCCATCGTCACCCCCAACTACATGCACTTTCCGGTCGCGAAGGCGGCGCTCGAAGCCGGCTTCCACGTGATGAGCGACAAGCCGATGACGAAGTCGGCGGCCGAGGCCGAAGCCCTGGTCGAGCTCGTGGAACGGACCGGCCTGGTCTTCGGCCTGACCCACAACTACACCGGCTATCCGATGGTCAAGGAGGCCCGCCACCGGGTCCGCGGCGGGCAGCTTGGCGAGATAAGGAAGATCGTCGTCGAGTATCCGCAGGGCTGGCTCGCCACCAGGCTCGAGTCGGAAGGCCAGAAGCAGGCGGACTGGCGCACGGACCCGGAACGCGCCGGCATCAGTTGCTGCATCGGCGACATCGGTACGCACGCCGAGAACCTGGCCGAGGCGATCACGGGGCTGCGGATCGACGCACTGTGCGCCGACCTGACCACCTTCGTCGACGGCCGGCCGCTGGAGGACGACGGCAACGTGCTGCTCCGCTTCGACAACGGCGCGCGCGGCGTCCTCTACGCGTCCCAGATCTCGATCGACGAGGAGAACGCCCTGGCGATCCGGGTCTACGGTGAGTCAGGCGGCCTGGAGTGGCGCCAGGAAGAGCCGAACACACTGATCCTCAAGTGGCTCGACCGGCCACGCGAGGTCCTGCGCACCTCCGGCCAGGGGCTGTCCGACGACGCGGCGGCCCACACCCGCCTGCCCGCCGGCCATCCCGAGGGCTTCCTGGAGGCCTTCGCCAACCTGTACCGGAACTTCGCGATGACCGTCGACTGCCGGCGGCGCGGCGTGGAGCCCGACGCGACGATGCTCGACTTCCCCACCGTGTACGACGGCCTGCGCGGAATGCAGTTCATCGAGACGGTCGTCGCAAGCAGCGAGAGCGACCAGAAGTGGCTCAGCATGCCGGCCTGAGGCGGCAGTAACCCGTAGGAGACGCACCGTGGCCCGACCCGTAACGTTATTCACCGGCCAGTGGGCCGACCTGCCTCTGGCCGATCTCTGCCCCCTGGCCCGGGACCTCGGCTATGACGGCGTGGAACTCGCCTGCTGGGGTGATCACGTGGAGGTCGATCGCTGCGACCAAGCCTACGCGTCTTCCCGACGTGAGTCGCTCGCCTCGAACGATCTCGAGCTCCACGCGATCAGCAACCATCTGGTCGGCCAGGCGGTCTGCGACCGGATCGACGCCCGCCACGAGGCGATCCTGCCTCCCCACGTCTGGGGTAACGGCAATCCGGAGGACGTCCGCAAGCGCGCCGCCGACGAGATGATCCGTACCGGGGAAGCCGCGAAGGCCCTGGGTCTCTCGGTCGTCAACGGCTTCACCGGAAGCTCGATCTGGCACCTGCTCTACTCCTTCCCGCCGGTACCGCCTTCGATGATCGACGACGGCTTCGCCGACTTCGCGGCCCGCTGGACGCCGATCCTCGACGCCTACCGGGAACTCGGCGTGCGCTTCGGCCTGGAGGTCCACCCGACCGAGATCGCCTTCGACTCGGTGAGCGCGGAGCGCGCCATCGAGGCCCTGGGCGGTCACCCCGCTTTCGGCTTCAACTACGACCCGAGCCACCTCGGCTACCAGGGAGTCGACTACGTCGACTTCATCCGCCGCTTCAGCGACCGCATCTTCCACGTCCACATCAAGGACGCATGGTGGTCCGACCAGCCCAAGCCGTGCGGCGTCTTCGGCGGCCACACGAACTTCGGAGATCACCGCCGGTTCTGGGACTTCCGGTCGCCCGGCCGGGGATCGGTCGACTTCGAGGAGATCATCCGGGCGCTGAACGACATCGGCTACCAGGGTCCGCTGTCGGTCGAATGGGAGGACTCCGGCATGGACCGCGAGCACGGCGCCGCCGAAGCGGCCGAGTTCGTCAGGGCGCTCGACTTCGCCCCCTCCGAGATCGCCTTCGACGCCGCCTTCGAAGACAACTGACGGACGCCCGGAGCGAGCCCAGAGATGACGCCCTTCTTCCCCGAGGTCACCAAGCCGATCCCCTTCCACGGCCCCAACAGTCGCGAGCCGCTGGCGTTCAAGTACTACGACCGCGAGCGGAAGGTCGGCAACCGGACGATGGAGCGGCACCTGAAGTTCGCCGTCGCCTACTGGCACACGTTCAAAGGCGGCGGCCAGGATCCCTTCGGGCCGGATCCCGTGTACGACCGGCCCTGGAACCACGCGCCGACGGAGATCGAGGTCGCCGTCCGCACGCTGAACGCGGCATTCGAGTTCTTCACCAAGCTCGGGGTGCGCTACTACTGCTTCCACGACCGGGACATCGCCCCGGAAGGCCGGTCGATCGCCGAGAGCAACGAGTACCTCGAGGAGATCGTCCAACTGGCCAGGATCCGGCAGCGGGAGACCGGGGTCAAGCTGCTCTGGGGCACCGCCAACCTGTTCGGCCACCCGCGCTACACGCACGGCGCGGCGACCAACCCCGACCCCCGCGTCTTCGCCCACGCCGCCGCCCAGGTGCGCCGCGCGATCGACGCGACGATCGCACTCGGAGGCACCGGCTACGTGTTCTGGGGCGGCCGCGAGGGCTACACGTCGCTGATCAACACGGACATGCGCCGTGAGCGCGAGCAGATGGCCGCCTTCCTGCGGCTCGCCGTCGACTACGCGCGCCGCCAGGGCTTCAAGGGCAAGTTCTTTCTCGAACCCAAGGCGAAGGAGCCGTCGGTCCACCAGTACGACTTCGACTGCGGCCACTGCCTGAACTTCCTGCGCGAGTTCGACCTGATGGACGACTTCCTGCTGAACGTCGAGGCGAACCACGCGACCCTGGCCACCCATTCGTTCGAGCACGAACTGGCGACGGCGGCGGGGGCCCGCATGCTCGGCAGCGTCGACATCAACCGCGGCCTCGAGGGCGTCGGCTGGGACACGGACAACTTCGCGATGAGCCTGCGCGAGTGCGTCCTGGCACTGCTCATCATCCGCGGCCAGGGCGGCCTGCGCTGGGGCGGCCTGAACTTCGACGCCAAGGTGCGGCGCGGCTCCTTCGACACCGTGGACCTGTTCTACGCTCACGTCGCCTCGATGGACATCTTCGCCAGGGCGCTGCTGATCGTCGAGCGCATCCGGAAGGACGGCGTTCTCGGCCTCGCCGGCAAGCGGATCCGGCAACGCTACGCCGGCTACCGCCGCGGCCTGGGACGCAAGGCGCTCGCGGGCGACACGACTCTCGAGGAACTGGAACACTGGGCCGGCAGCCTCGGCGAGCCGCCCAAGACGAGCGGACGTCAGGAACAACTCGAGAGCATCCTGAACGACTACCTGTACAGCACCCGCATCGAGTGAGCGGCGGCGCCTTCTACCTCGGGATCGATGTCGGTACGCAGAGTCTGACGGCGCTTCTGGTCGAGGTTCCACCAACGGACGGCGACAGTGACGACCGGGCCAAGGGCATCGTCGCCCGCGCACGCGTCCACTACGACACCGAACTGCCAGCGTACGGCACCGTCAACGGCCAGCTTCCAGGCGACGATCCGGCGATCGGCCGGGTGCCGCCGTGCATGTGGCTCGACGGCCTGGATCTGGCGTTCGAGAAGCTGGGCGCCGAAGCCTGCCGCGATGTACGCGGCCTATCGGTGTCCGGGCAGCAGCACGGCTCGGTCTACCTCGCCGCTGGCGCCAATCGGGCGCTCGCTGCCCTGGCGCCGCACCGGAGCCTCGCTCAGCAAGTCGAGCCGCTGCTCTCACGTGCCGAAGCGCCCATCTGGACCGACTCCTCAACCACCCGGGAATGCGCAGCGATCCGGCACACACTCGGCGGCGCCGCAGCGACAGCGGACCTGACCGGTAGCGACACCTTCGAGCGCTTCACCGGCCCGCAGATCCGCCGCTTCGCCCGGACCGACCCGGAAGCATGGGCCGATACGGCCCACGTCTGCCTGGTCAGCTCCTTCGTCACGTCGGTACTGACCGGCAGGATCGCGCCGATCGACCACGGCGATGGTTCGGGCATGAACCTGCTCGACATCCGGCGGCTTGAATGGTCCGAGGCCGCGATGACCGCGACGGCCGAGGGTCTCGACCGCAGGCTCGCCCCGCCCTGTCCGCCGTGGACGGTCGTCGGCCACATCGCTCCCCGTTTCGTCTCGCGCCATGGCCTGCCGGCCTCGGCCCGGGTCGTCGCCGGCTCGGGCGACAACCCCTGCTCCCTCGTCGGCGTCGGCGTCCGCGAACCGGGCGAAGCGGTCCTCAGTCTGGGCACGAGCGACACGTACTTCGGGCTTCTGAAAGAGGTCGCCGTCGACCCGGACGCCAACGGCCACGTGTTCATCGCGCCGAACGGTCACCCGATGAGCCTGATCTGTTTCCGCAACGGCTCGCTCGCACGCGAGGCCGTCCGCGACCGCTTCGGACTCGACTGGCCAGGCTTCGATGCCGCCCTGCGGGCGACACCACCGGGCAATGACGGCATGATGATGCTGCCCTGGTTCGAACCCGAGATCGTGCCGCGGATAGCGACGCCCCATGTCCACCGGCTGGGCGGACTACGCGACGAGCCCGAACAGGCCGCCCGGAACTGCCGGGCAGTGGTCGAAGGCCAGTTCCTGTCGATGCGTCTCAACTCCGAGTGGATGGCGACCCGGCCGACCCGAATCGTGGCTACCGGCGGCGCGTCGCGGAACCGCGAACTCCTGCAGATCGCCGCCGATGTTCTCGGCTGCCGCGTCGAAAGCCTCGAGGTATCGGACGGCGCAGCCCTCGGCGCAGCCCTGCGCGCCGCCGGCCGCCGGATTTGCCCCCTGCCGCCGATCGGCGAACCTGGCCCTTCCGCCGAACCGCGGCCGGAAGCAGCAGCGATCTATGACGCGATGCTGCCCCGGTATGCCGAAGCTCAGCGCCAGGCCCTGAGCCGCGCTACTCAAGCGCCCCGTAGAGCTCCCTGACCTTCGCCCGCACCCGCTCGCCGTTCTCGGGCCCGAGTCGCAGGAGCAGCTTCTGAGCCGGGTTCAGACCCTCGAGCCCGGGATCGACGTACTCGAAGCTGATCACCCGCAGACGAAGCTCGGGCGGCCCGTCCGGAATCGGCGTCGCCAACAGCTTGGTTACGGCAAGTTCGAGCGTGTCGCCGAACTCGCCCGGATACCCGAGTTCGTCGTGGGCCCGCTCGAACAGCGGCCCGAGGCGCTCGTAGGCGCCGGCCGCACCGGCGACGTCGATCGAATCGAACACTTCCACCGCCAGGTCGTAGCGCCGGTAGCTCGTCTCCGCCGGATAGAAGCGCTGGCCGCGCCGGACGACACTGAAGCCGTCCTCCGGCCGCAGCGGCTCCAGGCCGTTCTGGGGCGGCTCGTCATAGGCGACGGCGCCTACCGACCGCACGAAGCTGATCGCGAGTTCCTCGGGCGCGAGCCAGGCGAGCCACTGCGCGTGCCGGGACAGAGCGCCGACGATCTCCCGAACCAGGGAGTCGCTCCCGGCCAGGTCCGGTGGGGGCTCGGGTTCCGGGTCCGTCGACGCGGCGGGCGGTTCGGCTTCGGCCGCCGGTTCGGAGGCCGCCGGTTCGACGGCGGCGGCCGGGGCCTCCGCCGCACCTTCGCCGTTCACGCCAGCCCCGCGGCTCGTGTACCACCACCAGAGGACGACCGCCGCGCCGATCGCGATCACGGCCGCGATGACGATGACCGCCACCGTGCCGGAACGTTCGGCAGGCTCTTCTTCCGAAGAGCCGCTTCCCTCCCTGCTCAGGTCCAGCGGCAGATCGAAGCGCGGACCGCCAACATCCGGCTCGTGCTCCTCCGGCAACGTCTCCTCAGGCCGATTCCCGCCCGTCGGCTTGTCGTCCATTGGGACAGTGTAACCCCTCGGATCCGCCGGTCATTCCGGCATCGCGGCGCCGCGACCGCGGGACGCCGACCGGTTCAGGCGGCCAGAGCGCGATTCGGCCGGATGCCCCGGAGCACGTCGATGCCCTCGGTCAGACCGTCGATCGTCAACTCGAACATCGGAAACACCTGCCGGATCAGGTGAATGGTCGGCGCGTTCCAGATGCGCCGCGGTTCCGGGTTGAGCCAGATCGAGTTCGGGCAGCGGTCGCGGAACTTGCGCAGCCAGTCGAGGCCGGTGACCTGGTTCGTGTGGTAGTAGTCGATCGCGCCGCCGGTGTGGGTCAACTCGTAGGGACTCATCCAGGCGTCGCCGACCAGGCAGACGGACCAGGTGTGGTCCAGGCGCTTCAGGATCCGGGAGGTCGGTTCGCCCTTCCAGCGGCTGATGTCGGTGTACAGGTTCTCGTACACGCAATTGTGGAAGAACTTGAACTCGAACTTCTTGAAGTGATTCGCCTTGTGCGCGGCAGAGAACAGCCGCTCGCACAGCAGGGTGTGCGGGTCCATCGAACCGCCGACGTCGATCAGCAGCAGCAGCTTGATCCGGTTGCGCTTGGGCGGCCGGAACACGAGGTCGATCTCACCCGCGTTGCGGGCACTGCTGTCGATCGTCTCGTCGATGTCAAGTTCCTCGGGCCCCTCGTCCTTGTCCAGCTTGCGCAGCCGGCGCAGCGCCAACCCGATCTGTCGGGTATCCAGGATGCGGTCCGAGCGCAGGTTGCGGAAGCGGCGGTCGGTCGCCACTTGAACCGCCGAACGGCCGCCGCCGGCGCCGCCGATCCGAACCCCCGTCGGGTGCTCGCCGCCGTGGCCGAAGGGCGACATCCCGCCCGTCCCGATCCAGCGGTTGCCGCCGTCGTGACGTTCCTTCTGCTCGTCGAGCAGTTCCTTGAAGCGCTCGCGCAGTTCGTCCAGGTCGAGCGCCTCGAGCTTCGCCCTCTCCTCGTCGGTCAGTTCGCGCGGCAGTTCCGGTTTGGACAGCCACTCCAGGAGTTCGTCGCTGATGTCGAAGTGGTTCTCGACGCCCATGAAGAACGAGGCGAAGGCGCGGTCGTAGTTGTCGAAGTCCGCCTCCCGCTTGACCATCAGGCAACGGGCGAGGTTGTAGAAGACGTGCAGGTCCGCCCGGCTGTGGCCGATCGCCAGCGCCTTCATCAGGGATAGCCACTCCGTGATCGTCACCTTCAGGCCGTAGCCCCTCAGGTGGTAGAAGAAGTCGACGAACATGGCTTGGTCTGCGTTGGAGTCGGTTCGGGCCTTTGGTCAAGCCTCGTGGACGGGGATCAGTTTACGCGGCCCCGGCGGTGGGCGGCCATGACCGCTTCCAGGTCGTTCTCCCGCTTCATCAGCACACCCAGGAAGGGCAGCTCACTCTCGATCGACTCCGTGCTCACGCCGCCGCGGCGCAGCGCGGCGATCCAGTCGATCAGCTCGCTGGTCGACGGCTTCTTGCGCAGCTCCGGCAGGTCGCGGAGCCAGTAGAACCGCAGCAGGACCTGCCGCAGGAGCTCGGCTTCGACGTCCGGATGGTGGACACGGATGATGTCCTCCATCTCCGCCTTGTCCGGGAAGGCGATGTAGTGGAACACGCAGCGGCGCAGGAAGGCGTCCGGCAGTTCCTTCTCGTTGTTCGAGGTGATGACGACGATCGGGCGGAACTGCGCGGAGTGCTGCTTGCCCGTCTCGTGGACGAAGAAGCTCATCCGGTCCAGTTCGTGCAGCAGGTCGTTCGGAAACTCCATGTCCGCCTTGTCGATCTCGTCGATCAGCAGGACCACCCGCTGATCGGTGAGGAAGGACTGGCCGAGGGGGCCGTACTTGATGTACTGGGAGATGTCGGTGATGTCCTTGTCGCCGAAACGGGCGTCGTTCAGCCGCTGCACCGTGTCGTACACGTACAGGCCCTCCTGGGCCTTGCTCGTCGACTTGATGTTCCACGTCAGGAGCGGCATGACCAGGTTCTCGGCGATCGCCTCGGCGAGCACCGTCTTGCCGGTACCTGGCTCGCCACGCACCAGGAGCGGCTTCTCGAGAGCCGAGGCAACATTGACCGAATCCCTCAGTTCGGGCGATGCAAGGTAGGTGTCGGTCCCGGAAAAGGCGTGAAAAGACATACTGACCCTCTATCCTCCGGCGTGGCCGGCTTTATCCAGCTTCATGGCGGGCCCAGTTCGCGATGGGCAGGCGGCCAGTGTAACAGACCGACCGGTCGGTAGAGAACGGCCCGTAGACTCGCCTGGCCGCCCGAACAAACCTGGAGACACGCATGAGCCAAGCGCAGGATCTCGAACGCCTGATCGACGAAGCAACCCGGATCGTCGCCTTCACGGGAGCGGGAATCAGCACGGAATCCGGCATCCCCGACTTCCGGAGCCCGGGCGGGATCTGGACGAAGTACCGGCCGATCGACTTCAGCGAGTTCATGGCCTCGGAAGACGCGCGGCGCGAGTCCTGGCGACGCAAGATCGGCAGCGACCGCACGATCGGCCAGGCGAAGCCGAACCGCGGTCATCTGGCCCTGGCCGAGCTCCGGCGCATGGGAAAGCTCCTCGCCGTGATCACGCAGAACGTGGACGGCCTGCACCAGGAGTCGGGAATCCCTGACGACGAGGTGATCGAGCTTCACGGCAACGCGACCTACGCGGCCTGCCTCGAGTGCCGCAAGCGCTACGAGCTGGGGCCCATCGTCGCCGCCTTCAGGGAACGGGAGGAACTGCCCGCCTGCACGCGGCAGAACCTGGCCGGCGACGCATGCGGCGGAATCATCAAGACGGCCACGATCTCCTTCGGCCAGGCGATGCCGGAGGAGGCGATGCGGCGCGCCCACGAAGCGACGCTGGCCGCCGACCTCTTCCTCGCCATCGGCAGTTCGCTCGTCGTCTATCCCGCGGCCGGTTTCCCCGCCCTGGCGAAGCAGGCCGGCGCCAGGCTCGTCATCCTCAACCGCGAAGCCACCGACCTCGACAGCATCGCCGACCTCGTCCTCCACGCCGAGATCGGCCCCACGCTGGGCGCCGTCACCGGCGTCACGCTTCCGAACTGAAAGAGGAAGATCGACATCGCCTGACCCGGTCCCCAGGACCCAAGGACTCAAGGGCCTTGCTTCGGCAGGGCCCTTCTCTTTGGCCGCGGTGCTACAATCGCCGTCCGGCCAAACGCCGCCGCCGCGCCCCGAAGCCGCGGCCTCTTCTCCTCCTCCTCACCATGACTGAGACGAACGATCACGTGCTCGCTCAGCCGCCGTCAGAGGATGAGGCTGCCGTGGAAGCCACCACGGCGGAAACCGCGGCGGCGGCCGAAACGGAGCCGGAAGCCGAGCCCGAAGTCCAGGCCGCTGTCGAAAGCGAGCCGGCCGAGGAGCCCGAAGTCCAGGCCGCTGCCGAGACGGAGCAGGCCGAGGAGCCCGCAAACGAGACCGAAGGCGAATCCCCGACCGAGCCTGAAGCTGAAGCGAAGCCCGCTGGCGAAGACGAGCCGACCGAGGAAGCGGCACCCGCAGCCGAGCCCGAGGTCCCACTGGCGCCCTCGGCTGTTCCCTTCGCCGCCGCCCTTGAAGCGAAGAACCCCGTCGAGGGCAAGGTCATCGGCTGGAACAAGGGTGGATTCCACATCGTCTCGGAAGGCGTCACGACGTTCTGTCCGCGATCGCTGATGGAGCTCGGCAACCGGCCCAAGCCGCCGGCCCAGTACGTGAACAACACGTACACCTTCCACGTTCTCGAGATCAAGGAAGCGGGGCGGCGGATCGTGCTGACCCGGCGACCGGCGATTCGCAACGAGCGCAAGCGCGCGCTCGACGAGATTCGCGCCAAGCAGGAATCCCGCGAGCCCGTCAGTGGCAAGGTGACCTCGGTGACCGACTTCGGCGCCTTCGTCGATCTCGGCGGCGGAATCGGCGGCCTCGTCCACCGGACCCAGATCTCCAGGACCCGGTCGGGAGAACCCGGCGACCTGTTGAAGGTCGGCCAGCGCGTCGAAGCCGTGGTGACCAAGGTCGAGAAGAAGAACGGCAAGCGCAGCTCGCGCATCTCGTTGTCCATGAAGGCGCTGGAAGCCGACCCCTGGAAGGAGACGGCGAAGGGCTTCACCGCCGGCGAGCAGTTCAAGGGCAAGGTGGTCCGGCACAGCGAGTTCGGCCTCTTCGTCGAACTGGCGCCCGGCCTCGACGGCCTTGTCCACACTTCCCAGTTTCCCATCGGCAAGTCGATGAGCGCGCCGGAGTTCGCCGTCGGGGAGGAGATCGAGGGCTGGGTGGTCGAAGTCGCCCCGAGACGGCGACGGATCGCCCTCTCGCTGCGCGAGGTGCCGGCTGGCGACCCCTGGAAGGACCTTGGCAAGCAGTACGTCGAGGGCGCCGAGGTCGAAGGCAAGGTGGAGCAGGTGTCCCGCTTCGGCATCTTCGTGGAGCTCGAACCCGGGCTCACCGGGCTCTTGCCGATGTCGGCGGTGAAGGGGGCCGACGGAAACCTGGCCCGGCGCGCGTATCACCCCGGTCGCGAGATCAAGGTAATGATCGAGAGCATCGACCGGAAGCGCCGCCGTCTGGGTCTGGCGCCACCCGGATCGCAACTCGGCGGCACCAAGACGGACTACAAGAAGTACCGCCAGCGCCAGAAGGAATCGAGCGGCCTGAACGTGATGGCCGCCGCGTTCGCCAAACTCCAGCAGCCCAAGTAGCCCGTGTCCGACGACCTGATCTACCGGGTGACCTTCCTGAGCCAGGGCGAGATCTACGAGGTCTACGCCCGCTCGGTCTCCCAGGGCGGCCTGCTCGGCTTCGTCGAGATCGGCGAACTCGTCTTCGGGGAGAGGACCCAGGTCGTCGTCGACCCCTCGGAAGAACGGCTCCAGCGCGAGTTCAAGGGTGTCCAGCGGACCTACCTGCCCATGCACTCCGTGCTGCGCATCGATCAGGTCACGAAGCAGGGCACTGCCCGCATCCGCGACTCAGGCAGGCGCGAGAGCCGGAAGGTCACGCCGTTTCCGATGCCGATCTACACCCCCGGTGGAGAGTCCCAATGACCCGTCGCCTCTCACTCTGTTCGCTCCCGATCCTGTTGCTCGTCGCGGCGACACCCTCCCTGTACGCCCAGCAGGCGGACACCGGCGCCGCTCGCATCGCCATCATCAACGTGGAAGCCGTCGTCGCCGAAGCTCGTGAAGGGAAGGCGCTCGCGGAGTTCCTCCAGCAGATCGAGACGGAGACGCGGACCGCCCTGGAAGCGAACGCCGGCCGCGTCGAAGCGCTGCGCCAGAGCGCCGCCGGCAGGGGGCCGGACGAACTGCGGAGCATCCAGCACCAGATCGAGGACCTGCAACGCGAATCCCAGCGCCTGGCCAACGACGCCGAGCGCCGCGCGGCGAAGCGCCAGGAAGAGACGCTGCAACAGATCAACGAGCGTCTGCGGCCGATCGTTCAGCAGTTGATCAACGAGAACGGCTACGACCTGATCCTGAACGCCAGCATCGGCGGCGTGCTCCACGCCAGCGCCCGGGTCGACCTGACCCAGCGCGTCATCGAGATGCTCCAGGCGCAGGAGCAGCAGACGGAGTCCAACCAGGAGCCGTAGGGCCGCGGCCGCTGGGCGCCCTCCTACGGGGGCGCCGGCCGGCTACGGTACAGATCGTACGACCGGCTGTGCCGGTTCGACAGGTCCGCGTCGCGGCCGCGGACGATCACGTGCCGCACCGCGGTCCGCACTTCCAGCGGATCCCCGTCGGTGACGATGAGGTTCGCCCATTTCCCCGGATCGATCGAGCCCACGCGGTCGTCCAGGCCGAGGATCTCCGCGGCGCCCAGCGTCAGCGCCCGCAGCGCCGCTTCGGCTTCGAGACCGAAGGCGACCGCGGTGGCGGCCTCGTACGGCAGGGCCCTGGCGTTCGACGCGTCGAACGTGCCGAACGCGATCGGAACGCCGGCGCGATGGAGTTCGCCCGGCGCGGAGAAGGGGCCGTCGTACGGGTCGTCCTCCTCGGCCGGCAGCGCCTGGACCGAGTTCAGGATGACCGGCACCTTCTTCTCGGCGAGCAGGTCCGCCTCCTTCGCCGCGTCGCGTCCCGAGGCCACCACGAGCCGCAGACCGTGCTCTTCCGCGAACGCCACGGCGTCACGGATGGCCCGGGCCCGATCCGCGACGACCAGCAGCGGGAGATCGCCCCGCGCCACGCTGGCCACGGCCTCCAGGGCGTCATCCCGCTCCACCGCCGCCGCGGAGCCGGCGTTAGAGCGAGCGTGGTCGTACTGGCGGGCCGCCTCGACCCAGTCGTCGAGCTCGTCCACTGTCCGGTCGTAGTCCCGCTTCGCTTCGGAGAACTTCTTCTCGCGGACGCTGAAGGTCGAGAAGTCGAACTCGCGGGTCTCGAGGCTCGGCCATTCGAGCACCACGCCGACGCTCTTCTCGACTTCCATCTCCTCCACCGTCCAGCCGTCGAGGAGGATCACCGACGCCTGGCCGGCCCAGGGTCCGCCGCTGGGCGCCGTCAACGCGTGCGTCGTGCCGTTCTCCCTGGTCACCGGGATGATCTCGCTCGCGGGATGAACCCCCTCGACCGCCAGCAGGTGCGGCGTGTCGCCCAGCTCCGCCTGGTCCAGCGTGGCGGGAACCGAGTCGATCTCGACCAGCCCGAGGACCGTCCAGGCATTGAACAGCCCGGGATAGACGTGGAGGCCGCGGGCGTCGATCACTTCGCCATCCCCGGGCGCGGCGACGTCCGGTCCGGCCGCCTCGATCACGCCATCCCGCACGACGACCGTGCCGGTGTAGGAAGCGCCCGAAACAGGATGCACCATGCCGCCCTCGATCGCCAGCGTCTGGGCCGCCGCCGGCACGGCGAATGCCGTCAGGGCCAGCGCCAGCATCCCCGCCCGGACGAGCCTGCAGCGCATGCGGATCACGGCTCGTCTCCGTCGTTCTCGCCGGTGGCCTCGGTCAAGGACTGCTCGAGAGCGGCCAACTGTTCTCGCCGGCGCCGGTCCAGCTCGCGGTCGAAGTAGACCTTGCCGTCCACCAGCGTCGTCTGGACAACGGCGTAGGAACTCAGCGGATGCCGGTCGTAGATCACGAGATCGGCGTCCTTGCCGACCTCGATCGAACCGATGCGGTCCTCGATCCCGAACTGGCGGGCGGGGTTGATCGTGACCAGGGCCAGGGCCTCGTCGTCGGAGAGGCCGCCCCACCTGACCGCCTTGGCCGCCTCGTGGTTCAGGTGGCGCATCTCCTCCTCGTCGTCCGAGTTGACCGAGACCAGAACGCCGCGATCCGTCATCAGGGCCGGGTTGTGCGGAATCGCCTCGTAGGCCTCGACCTTGTAGGCCCACCAGTCGGAGAAGGTGGATGCGCCGGCGCCGTGGGCCGCAATCTCGTCCGCCACGCGGTAGCCCTCCAGCACGTGCTGCAGCGTGGCGATCCGGAAGCCGAGTTCCTCCGCCAGCCGCAGCAACTGGAGGATCTCGTCGGCCCGGTAGCTGTGGGCGTGCACCAGCCGCTCGCCCTCCAGAATCTCGACCAGCGGCTCGAGCTCCAGATCCCGCGCGGGCGGGCGGCTGCGCCGGCCGGCGGCTTCCGCCTCGCGGTGGCGCGTCCACGCGTCCCGGTACTCCGCGGCCCGCGTGAACGCCTCCCGGATGACGTCGAGAACGCCCATCCGGGTCGCCGGGTAGCGGCGCGGCCCCGGGCCGAAAGACCGTGACCGCTTCGGGTTCTCGCCGAGCGCGAACTTGATGCCCGAAGGCACGCCCTCGAAACGCAGACCGTCCGCGTTCTCGCCCCAGCGGAGCTTCAGCAACTGGTTCTGGCCGCCGATCGGATTCGCGCTGCCGTGGAGGACGTTGACCGTCGTCACGCCGCCGGCGAGCGCCCGGTAGATCGCGATGTCGGTCGGATCGACCACATCCTCGATCCGCGCCATCGAGGTCACCGCCAGGCTGCCTTCGTTGACGCCTCCCGCCGTTGAGATGTGCGAGTGGGCGTCGAAGATGCCCGGCGTGACGTAGCCGCCCCCGGCGTCGATCACGTGCGCCCCGCCCGGCGGCCTGACGCCGGCGCCGACCTCGGCGATGCGACCTTCCCGCACGACCACCGTGCCGTTCTCGATCGTCTCGCCGGCCATCGTGAGCACGGTCCCGCCGACGATCGCCAGCACGGCGTCCTCGCGGTAGGGACCGGTCATCGGCACCATCCCGTCGCCGGCGACTTCCGCGTACTTCTCCGCGACCTCGGCCAGCCGCATCGGCGCGGGCGCCTCGCTCGACCCGCCGCGACGACCGCCCGGACCACCGGGACCGCGGCGTCCGCGCGGCCGCTCCTCCTCCGGCTCTCCGGCCGCTTCGGCTTCCTGGGCGCTCTCGCCGTCCTCGGCGTCGTCTTCGGCCTCTGCGCCGTCGGAGACGGCGTACCGGACGCCGTCGATGAACACCGCCTCGACCCGCGTCGACTCCTGCCATGGGTAGCCGTCGGCCAGCACGAGGTCCGCCGCCATTCCCGCGGCTACCGTGCCGATCCGGTCGTCCAGGCCGTGGACCGCCGCCGCGTCCCGGGTGAGCGCAGCCAGCGCCCCGGCCGGTTCGAGGCCGCCCTCGATCGCCCGGCGCACGCCCGCCAGGAAGTCGTTCGCACCGTTCGCGCTGCCGGAACTGAGCGCGAACGGCACGCCGGCCTCGGCCAGTTCGACCGGTGTCGTCGGCGCCAGCCGCTCGTGGAGAATCTCGCGGAGCGGCCGGTCGGCGTCCGGATCCCGGTCACGCTCGGGCAGCGGCTCCGGCCAGTCGACGTCGACCAGCACCGCCACGCCGGCATCCGCGAGTTCAGCGGCCCGCCGGTAACCCTCCTGGCCGCCGTAGAGCGTGAAGTCGAGAGCGAGTTCCTCGGCGAGGCGGAGCGCCCGGTCGATCTCGACCGCGCTCGAACCCGGCAGCAGGATCCGTTCCTCGCCCGAGGCGACACTCGCCAGAGGCGCCAGGGTTCGATCGAACTCGGGCCGCCGCCAGCCCGCGGGATCGGCCTCGTAGGCGG
>JAJDZH010000223.1 GCA_022824725.1 Thermoanaerobaculia bacterium | reverse complement strand
TCGATCATCGCCCCTCCCGACGGCAACCTGAACCAGTACATGGCCTCCCTCGAACGGCTCCTCGAACTCGGCCAGGACGGCGGCATCGAAGTCCTCCACCCCGGTCACGGCGAGTCGATCAAACCCCCGCTCGACCGGATCCGCGAGATCCACAGCCACCGCCAGCAACGGACCGACCAGGCCCTCGAAGCGATCGCCGCCGGCGTCGCCACGATCCCCGAGATGGTCGAACGCATCTACGCCGACATCGATCCCAAGCTCCACGGCCCGGCCGCCTTTTCACTGCGGGCGCACCTGGATGCCCTGGTCGAAGAGGGCAAGGTTGTCGAGGACCAGCCCGGCCGGTACGAGCGGGCGGTCTGACAAAGGTCGCCGGCCTGCGGCCTGCGGCGTTTCCCTCTGGCTTCGCCGCTTCGCGTCTGCGCCAGAGGCGGGTCAGAAGACCCGCGCACCCAGAGCACTGCTGGCGGCATGGCCTGTCCTCCTGCTGTAATCGTCCGGAGCATCGGCGCTCCGGGTAGGCGCACGGTGAGCGGATGCCGGCCAGAAGGCCGGCGCACCGACACACCCGGTGCGACATAGAGCCAGACTGAACGCCCCCAGCCTCGGCCACGACCGGAGGGAAGGGGTCCCAGCGGGCTGTCGGCAAGCGACGGCCGACGCCCTGCCATAGGCCGACGCCCAGCCGGAGCGCAGCCGACCGGAGCGAGCACCCACCTCCCATCTACTCAGGAAGTGCGAGCGTCCGCTGGGACCCCTTCCCTCCGGTCCTGGCCGAGGCGGCAGCAACCTCAGTCACCGCGCGGCAGCAAGTCCCGCCACGCCGCCGCCACGCTGCCGGCGCCAAGCCGCGGCGCGTCAGCGTCGCCAGGGCGCGCGAATCGGCCGCCCGGCTTGATACGCGGCCAACCGTTCCCGGGCATCCGGCAGCGCCGCGGCGGCGCCGGCGCGTTCCAGGTTGTCGATCAGGCGCTGCTGCCAGACGACGGCCTGTTCGAAATCGCCGGTCTCGGCGTAGGCGAGGGCGACGACGGCGCCGTGGGCCGGGGTCTGGGCGCGCTGGAACAGGTCCCTGGCCAGGTTCAGGGCCATCGCTCCGTCCCGCACGGAGTCGTCTTCGGAGGCGGCCAGGACCTCCGCGAGGAGGACGGCGAAGAAACCGCTGCCGCCCTGGTCGGGAAGCTCGAGCGTCTGTTCCAGCATCAGGCGGACCCGGGCGTCTTCGCCGGCGAGCAGCAGGGCGGTGACCTCGGCCGCCCGGGTCCTGCTGTCGCCGGGGTCGAGTTCGAGCGCGCGGCGCGCGGCGAGGGCGGCCTCGGTGAACATTCCCAGCCGGCCGAGCGCCGTCCCCAGGTTGAAGTACGCCTCCTTCAGCGTCGGGTTGGCCGCGATCGCCCGCTGGTAGTGGGGGAGCGCTTCCTCGTAGCGTTCCTGCCGGGTGCGGATGTTGCCGAGCTCGAAGTGGGCCTGGCTCAACAGGGGCGGTTCGGCTCCGGCTTCGACCAGTTGCTCGAAGCGCCGCGCGGCCGAGGCGGGCCGGCCGAGTTCCTGCTCGATTCGGCCCAGCAGCAGGACGATCTCACGATCGAATCCGAAGTCCGCCAGCAGGGACTCGAACTCGCGAAGTGCGAGTTCCCGGCGGTCGCCAAGGCGGTAGTTGCCTGCCCGGTGGAAGCGGAGATTGCGATCGTCCGGGGCCAGTTCGAGTGCGCGGGTCAGAGCCTCCGCGGCTTCCAGGTGGTCGCCCGTCTCGCCGAGACTCCTTGCCAGCTCCACCCATCCCGGCCCGAACGAGGGCTCGATCTCGACCGCGCGCCGGAGCCGCTCGGCCGCGGCCTGGTAGCGGCCCTCGCTGTTGTAGAGCAGCCCGGTCCGGAACAGGAGCCCGACATCGTTCGGGTTCAGGTTCAGGGCCTCCTGGTACCACATGGCGGCTTCCGCCCGCCGGCCCATGCCCTCCAGCGCCGCCGCCAGCGATCTCTTCGCCGCCGCGCTCTCGGGATAGTCGCGAACCGCCTCGCGGAACCGCTCCTCGGCGGTCTCGAACGCGTTCGCCGCCAGCGCGACGCGGCCGAGCAGCAACTGGGCCCCGATGCCGGTCGCCGATTCCTTGATCTCCGCGGCGATCGGATCGGCGAAAGCCACCGGGGCCTCGCCCCTGAGCTCCATCGCGGCGCGCGTCGCCGCGTCGTCGCCTAGCGCGCGATGGGCAAGGGCGATGTGGTAGTGGAGCGAGTCCGCCCGGGGCTGCTCCCTCAGGGCCGTCTGGAAGTGCTGGAGCGCCGTTGTCGGGTCCTCGGTTTCAAAGGCGACGCGGCCGAGACCGAAGTGAGCCGCGGCCGCGGATCCGGGCAGTGCGAGGGCGTGCCGATAGTGGCCGCGGGCCTCCTCGTACCGTCCCAGCTCCAGATGCACGCGGCCGAGGCGGATGGCGGTCGCCGGGTCGTCGGGACGCAGCGTCCTGGCCAGGTCGTAGGCCTCGACCGCTTCCTCGAGTTCTCCCAGGTGCTCCGCGGCGCTGCCGAGGAGATAGCGCCAGCGGAAGTTCCGGGGCTGAAGAGCCGCCGCGTTGGCGAGGCAGGCTCTGGCGGCCGGCAGCAGGTCGTAGACCAGGTAGAGCTGGCCCGCGTCGCCGAACAGGAGGCCCAGTTGCTCGGCGTCGGCGTCCGTCTCCGCCCCGCGGGCGAGCGCCTCCTCGAGCAGTCCGCGCTGCTGGTCGATCTGGTCCCGCACCGCTTCATCGACCCCGCGCAGGTCGACTTCGGGCACCGGGAGCAGAGTGGGCGCTGCCGCATCCTGCGCGTGGAGACCGGCGACCGTGGGAGGCAAGAGAAGCGCGATGACGAGGGCGGCGCCATGGAGACGGACTGGCTTCGTCATGGTGCGTCGTCTTCCTGTTCGCCGCTTCGTTCGCCGCTGCCGCGAACCAGGGAAGTGTAGGCCCTGGGCGGGGGCGCCGGCCACTCCTCGGTCGTCCCGTCCGTCCACTGGACTTCGATGCGGTCGACCTTGGGGCCACCCGCCGGAACCGTGACGCGGGGATCGCCCCAGGAGGCGTAGCTGCCGCCGCCCCCGGCAAGCCGGACGAGCGGCGGCGCTCCCGCGCGGTGCACGCGCACGGTGACGCCCGAGGCCGGCCGGCGGCCGCGTGCGGCGCCGAGCACCGGCGCCACCCCGATCCAGTCGCCCTCCGTCCCGGCCTGGTTGAGCAGCAGCCGGGCGGGACCGTTGTTGTTCGTGATGACCAGGTCCGTGTCGCCGTCGTTGTCCACGTCGCCGGCGGCCAGGCCGCGACTGACGAACGGGGTCTCGCCGTCGAGCAACCCGGCGGCCGCCGGCTCGAAGCGGCGTCCGCCGGCGCCGTCGGCCACGTTCAGAAAGGCCTGGTTCGGTTGATCCAGGGGGAAGGGATCGTCTTTCGTGCGCGGCCTTCCGGCGGCGAACGTGACGGCGCCGTTGACCGCCGCGAGGTCGAGCCAGCCGTCGTTGTCCAGGTCGACGAAGGCGGTGCCGAAGGCGGTCGCGTCCCAGCTCGGCCGGCCGAGGTCGGTCGCGTTCGTGCGATCCCGGAACTGCGCCGAGCCCGGTTGCGAATCGTTCCGGTAGAGCGTGTTCGTCTCGCGGTGGAAGTGGGTCAGGAACAGATCGGGATCGCCGTCTCCGTCGTAATCGCCCGCCGTGACGCCCATGCTCGCCTCGGCTTCGCCGTCCGCGTTGAGAGCGGCGCCGCTGATCAGCCCGTCCTCGACCAGTTCGCCGTTGCCGCGGTTGAGCCAGAGGTGGTTCGGCATCAGGTCGTTCGCGACATAGAAGTCGAGCCTCCGGTCGCCGTCGAGGTCGGCGGCGAGGATGCCCAGCCCGTTGCCGGGCCGCGCCGCGGCCAGACCGGCCGCGACCGTCGCATCTCCGAAACGTCCGGAGCCGTCGTTCACGAGCAGGGCGTCGGGCGCCGGCTGATAGGCGCTCGGCAGACAGTAGTCCACCTCTCCCCGCTCGGTAAGGCAGGTCTTGTGCGTGGCCAGGGAGAAGTTGAGGTAGTTCACGACGAACAGGTCGAGATCGAGGTCGCCGTCGTAGTCGGCGGCCGCCGCGGCGACGCTCCAGCGCGGATCGGCGGCGCCGCTTGCTTCGGTCCGGTCGCTGAACGTCCCGTCGCCCTCGTTGCGCCAGAGCTGGTTGGCGCCCAGGTTCAGCACGTAGAGGTCGACCCAACCGTCGTTGTCATAGTCGCCCCAAGCCTGTCCCACGCCCAGATAGCCCTCTACCCCGTCCATGGCGAACTCGCCTCGGTGGACCGCCTCGATTCCCGCACTGCGGGTGGCGTCCACAAAAGCACGGGAGGGAGGGCCGTGGACAATGCCAAACTCCGGCTCCGGCACAGGCGGAATCACGCAGGCCGCCAGTGCCAGTAGGGCGACTCCACCTGCCAGCAAATGCAGGAAACCTTTCATGCTGTCTGTCCTTCCTTCGGGTCTTGGGGGCGGTACATGCGCGGGTGCGCCGACACCGAGCCCTCGTAATGGGCCATCACCGCCTGCACGGCACGGCGCAGTTCGGAATTCCAACTTGCAGGCAGCGTCTGCGACTTCTCCACCATCTGCCGCCGGGTGGCTTCG
>JAJDZH010000165.1 GCA_022824725.1 Thermoanaerobaculia bacterium | reverse complement strand
GGTGGTGTCCGACGCCCTGTGGGCACGCACCGGCTCGGACCGCGCCCACGACCTTGTGGCCACGGACTCCGGCGTCAGCCGCCTGCGTTTGGGCATCGAGGGCAGTCGGCGATTCGCCCTGCCGGGCGGCGGCGCCCTGGCGCCGAGGATCGAGATCGGCGCGCGCCATGTCGGCGGCGATGCCGAGACCGGGCTCGGCATGGAGATCGGGGGCGGAGTCGCCTTGACCGCGCCGCGGCTCGGACTGAAGCTCGACCTCGAAGGACGAACGCTCATCTCCCACGAGGACGGCGCCATGCGCGACCGGGGCTTCTCGACCTCCCTGGCCTACGACCCGAGGCCCGATTCCGCGCGCGGCCTGTCGCTGGCGCTGCGCCAGGACGTCGGTGGACAGGCCACAGGCGGTCTGGATGTGCTGTTCGCGCAGGATCCGCTCACGCTGCGCCACGGCGGCGCGGGTGCGGCCCGCTGGTCGGCGGAGATGGGCTACGGCCTGCCGGCCTTGCGGGGACGCTTCGTCGGCACCCCGCACGTCGGCTACGGCGTCTCCCTTGGCGCTCGCGAGATCGGCCTCGGCTGGCGACTTGAGCCGGCTCCCGACGCCGACGAGCCGGAACTGTCGCTCGGCATCGAGGCGCTGCGCCGCGAAGGCCTCGGCGAACCGCCCGATCACGCCGTGCAACTCGAGGTCAGGGTGCGCTGGTAGATCCCGCCGACCAGCACGCCGGCAACGTAAACGTTCCGTCGAGCCGTGGTGAGTACCTCATCGGTCCGCAGTCGGATTGACATCGGATGGTGCGAATGGGGGGTCTGGTAACACGGTTGGCTTTGCGTTAGCGTCCTGCCCATGGCTGTGTTGATGATGGACATGGGCGGGGGCTACATGGTCGGAATCCATGTCGGCCTGCTGCTGGGCCTTGCCATCGTCGGTGCGAACCAGGGAGCCTGGCAGTAACGCCCGTGGGAACGCGGGCGCCTCGCTCGCCTCCGGGCGCGGTGGCGGGCCTGGTTCTGGCTATCGCGCCTGGCTGTGCGGCGCCGCCCGACGCCGATGTGACGCCGGCTGAAGCGCCGCTTGCCAGCGGGGCGACTGCTCCCGCGGTTCGCTTCGTCGACGTGACGGCCGAGAGCGGCATCGACTACGTCCTGCCGAGCGGCACGGACTCGACCTACCCCATGCCGGCGGTGATGGGCGGCGGCCTGGCGGTGTTCGACGCCGACGGCGACGGCGATCTCGACCTGTACGTCATCGCCCCGGCGGCCGGCGGCAACCGCTTCTACGTCCAGCAGGATGACGGCCACTTCACGGACGCCACGGCGGCCGCCGGTCTCGAGGGCGACGGCATGGGCTGCGCCGTCGGCGACCTGGACAACGACGGCGACCTCGACCTCTACCTCACCCGCGTCGGCCCGGACCGCCTCTTCCTCAACGACGGCAAGGGCGTGTTCGCCGATCGCTCCGCGGCCTGGAACGCGGCCGTTGCCGGCTGGTCCTCGTCCGCCGCGCTGCTCGACGTCGACCGCGACGGTTACCTCGACCTCTACGTCGCCCGTTACGTCGCCTTCGACCCGGAGCGCGTCTGCTCCCAGCACGGCGGTCGGCGGGACTTCTGCGGGCCGACCGAGTTCGAGGGCCTGAGCGACGTCCTGCTACGCAACCTGAGTGGCCGCGGATTTGAGGACGTGAGCGCTGCCGCCGGGATCACGGCGGCCGAGGACGCCGGGCTCGGCGTTGTGGCCGCCGACTTCGACCACGACGGCGAGATCGACATCTACGTCGCGAACGACGCCGACCCGAACAACCTCTGGATCCACCAGGGCGGCGGGCGCTTCCTGGACGACGGCGTCCTCCAGGGCGCCGCGTTCAACCGCTGGGGCAACAGCGAGGCGGGAATGGGAATCGCCGCCGGCGACGCCGACCTCGACCTGGACCTCGACCTGTTCGTGACCCACCTGATCACCGAGACGAACACCTACTACCGCAACCTCATGCTGCCCGGCTTCGAGGACGCGACGATCGACGCGGAACTGGGCGCTGCGAGCCTCGATCTGACCGGCTTCGGCGCCGCTTTCTTCGACGCCGACAACGACGGCGATCTCGACCTCGCGGTGGCGAACGGAGCGGTCAAGCGGCGGCCGTCGGCGCTGGCGCCGCCCGACGACGCTGGCGCCCCGCCGGCGTTCTGGTCCGAGTACGCCGAACCGAATCTGCTCCTGGTCAACGAGGAAGGCCGCTTCGCCGACGTATCTGCCCGGGCGCCGTGGACCGAACTCGCCCTCAGCCGGGCGCTCGTCCCCGCCGACCTGGACCGGGACGGCGACCTCGACCTGGTGATCGCGAACCCGGATGGAGCGCCGCGGATTCTCCGCAACCTGACGATCGACACGGACTCCGTCAGCGACGGACCGAAGGCCGCGAACTGGCTGCAGGTCCGGGCGTTCGACCCTCGCCTCAACCGGGAGGCGATCGGCGCCCGCATCACCGTCCGTACGCCGGACGGCCCACGGCTCCTGCACGCGCTGCCGCCCGGCAGCTACCTCTCCGCCGGCCCCGCGGCGGCGCACCTCGGCCTGGGAGCGGCCGAGTCGGTCGAGAGCTTCGAGGTCGTCTGGCCCGACGGCTTGGTGGAGCGCTTCGACGGCGGCGCCGCCAACCAGGTCGTGACGTTGGTCCGCGGCGAGGGGCAGGCCAGATGAGCGAACTGCGAGAGAAGGTCGCCGGCTTCGCGCTTGCCTTCTTCCTCGGCGCCGCCGCCCTCCCCGCCCAGGACATCCCCACACCCCGTCTCGACGGCGCCGAACCCGCAGTCCGCCAGCGCATCGCCTCGCTCCAGGCCGACCTCCGCGCCGACCCGGGAAACGGCGACGCCTGGGGCCGCTACGGCATGGTCCTCGAGGCGCACACCTTCACCGACGAGGCCATCGACGCCTACCGCCGGGCCCACGAACTCGCGCCGCGGACGTTCCGTTGGCCTTACCTGCTCGCCGCCCTGGTCGACGAACGCTCCGTCGCCGACAGCCTGCCGCTCTACCGCTCGGCCCTCGCCCTCGATCCCGACTACGCGCCCGGCCGAGTCCGCCTCGCCGAAGCGCTGGAACGCACGGGGCAGTTCGACGCCGCCAACCGCGAGTACGCGCAGGCAGCCCGCCTCGACCCGGCCAACGCCCACGCTCACGCCGGGCTGGGCCGACTTGCCCTCGCCGCGAGCGACGCGCACGCCGCCGTTCGGCACCTTTCCCGGGCCCGGGAGCTCGCGCCCGAGAACCGCTCCTTCGCGGTCACCCTGGCCCAGGCGTACGCCCGCGCCGGGGACCGCGAGCGAGGGCAGCAGCTCGCCGCGGCCGCTCGGTCGCTGGGCCGGATCAACTACCGCAACGATCCGATTCGGTCGAGCGTTCAGGACCTGGCGCTCAACGCCCGCAGCCATCTGCGGCGGGCCAATGCCCACCGCGTCCACGGCGAGCTCGACCTCGCCGAGCGCGAGCTGCGAGCCGGCATCGAACTCGATCCCTCGCGGCCCGAACTTCACTTCGTTCTCGCCGAGGTGCTCGCGGCCTCGGGCGACCAGCCCGGCTCGCTCGCCGCCGCGCGCAGAGCGCACGAACTGCATCCGGAACTCGAAGGCGTTGTTCCCTTCCTCGCCCGGGCGCTCTTCCAGACCGGCGACCTGAACGGCGCCCTCGCCATGGCCGAAGAGGCCCTGCGACCCAACGCCGGCGACGTCAGCATGATGCTCCTCATCGCCCTGATCAGCGCCGAGCGGGGCAATGTCGTCCGCACCGTCGAGATCCTCGACCGCGCCTACCAGGCGCGGCCTCAGGATCCCCCCACCCGCAACGGCCTGATCCAGTTGCTCACGAACGTCGCCGAAGCGATGGCCAGCAGTGGACTGCCGGACGCCGCCGCCCGGCAATTCGAGAAGGCGCTCGACCTCGCCGACGAAGCGGGCAACCCCGTGGCGGCCCAGCTCCGCCGGCGCCTCGCCCAGGTCCGCATCGAGGACCCGCGCTGAACGCGAGTTCTGGCACGGGTGTTGCTCTTCAACGCACTGTCTTGGTCCCCAACAGAGCAGGAAGAGCCTCGATGAGGCTCGGCTTCGCAGTCGCTGTCACCTTCTGCGTCACGGCCGTCCCCGTCCGGGGACAGGAGAGTCCCCTGCCGGACCTCTTCTCCGACACGATCGACGTTCGGGTCGTGAACGTCGAGGTCGTCATCACGGACCGGAACGGCAACCGGATCCGGGGCCTGGACGCGGCGGACTTCGAGCTCCGCGTGGACCGCAGCCCGGTGCCCATCGACTACTTCACGGAGATCGACGAGGGCCGCGCGCTGGCGTCCACCGACGACCGCATCGGCAACGTCCCTTCGGTGACGGCCGACGGGCCGGTCGGCACGAGCTACCTCGTCTTCATCGACGACCTGTTCGCCATCAAGCAGCGCAGGGACCGGGTGCTGAACCGCCTCGAACAGGACCTGGTCCAGCTCGGCCCGGCCGACCGCGTGGCGGTCGTGGCCCACGACGGCCGGGAACTCGCGTTGATCACGGACTGGACGGGCGACCGCGCCGACATCGGGACCGCGCTGCTGGAGGCAAGGAACCGCAAGACCCACGGCCTCGAGTTCATCCACGGCATGGGTTCGGACCGGGGCGACAAGACCCGGCGATCGGTGATGGCCGCCGCCGGCGCCGTGCGCAGCTTCGCCAACGCACCCGGCCGCAAGGTCATGCTGCTGCTGATCGAAGGGTGGGCCACCGTGGGCGACACCTGGAATCTCAGGTCCGCGTACGCGGCGGCGTCCGCCGGCGCAACGCTGGACCGGCTCTACAGCCCTCTCGTGAACGCCGCGAACCTGGTCGGCTACAGCCTCTACCCGATCGACCTTCCCGGCTTCCAGGGGCCGCCGGGCCCTCCGATCGCCGGCTTCGGCACGGTACACACGGCGCCAGCCTTCACGGGCGCCGTCGGAGGGTACGCGTCGTGGTGGGGCATGCCCGAGCGCCGATTCCACAACGTCCTCCAGTTCCTGGCCCACGAGACCGGCGGACTTCCGATGATCAACTCCTTCAGCAAGAAGGCCCTGGCGGAGACCGCGGAGGACACTCGCTCCTACTACTGGCTCGGCTTCGAACCTCCCCGCAACGAGGACGACCGCCTTCACGACATCGAGGTGCGGCTGCCCGGGCATCCCGACCTCCGCGTCCGAACGCGGGAGCACTACCTCGACATGTCCAGGGCGACGGAGCTCGGGATGCTGGTCGAGGGCGCCTTGCTGCTCGGAGGTTCACCCGGCGCCGAGTCGCTGGACGTGAGCTTCGGCGAGCCGAGGAAGGCGGGTTTCCGGCGGCTCGACGTGCCGATGAAGGTGACCGTCCGCCTGGACGACGTGGAACTGCTGCCGGTGGACGGCCAGTGGGCGAACGACCTGGAGTTCAGGATCCGGCTGATGAACAAGTGGGGCGACCAGGCGGCGCCACCGGCGGCGAAGGTCCAGGTGCGCATCCCGAACGAACCCATGCCGGGCGACCTGTACGTGTTCGAGACGGATCTCACGATCCGCAAGCGGGAGCACCGCTTCGTCGCGGCGGTCTACGACCCGCTGACTGGCGACATGCTGTCGGCGCGAGGCACCGTCGGGCCGAGGTAGCGGCGCCAGACCGGCCCAAACAGAGCGCACCCTTGAGATTCCTCATCGTCCCGTTCGCCGTCCTGGGTCTGGCCGCGAGCCCGGGCGCGGGCCAGGACGTCCCCCTGCCCGACCTCTTCGCCGACACGATCGACGTCCGGGTCGTCAACGTCGAAGTCGTCGTCACGGACCGCGAGGGTTACCGGATTCAGGGGCTCGAGGCGAGCGACTTCGAACTTCTCGTCGACGGCAGGAGCGTGCCGATCGACTACCTCACGGAGGTCGACGAGGGCCGCGCGGTCGCCAGGCACGGCGACGGTGTCGGAAACGCACCCTCGCTGACGCCAGGCGAGCCGGTGGGGACGAACTACCTCCTCTTCATCGACGAACTCTTCGCCATTCGCCGCCAGCGGGACGGTTTCCTGAATCGGCTGGAGAGGGATCTGGCCCTGCTCAACCAGTCCGACCAGGTCGCCATCGTGGCTTTCGACGGCTACAACGTCACCCGCTTGACGGACTGGACGAACTCGCGCGACGAGATCGGGGACGCGATTCAGCGCGCGCGGGAGCGCAAGGCCCTCGGCCTGATGCGCATGCTCGATCTGGGTGATCGCACGGATCAGATCCGGCGGACCGTCATGGCCGCCACCGCCAGCATCCGCAGTCTCGCCGACGTCCCGGGCCGCAAGGTGATGCTTCTGCTGGTAGAGACCTTCTGCTCGCCGAGCCGTTCCTGGGAGTTCTCATCGTTCTGGGAGGACGGAACGTGCAGGGAAAGCGTCGGCAACGTCTACCAGCCGCTCGTAACAGCCGCGAATCGCGTCGGCTACACCGTCTACCCCGTGGACATGGTCGGCCTGCGCCCCACGTTCGGCATTGATCCGACAGGCGCGCTCACGATGGGCAACTCGGAGGAAGCCCAGGAGGCGGCGCTCTGGTTTCTCGCCCATGAGACCGGCGGAAGGGCGATGATCAACTTCTACCGGAAGGTCGCGCTCGCGGAGACGGTGGCCGATACGCGCTCCTTTTACTGGCTCGGCTTCAACCCACCGCGCGGCGAGAACGACGCGCTCCACGACATCGAAGTCCGCCTTCCTGGCCGCAGGGACTTGCGAGTCCGCTCCCGCCAGCACTACCGGGACATGTCGAGGAGCACCGAGTTCACATTGCTGGTCGAGGGTTCACTGATGTTCGGCGGCCTGCCCGGCAAGAACGTCCTGGAAGTGCACTTCGGCACGCCGCGGAAAGCAGGGTTCAGGAAGTTCCTCGTGCCGACGTGGGTCACGATTCCCGTCGATGATCTGACGCTACTGCCCATCGACGGCCAGTGGACGAACGACGTGGAGTTCCGGATCTCCGTGGTCGACCGGCACGGCGACCGCTCGAAGAACCTCGGCACCAGGATCCCGATTCGCTACTCCGAGGCACCGCCTCCGGGAGAGACCTTCGTCTACGAAACGGAACTGCCTATCCGCAAAGGCACGCACCGCTTCCTGGCAGCGCTCTACGACCCGCTCAGCGGCGAGATTCTGGCCAGGGGCGGGACCGTCGGTCCCAAATGGCGGCAGTCCGGTCGCGGGCCTGGAAGCGCCGCGACCGGACGCCTGCCGTCAGCCTAGAACCGCAGGCCGACCGTCGCCACGAAGCGACGCGGGCGCTGCCAACCGATGTAGCGGGAGGCGCTGACCTCGCCGCCGTTGTTGATCCGGAGCAGCTCCTGGTTGTCCGTGATGTTCGTGGCGTCGACCCGCACGTAGCCGTTGAAGTCATCCCTCCATCCGAGCGGGAAGTTGTACATCACGGTCATGTTCGCGCTCCACGTCGAGTTGAACGCGTCGCGCGAGCCGCGCGGTTCGAGATAGAGACCCGTTCCGCTGTCGACCAGGAACTGGGTGGGATCGCAGGTGAGCTCGAAGCCCGGTTCCCAGAACTCGGTGTCGCAGGGGTCACCGAGGGACGCTCCCTCGACCCGCTGCCACGGCTTGCCGGACCGCCACTGGAAGGACCCGCCAAGGACGAAGCTGTGGCCGCTCTGGCCCATCTGCCAGGTCTTGAAGCCCCACGTGTTCCAGATGTACTTGTTGTTCTCGTGCACCGTGCCGTAGCGGTTGATTGTCGACAGGGGCTGGCCCAGGAACCCTCCGAGCGCCGCCTGACAGTCCAACGGGTACTTCCGAACCAGTTCCTGACCGTCCGCGCCGATCACGGGCTGTCCGCCGTTGCGGATCAACTGCTGGCCTTCGCAATTCCTGATGTGTCCCTCGTTCAGGACGACGTCCAGGTTGCGGCCGTAGTCCGAGTTCGTGTTGTCGAAGAGGCCTCCCCAGTAGTGCCCCTTGGCATCCGCGTAGGTGAAGTTGTTGCCCAACGCCCAGCCGTTCCGGAACACCTTGTTCAACTGGAGTTGCAGTGACTCGTAAGTGCGCTTGCCCTCCTCGAAGTTGGCCATGACCGCCGGGTCTACCACTCCCAGGGCGCCGAGCACGCGCTCGTAGTCCTTGTAGTTCTCGGTGAACCGGAAGTAGTCGCCGTTCGGCAACCGCTGCTCGGTGGTCCCGATCGAGTTCTTGTACTCCCAGTGGATCGCGGTGGCCTGGAAGAACCACTGCCTCCGCGCTCCCAGGTTCCAGCTGTAACTGACGTTCATCTCGTCCTTGTAGTACGGCTCGATGTTCACCGCGGGGATGGCCCCGGCGTCGATCTGCCGGTACATCTCGCCCGGCCGCAGCTTGCCGAGCAAGCCGGTGTACCCGGGACCGTTGCAGACCTGGATGTAGAGGGCGTCGATCGGCGCGCAGTAGACGATGCGGTCGTAGGCGTTCGTGCCGTTCCAGCCCTCCAGGAGGTAGTTGTTGACCAACTCCTGGTTCAGGTGCTGGTAGGCCCGGGCGAGGTTGAAGTGGACCACCATCCTGCCGTCGCGCTTGATGTCGTAGGACGCGAGCAGCCTCGGTGAGATGCTCTGCGAGTCGACGACCGTCCGCCGCACGTCGTTCTTGTGGATCTGGTTCTCCCACCGCAAACCGAGGTTGAAGCTCCAGTGATCCCCGGCCGTAAACCGGTCACGCGCGAAGGCGGCGAAGTTGGAGGAGCGGGTGCCGCGCAGGCGTTCCGCTCCTTCGAGATCAGGCGGGTTGTAGTCCTCGTAGTGGCAGTAGTAGGTCGTCGTCGGCCAGTTGATCAGTCCGCAGTCATCGAAGCCGGTGGGGGTGGCGGGGTTGAACTCCCGTCCGAAGTAGACGTTGTTCCGCTGCAGGTCCTGTTCCCAACCGACTTCCTGCCAATCGAGGCCGAACAGGGCCTCGTGGCTCTCGCTCGCGAACCACGTCATCCTGACGTTCGCCTGGTCCCGCGGATAGTCGTTCAGACCGAAACCGTTGTCGAGCAGCCAGCCATTGAACAGATGCCATTCGCCGCTCCGATAGCCGATGTAGCCATGCACGTTGTTGCCCGGACTGTGGGGGCCCAGGTTGTTCGCCGGATACCTCGGGTCCTGCTGTTTCTCCGCCAGAGCGGACTCGAAGTCGAAGCCCGTGCCGGCGTTGAGACGCTTGTGCTCGCTGGAGTCATGGGAGGAGAGCTTGAACTCCATGAAGACGTCCTGGCTCGCGCTCCAGTTCCAGCTACCCGTGATCAGTTCACCGCCGAACTCGTGCGGCGTAGCGCTGTAGCGGTCCGCCGGAAAGTCGCCCAGTACGAAGGTGACGTCGAGCGGAGAGGCGTTGTAGTTCAACTGCAGGCTGTTCGACGCGTTGGGCTGGTAGTCGAGCTTCAACAGACGGCCCCGGACGTAGACGCTGTTGTCCACGATGTCGCCGCTGAACAGCTCCTGGGTCTGGAAGCTGTTCGTTTCCGCGATCGACGCCGCGAACCACAGCTTGTTCCGCACCAACGGGCCGCCGAAGAAGGCCTGGACGTTGGTGGCGGCGTTGTCCTTCTCCATCTCGTCCCGCTTGAAGAAGTCCGGCTGGCAGGAAGGAGCGAACGGGACGTTCTGTGGATTCACCACGGCGCGGTACCTGCAGCCCTGGCGCTCCGCCAGTTCGGCGTGACTCTCGTACTCGGATACCCAGCTCCCTTGCTGCCGGAAAACCATGCCTTCACCATGAATGATGTTCGTGCCGGATTTCGTGATCACGTTGACGACTCCGCCAGTGGCCCGACCGTACTCGGCGCTGCCCGTGGTCGACTGCAACGAGGTTTCATTGACCCCAACCTGAGGCAGGTACATCCGCGACCCGCCGCGGCGGGTGTAGGTCGTGTCCACGCCGTCCACGAAAACGGCGCCCTCCTGCCACCGGGAACCGTTGACGCCCGGGTACTCGTCGGCCAGGTCGCCATCCGAGACGACACCCGGCATCAACTGGAGGTTGGAAAAGTAGTTCGAATTGACGCCGACGACGTTCGACGCGACATTCGACGAGATGGAGCCGGCGGAGGTGACCTCGAACTTGTTGATCAGCGGCGTCTCGGCCGTGACCGTGATCTCGCCCGCCGCCTGGAGGGCCATCGTCAACACGATCTCTGAACGGCCGCCCGGAGCCACGTTGACGCTCGTCTCGGCCGAGCCGTAGTTGTCGAGCGTCCCTCGGACGGTGTAGCTACCCGGCGTCAGCAGGGCGAAACGGTAGCCGCCCTCGGCACCGGTGATCGCCACCTTCTCGCCGCGGTCGCCAGCGATCGTCACCGTCACCCCTGGCATGGGGTCTCCGTTCGTGTCCACCGTCCTGCCAAGGACGATCCCGGTTTCAGGACTGTCCGCGGCAACGGGCGGCGCCAGGCCGAAGAGCACGAGGGTTCCAAGCAGTGCCAGGGTACGTTTCATGAGCCGATCCTCCTTGTCCTTAGTGGCTGGCCAGCCACTAAGGGTGAAGGTTCATCCGACTCCCCGGGACGGCCAGGCCGGAGGAATCGGAGTGAACAAAGAGCTTCGGAGGCCCTTCGGGACCGTCCGAACCCACGGCTGCCCTGACCGGAGAGAGCTACCTGTCGCTGTGTGGAGCGGGACTATAACAGCGTTGCAGCCAAAGCGGAGCCGGCCTGACGGCCGGCGCGTCTCGAAGCCGCCTCCGGCGGCAGCGGGTCAGAAGACCCGCGCACCCAGCGGGCGCCGGCTAGGCGCCGGGGGAACCGACGGGCGCCTTCCGTCTCGGGACGAGCGCGCCGGCAAGCGTCCGCCCCAGCCAGGCCCGGCCGTCCTCGATCAGCGTGTAGAACACGGGCACCGCGAGCAGGGTTAGCAGGGTCGCGGCGGCCATACCGCCGATCAGCGTCAGCGCGAAGCTCTTGTAGCTCAGACCCATCTGGGTCGGCTGGCCGAAGAGCAGCGGCACCATGCCGCCGATCGTGGTCAGCGCGGTCATCATGATCGGCCGGAAGCGGCGGTTGGCGGCTTCCAGGAGTGCCTCGGTCCGCTCCATGCCGGTGGCGCGCAGCCGGTTCACCGAATCGAGCAGCACGATCCCGTTGTTGACGACGACTCCGATCAGGATGATGAGCCCTACCAGGCCCAGAAAGTCGAGGTCGCGGCCGGCGATCAGGTGGATCCAGGTGACTCCCATGCTGGCGAGCGGAATCGTGACCAGGATCGCCACGGGCAGCACGAAACTCTCGAACAGGAAGCCCATCAGCAGGTAGACGAAGGCGATCGACATGAGCGCCGCGATCATCAGGTTCCGGGTTTCCTCGGCGGCCACGTTGCGCACCAGCCGCGCCCAGGCCACACCCTCGGGCAGGTCGGTCTGTGCGGCGACGGCGCGTACCGCCCGCCGCGCCTCGGTCTCCCGGCCCTCTTCGAGCTCGACCGTGATCCGCCGCGCGGTCTGCTTGTCGCGGCGCGAGATCCGGGTCGCGGACGGCTGCTGGCGCACGTCGACGAGGGTCCCGATGGCGAGCGCCTCGCCGCTTTCGGCCGGCACCGAGAAGTCGCGGAGTTCGGCGAGGCTCTGGCGGTCCTCCTCCTCGAAACGGATGCGTACGGGGATGTCGCGGCCGCCGTAGTAGATCCGCGGCAGCGCCTGGCCGCGCAGCGCATAGCCGACCATCACCGCCAGTGTTTGCGGGTTGACCTGCTGGCGCATGGCCAGATCCCTGTCCAGGACCAGCGCGAGTTCGTTCGGGGCCTCGTCGGCCGACTTCTTGACGGCCAGCACGCCCGGGACGCGCGCCAGCCGGTCCTCGACGCCGGTCGCCACCTCTTCCAGGACCTCGGCGTCCTCGCCGAACAGCGTCAGCGTCTCGAGCGCCTTGTCGGTCGTTTCCTGCTCCGAAGCGAAGCCCGTGTGGAAGCGCACGCCCGGTATCTCGGGCATCAGGTCGATCACCCGCTCCGTGACCTCGCGCATCTTGAGGTCGGCGCCGGTCGCCATGATCCCCTGGATCTGGCCCCAGGTGCGCTCGTGAAAGAAGACAAGGTACTCGAGGCCGAGTTCGTCGCGCAGGCCATCGATCTTCTCCTCGGCCCGCGCGAAGTACTCGATCGTCTCGTCGAACGACATGTTCCGCGGCAACCGGACCTCGACGTTGAAGAACGCCTGGTCGTCCTCCGACATGGCAACGACCTCGAGCCGGCCGCTGGCGGCGACCTGGGTCAGCGCCATCGCCGCCACGAGGAGGAGGACGACGTCGAGCCGCCGGCGCAGCCCGTAGGCCAGCATCGCCCGATAGAGGCGATTCAGGAAGCCGAAGGTCGCCTCGTAGGCCCCTCGCAGGACGACGTTCGAAGCGTTCCGGGCATGGCGCAACGGTCCCGCCTCTCCGGGCGACCGCGACGGCAGTGTGACGTAGACCGCCAGCGGAACGACGACCAGCGCCACCACCAGGGAAGCGAGCAGGGAGACGGTGATCGGGATCACGAGCCGAAGCAGCATGAATTGACCCTGGCCGTCCACCAGCGAGACCGGCAGGAAGACGATCACGGTGGTCAGGGTGGCGGTGGTGATCGCCAGCGCGATCTCCCCGGCCCCCTGAAGCGCCGCCTGACGGCGCGCCACGCCGCTCTGATGCAGGCGGTGGATGTTCTCGGCCACCACGACCGAGTTGTCGACCAGGAGCCCGACCGAGATCATGAGCCCGAGCAGCGAGATCACGTTGAAGGTCTCGCCGAAGAAGTACATCGCGACCACCGCCACGACCATGGAGAGCGGGATCGAGAAGGCGATGATCAGGCTCATCCGCAGCCGGCGGAGAAAGAAGAAGAGCACGATCACCGCGAAGATCGCCCCGATCCGGCCGCTCGAGAGGAGCACTCCCATCGACTCGCGGATGATCTCGCCCGAACTCATGATCACGTCCGCCTCGATTGCCCCGAGGCGCGGATTCGCCGCCAGTTCCTCCACCACGGCTTCGACCTCGCGGGCCACCTCCAGCGCGTTCGCCTCGCCTTCTTTCTGCACCTGGATCGCGTATGCGGGGAGGCCGTTTACCCGCACCCTGAACTCGTCGTCAGGCACGTCGTAGCGCACGGAGGCGATGTCGCCGAGCCGCACCGTCTCGGTGATCTGCATGTCGCGGACGTTCTGGGGCGCCGGATACCTCGCCACCGACCGCAGGAGCAGCTTGCGGTCGCCGGCGCGGACGTTGCCCGACGCCAGGGTGAAGTAGTCGGACTGCAGATCCTGGGCGATCTCGAAGATGTTGAGGCCCGCTGCCTCGACCCGCTGCCGGTCGAGCTCGATCAGCACTTCCCGCTCCATCAGGCCCTGGGCGTCGACCGATGCCACGCCGGGAACCCGCTCCAGCTTCAGGATGACCTCGTTCTGGATCAGGTTGTACGTGTCGACCGTCCCCTCGTCGACGAGGAGACCGACCATCGCCACCGGCATCTGCGTGTCGTCGTCCTTGCGGATGAAGACCTGCTGGACGTCCTCCGGCAGGCGTGCCCGGGCGCGTTCGATCCGATCCCGGACCTCGCGGTAGGCGACGTCCATGTCCGTCCCGTGCGCGAAGCTCAGGAAGACCTGGCTGAAGCCGACGGCGCAGAACGAGAACTGGTTCTCAAGGCCGCGGATCGTCGCCAGCTCCTCTTCCAGCGGGATCGTGACCTTGTCCAGCACTTCCTGCGGCGGCGCGTCGCGCCACGGGACGGTCACCCGCAGGAAGGGCGAACTGTAGCCGGACGGGATCAGCTCGATCGGCAGCGACAGAGCCGCGACCAGCCCCATGACCAGGACCGCGCCGACGACCACGAGGACGCCGATGCGGCGCTCCAGGGAAAGACGGGGCAGGGACCTGCCGAGCCCGCCGGGGATCATGGGCGGCTCACCTGCGGCGCCACCGCTCCAGCCGGTCCGGCCGCCTCGGTCGTGGCGGCGGCGGGCGCCGGCCGGGCGACCCGCGTGCGAGAGAACGACAGCGCCTCCCGCAGCCGCTCGAAGATCTCGTAGACCGTCGGCACGACGATCAGGGTCAGCACCGTCGAGGCGACCAGGCCGCCGATCACGGCCAGCGCCATCGGGGTGCGGATCTCGGCGCCCTGGCCGAGTCCCAGCGCCATCGGCAGCAGGCCGAGCGTGGTCGTCGCGGTGGTCATCAGGATCGGCCGCAGCCGCACCAGGCCGGCGCCGACGATCGCCCGCCGGCGAGGCAGGCCGCGCGCGCGCAGCCGGTTGATGTAGTCGACGAGGACGATCGCGTTGTTCACGACGATCCCCGCCAGCATGATCATGCCGAGGAAGACGACGATCGAGAGGTTGACGTCCAGCAGGAAGAGGGTGGCCAGGGTCCCGAAGAACGCCAGCGGGATCGAGAACATGATGACCAGCGGGTGCAGCAGGGACTCGAACTGGGCCGCCATGATCACGTAGACCAGGAACACAGACAGCCCCAGAGCCAGCCAGAGACTGGCGCTCGAGCGTTGCCACTCCTGGCTCTGACCGCCGACCAGGAAGCCCATGTCGGCCGGCCACTCGATTCCGTCGGCCAGCACGTCCTCGATCCGCTCCACGGCGCGCCCCAGCGAAGCGGCGCCCAGGTTGGCCTCGATCACGGCCACCCGCTTGCCGTCGATACGCCGCACCTCGGACGGCCCTTCGCCCACGGCGACGTCGGCGACCGCGTGGAGCGGAATCGGCCGCTCGCCGCCCGGGTTCACGACCAGGCCGTTCAACTGGTCCGTCGAGCGGCGGTCCTCCTCGGCGAGGCGGACCACGATCGGTATCCGCCGGTCCCGCAGGTTGTAGAGGGTCGCCTCGAAGCCTTCGATCTGGTTGCGCACCATCTGGGCGACCACCGAGGTCTGGAGGTCGTAGCGGTTGAGGATCGCCCGGTCGTAGACGATCTGCACTTCGGGCGCGCCGCGCTTCAACGTCGTCTCGACATCGGCGAGCTCGGGCATCCCCGCCATCAGGTCGCGCACGCGGTCACCGTACTCCTGGAGGCGATCGAGATCCTCGCCATGGACCTCGACCTCGATCGGCGTCTTGAAGCTGAACAGCACCGGCCGCGAGACCCGCGAGGAAGCGTCCGGAACCGACTCGAAGCGCCGCCGCAGCCGCTCCACGATCTCGTCCTCCACCCCCGGCTGAACCGGTCCGAGCAACACCTTGAACCGCGCGCTGTGCTCGCCCTCGTCCGAACGCTGCGTGTTCGTCACGTCGTAGCCGTAGGTCACGAGCAAGCGCTCGATGTGGCGCTCCTCCTCGAGGATCGCGCTCTCGACCGCGGCCAGGGTGCGCTCGGTCTCGACCAGCGGCGTACCCACCGGCAACGAAACCTCGATCGTGAACTCGCCCTGGCGCACCTCGGGCAGCAGCTCGCTGTCGAGGCGTCCCAGGAGCCACCAGGAACTCCACAGTGTGACCGCCACCACCGCCACGACCGCGACGGGGAACCGCAGGGACCGGTCGAGAAGCGCGGGATAGACCCCGCTGAGCCAGTCGAGCAGGCGCCGCACGACGATGAGCGGACCCCGGCTCAGCCAGGTGAACGCCTTGACCAGGACCGGCCCGATCAGGCGCACGACCAGGAACGCCAGACCGGCCAGCAGGAGCAGAATCGCCTTGGCGACCAGCTCCAGCACGCTGCCCACGACCAGCCGGACGCTGACGAACGCGAGCGCGAGCGCGAGACCGGACCAGCCGACCAGAGGATTCCGCGACCGTGCCCAATCGAGCAGCGCCGCCGCATCCCGGCGGAACGCCTCCCACGCCGCGTAGCGCCGCAGCCGGGCGGCTGTACCGCCGCGCTCCGGCAGCGTCCAGCCGCGGCGGCTGGCGAGCATCGGGATGAACGCCAGCGCAACGGCCATCGACGCCAGCAGCGAGATGACGACGGCAAGGCCCAGGTCGCCGAACGCCTGGCCGGCGATTCCCTCGACGAACACCATCGGCAGGAAGACGGCGATGGAGGTCAGGATCGAGGCGATCACCGCCGAACGGACCTCCTTCGCGCCCCGGATCGCCGAAGCGACCAGGTCGTCGCCCTCCTCGCGGCACCGGAAGATGGACTCCAGCACGACGATCGAGGAGTCGACGAGCATGCCGATGCCGAGAGCCAGACCGCCCAGAGACATGATGTTGAGCGACACGGAGGCGGCCGACAGCGGCGCGAACGTAATGAGCAGCGAGATGGGAATGGACACGGCCACGAACAGCGTCGTGACCAGGTTGCGCAGGAACAGATAGAGCACGATGACGGCCAGGATGCCGCCGAGGATCGCCGTGTTCCGGACCTCGGCGATGCTGCCCTCGATGAACTCGGAGCGGTCCGAGACCACGGTCAGCACGGCCCCCTCCGAACGGTAGAGCTCGGCCGAGAGAGTGGCTCCGCCAAGCGAGGGACCACGCCGGCCGCCGCCACGGCCCGTCAGCCGTTGCAGCAGGTTCCGGGGTTGCTCCACCGTCTCGCCGCGCGCTCTCGCCCGCTCCAGTTCGAGGTCCAGCTCGCCGACCCGCGCCCGCACGCGGTCGGCCAGCGCGACCATGTTCGCGTCCGCCTCCTTGTAGACGTCGAGCTGAACGCTCTCGGCGCCGTCGGTGCGGGTCAGGATCTCGCGGTCCCGGTGCGATCTCCGGACTTCGGCCAGATCGCCGACGCGGACCTCGCGCCCCTCCACGCTGGCCACGACCGTGGCCCGGATCTGGTCCAGGTTCACGTACTCGTTGACGGTGCGCACCATGTACTCGGTGCGCCCCTCCTTGAGCGTGCCGCCGGCGACGTTGATGTTCTCCTGGCCCAGGCGGTCGATCACCTGCTGGACGGACAGCCTCGAACGCTGCAGCGCCTGGGCGTCGAGGAGCACGTGAATCTCTTCTTCCAGGCCGCCGCGGACCCGAACCGCGGCGACGCCGTCGACCGGCTCGAGCGCCCGCTTGACCTGGAGTTCCGCCAGCCGGCGCAGGCGGCGCAGGCCCTCCTCGCCCTCGAAGCGCTCGTCCTCGCCCGACAGGGAGAGCTCGAGGACCGGGTCGAGGCCCGGGTCGAAGCGCAGGATGAGCGGCCGCTCCGCCGAATCGGGAAGGAGGACGAGATCCAGCTTCTCCAGCGTCTCCTGCACCGCGTCGGACATCGGCGTGTCCCAGGCGAACTCGAGCACGACGTCGGACACGCCGGCGCGGCTGATGCTGCTCATCCGCCGCAGGCCCCCGACCACACCGAGCTGCTCCTCGATCCGCCGCGAGACGTCGTTCTCGACCTCTTCCGGCGCCGCGCCCGGATACTCGGTGCGAACCGTCAGCGTCGGGTAGGACAGTTCGGGCATCAGGGTCACCGGCAGCCCCTGGTAGGACAGCAGGCCGAACACGACCGCCGCCAGGAAAACCATCGACACGGCGACCGGGCGATGGGTAAGGAACGACTTCGCAGCCTTCATGCGGCGCTCCCGTCTCTCTGCGTGTTGGCGGTCAGCTCGCGGGCTGGTAGGTCGGGGCCGAGGCCGCGCCCAGTTGCGCCACCGAGCCGAGGGCTTCCGTCGGGTCAAGCAACCGGATCCGGGCGCCGTCCTTCAGTCCTGCCTGCCCGGCCACGATCAGACGCTCGCCGTCCGTCAGGTCGCCTTCCAGGTGAACGACGTCCTCGCTCTCGATGAGCACCCGGACCAGCAGCCGCTCGGCGCGGGGACCGTCGTCGTCCTGCGCGACCCGGAACACGAAGACCTGCTCCTGGTCGTAGACCAGCGCCCGCTTCGGCGCCAGCAACGTGTCCTCCAGGGCGGCGGCCACCAGGTCGACTTCGACGTACATGCCGGGCAGCAGACCCTGGTTGCCCGGGATGCCGAGCGTGACCTTGACCGTGCCGCTCTGGGGATCGACGACCGGCGAGATGCGCTCGATCGCGGCCTCCCGCGAACCCGTGAGCGACTGGGCCAGCACGCGAGCCGGCTGGCCGACGAACAGGCCCGCCAACTGCCGCTCGGGCACGAACACACGGGCGACGATCGAGTCGAAGTCGACGATCTGGAACAGCCTGGCGTGGATCCCGACATGGTCGCCCACGTTGACGAGCCGCTCGGTGACGACGCCCGAGATCGGCGCCTGGACCGTCGCGTAGCCCAGTTCCCGCTCGGCGTCCTCGAGCGCGAGCTCGAGCTGTTCCATGTCGTAGCGCGCCTGGTTGTAGGCCTGCTCACTGATCAGGTCCTGCTCGAAGAGGCGCCTCTGGCGCTCGTACTCCAGGCGGGAGCGCTCGAGCTGGCTCTCGACCCGCCTGAGCGCCGTGCGCTGCGCCTCGTCCTCGAGCAACAGCATCGTCTGGCCGGCGCGGACGGTATCGCCCTCCTCGACGAGGAGGTTCGTCACGTGCCGCTCGGCTTCGGCCAGCACGTCGACGACGTTCTCGGCTTCGAGGTTGGTCGAGAAACGGAGCACGGACTCGATCCGGCCGCGGAAGAGGGGCAGCGCCGCGACCGGAATCGCATCGTCGTCGGCCACCGCCGCATCGCCGGCGGCGGGCGGTTCGCCCGCGATACCGCTGCCCACGGCGCAACCCGCCAGGAGCGGCAGCACGCAGGCAAGAAGAAGGAAAGACGCAGACGCCGCCAGGCGGGCCTTCGTCGGGTGAATCGAACTCATGTTCATCGGTTGGAATCCGCTAGTCGTCATGGGGGCCGTTGTGGGGCACGGCAGGCGGCGGTCGGCGTACTTCAAGGGAATGCTCGTCACTCTTGGAGGGAGTACCCGTTGAACGGGAGTCGAACTGAACCCGGGGGCCGAACTGGGTGCCGGCCGCCGCCCGCCTTCAACAGGGAATACGCCCCGGCCGCCGGCTTTGTTTCCGCGTGCCGTCAGGAAAGTTGACTTTCGGCCAGCCGCGCCCAGTACTTGGCGCCGATCGTCAGCAGGTCGTCGTTGAAGTCGTACCTCGGCGTGTGCAGCATCTCGCTGTCGCCGTTGCCGATCATCATGAAGGACCCCGGCCGCTCCTCGGCCAGGAACGCGAAGTCGTCGGAGCCCATCAGCGGCTCCATCTCCTCGTCGACCCGCCAGCCCATGCTGCGTGCCGCGGCGGTCATCTCCTCCGTCTCGCGCGGTGCGTTGACCGTCGCCGGGTAGTAGCGCTCGTAGTCGACCTTGGCCGAGGCGCCGTGGGCAGCGCAGACGCCGTGGACGATGCGTTCCAGCCCCAGCTCGAGGAGGTCCTGCAC
>JAJDZH010000176.1 GCA_022824725.1 Thermoanaerobaculia bacterium | reverse complement strand
TCTCGTAGTCGCGATTCTCCGCGACCCACATGCGGCCGCGGTCGTCCCAGGCGAAGGCCATGGGCTGGGTGATCATGGGCTCCGAGGCCCAGGCGTTGACCTGGTAGCCGTCGCGCACGGTCATCGCCTCGACCGCCTCCTCCGGGGTCAGGAACTTCTCCTGCTTCGCCTCCTGCTGGGCGATGCCCCAGAGCGACGCCGTGGAGTACGTGCCCTCGGCGGCGCCCGTGTAGCGCTGCCAGTCCTCCGTCAGTTCGAGATCGTTCAGCTCGCCGGTGTAGACGATCAGCCGGTGGCGGATGACCTCGGTCGTGCCTTCCGGGATGTGCCAGTCGCCCATCCGCGACCGTGCCGGCCCCACGCCGAGCTGGCCGTCGACGCGCCAGGTCTGGGGATAGCCGGCGTTCATCGGATGGTCGAAGATGGCGACGTGGAGCAAGTCGTCGCGGCCTTCGACCTGCATGCCGACGTCGACCCACATCGCGCGCTGGCCCTCGGCCTGGCGGTTGCGCTGCCGGGCCGCGTTGACCGCCTCGCCGGCGATGTCCTTGTGCCAGGGCATGCGCAGGAACATGCCGCCGTAGGACATCTCGTTGATCGAGACGTCGCCGCGGACCGCCTCGCCGGCCCATTCGAGATCGAGGATGAAGCGGTCTTCCTCGGCCCGCATGGACCAGTTCTGGGTCTCCGTCATGAAGGCGTTGCCGTCCGCGTCCAGCATGCCGTAGACCGTTTGCCACTGCACCTCGGTCCCGGCTTCCGTCACCACGGAGGCAGACTCGCGCCGCCAGTAGTCGCCACCCGGGTTGTGGAAGTAGTCGCGGCCGATGGCGCGGGCGATGTCTTCCGGCTTGTCGCGGCGGTAGAACCACTGGCGGAGCGTGTCCTCGTCCATCGGCTCGCCGTTGACCCGGGTGAAGCCCCAGTAGAGCCCCGTCTGGTGGGGGTGATGCCCGGGGCTGTACTCGGTCGCCAGACCCTTGCCGTCCGGAGCGACGATCGGGTGCAGGAAGGGCCGATGCTCGGCGCCGGCGTTCTGGGTGACGATCGGTTCGTCCTCGCCTTCGCGGTAGATGGCGATCGAGCCGGTTTCCTCGTCCTGGACGGCTCGTAGCGGCACGGAGGTCTCGGCCTCCTGGGCTTCGGCTCCTTCAGCGCCCGTGCCCTGCGTGCAGCCGGCGACGAGCGCCGCGAGAACCAGTAGAACGATCGGTACCCATGCCCGCGCGGCCGGAACTCTCATCCGTCTTCCTCCGTCGATTCCCGAAACCTGCCTTGTAGACAAGGGCGCATCCTATCGTCTGGGCTTCACTCCCGGATCATGTCTTCAAGGACGTGCATCGTGAAGCTCGCGGTCCAGCTTGCAGGACGTGACAAGATCGGTGTGGCGAGGCAGTCGCCTGGGACTCAGGGGACCGCCCAGCGACGATCGTCGCGAGTCACCGAGGACATGGACCATGACGAGCCCAAGAGTGGCCGACTTGACAGTGCGCGAGTTCAAGGAACTCTGCCGGGATACGTTCGCGGAGGTTGTGGAGGAGGTTCTGGACGATCCGGACCGCGGTCTGGCGCTACGTGACGAGGTTGGGAAGCGGCTGGACCGCTCGCTCGCCGACGTCGACGCTGGCGGAGCCACCGCCAGCCACGCGGAAGTCGCCGAGAGACTCCGAACTTCCCGGTGACGGATGACGTCGTCTGGACGGCGGGCGCCGAGACCGATCTTCATCGACTGGACGCTGCCGCAGCGGACCGTGTCATGGCGAAGATACGGTGGCTGGCGGAGAACGCCGACAGCGTCAGAGTAGAGACGTTGACGGGCCGCTGGCGAAGTGTCCGCAAGCTTCGAGTGGGAAGCTACCGCGTTCTCTACACTCGCGACTCGGCTGCAAGACGGATTGTCGTCCACATCGTCGGGCATCGCCGGGAGATCTACAAGTCCAGCCGCCATCGTTGACGCCTTGAACATCCGCGCGTGGAGGCGGAGCGGACGCAGTTGGCGGTGCGAACGCCTCTCGGCGCCACTTGGCTCCACATCATCCGTCACCTGGCGGCGCAGAGCCTGATGCTGGCGGCTGGTCATTTCGGATCGGCGTGAGTTACGGACCCCCGCCGGGGAAGTAGTACTTCATCCGGTCGAAGTCGATCGTCCACGACCCCTTGGGCCACAGGTACTGGTGCGAGATCAGGACGTCCGCCATGAAGCCGAACCGCCAGAAGAAGTCGTCCTCGACGAAGACGTTGCCGAGCGCCTGAGCCGGGCCGCCGGGCAGACCGTCGAGGCCGTGGGACTCGATCGGCGACCAGTAGTACGGGGTTCCGTCGATCTCGTTCTTCTCGAGTCCGAGGAACTCGACGGTCTCCTCGACGACGATCAGCGGCATGCTGGCGGCGAGACCCGAGTCCAGGAAGAAGTTCATGCCCTCGTGGCCGTTCAGGCTGCCCTTCGCGAACATGAGGTGAGTGTTCGTCATGTAGAAGGGCGCTTCGACGGGCGGCGTGCCTCCGAGCGTCGCCAAGGCTTCGGCCAGGGCCTCGGCGCTTCGCTCGCGGAAGGTGATGCGCCGATTGTCGTAGTCGACGGTGGTCAGGAACTGCTTGAGGATCTGCGTGGTCAGCACACCGTCGGAGGTCTGGCCGAGAGCCTTCCAGGTCGCGCCGATGATGGGCACGTTCGAGAGCGTGACCTCGCCCATCTGGACCGTCGCGGCTACCCCTAACGGTTCCTCGACCGTCTCGCCCCGTGTGTAGGCATAGCGCGCTTCGCGGTTGGCGAGGGTAGGCAGGCCGACGCGCTCGAAAATGTCCTTGTCGAGGTACAGCCGGTCGCCGCCCGTGTCGAGGATCAGCTCGACCGCTTCGCCGTTGATCTCGAGCGTCACCAGGGGGAGGGACCCGGGCTGCGTGATGTCGTTCGTCATCGGCAGGTGGGCA
>JAJDZH010000204.1 GCA_022824725.1 Thermoanaerobaculia bacterium | reverse complement strand
CTTCGTTGGCCACTCCGAGCCGGACGGCGAGGGCCTCGTCGTTCAGGCTGCGAACCATCCAGGTCGCGGGAGGCCTCGCGTCGGGCGGCACTTCGTCCCACGCCGGCCGGGTGTCGATCCCTGCGCCGGCGGCCGCCAGCAGGCGTTCCAGAGCCTCGTCGCGGATCAGGGGCAGCCGGATCGATTCGACGTTCCGCCCGCTCATGGCCGCGGCCAGCAGTTCGCACAAGGCAGGAGCCCCGTCACCCTCTCTGCCCCACTCCAGCACTCGCGGCAGGCCGCTGAAGTCGGCAACGCGCAAGTAGGCCGCTGCACGAGGTCCACCGTCCGCCATCCAGATGTCCTCCTCCGGCGTGCCGGCAAGCTGGTAGCTGCCCCGCCAGTCCTCCGGCGAGCCGCGATCGACGATGCCGTCGAGCGACGTCCCGCCGGCGCCTTCGGCGTACACGCGCCAGAGCCTCTCGACATCGCCTCGATCGCGCTCGGCGTCGTACTGGCGGGCGTTCGCGGCTTCGGCTCGGGCGCCGTCCGGCCAATGCAGCGTACGCCAGCCCCGCGACCATGGCCGGTAGCCGTACTGTCCGTACCACCGCAGCCGCTCGGCCAGGAGGTACGAAAGCAGCATCCCTTTCTCTCGCATCGCGGCGATCGCCCGCTCGAGCAGCGCTCCCGCCACCCCCCGGCGCCGGGCATCGGGCCGGGTGAAGACACTGCCGATACCGCCCATGGGCAACACTTCGCCGCCGACCCGCACCCGGCGCGGGAAGATCTGCACGCAGGACACCAGCTCGCCGGCTCGTTCCGCCACCCAGACGTTCCGCGCCTCGAACGCGGGATCGAGCTCGATGTAGCGCCGGAAGAAGCTCCGGCCGCTCTGGCCGTCGGGAAAGGGCCAACCGTCGAGCAGGTCGAGTAGAGCCTCGATCTCGTCGACGCGGAGGACGCGAAGGCGGGTGCCGACCATGCCGGCGACTCTGCCACGGGGAGACGCCCTGCGCGCCTGACGCCCCGGCAAGTAGGCTTGCGCGGGTGAACCAACGCAACCTGACGCTACTCGCACCTTTCCTCCTGCCACTCGCCCTGGCGGCCCAGACCGAACTGCCGGTCCGGGTCGAGCCCTTCCTGCAGCAGGTCGCCGAGTACGAACCGCCGGCCAACAACGCCGGCGCCTCGCCCCCGGCTACACCCGCTCCCGGCCCCGCCGCCGACGCCCCCGGCGATGTCCGCGAAGTCATCACGGATGCCGCGATCCGGATTGCCGCCGCCTCGTCCACGGGCCTCTACCTCAAGGACGGCTCCGACACGGTCTGGCGGCGCCTGCTGCCGCGCGACGGCAACCGGAGCTGGGCGCCGGTCGACGTCCGCGCCGTGGAGTTCGACTACGGTGGCCGGCTGTGGTTCGCGTCGCCCCAGGGTCTGGGCTCTCTCGACGAGATGACGGGCGCCTGGCGCCTCTACGACCGCCACGACGGCCTGCCCTGGAACGACTTCACGAGTCTCGCCGCCGCTCCCGACGGATCGATCTGGGCGGGCACGACCCGTGGGCTGGTCCATCTGATCCCCGGCGCTTCACCGGAGGATCCGCCACGCTGGCAGTACCGCCAGGGTCGCCGCTGGCTGCCCCACGACCATGTGCTGGCGGTCGAAGTGGACCGGGACGGCACGGTGCGGGTCGAGACCCCGGCCGGGCCCGGCGCGATCCACATGCGGCCGATGACCCTGCGGCGGAAGGCGGAACGCTTCCACGAGGCGATCGACCGCTTCCACCGGCGCACGCCGTACGGCTACGTCCTGGGCGTCGCGCTGGAGCAACCGGGCGACACGTCGGCGTTCCGCCAGTCCGACAGCGACAACGACGGCCTCTGGACCTCGATGTACGGCGCCGCCGAGTGCCTGCGCTGGGCCGTCACCGGCGAACCGGAAGCACGCGAGAATGCCCGCAAGGCCTTCGAGGCGCTGCGCTTCCTGCAGCTCGTGACCCAGGGCGGCACGCCTCCGGCCGAGCCCGGCTTCGTCGCCCGCACGATCCTGCCGGCCGACGGGCCGGACCCGAACGCCGGCCGCGTCGAGAGCGACCGCCGCTTCCGCGAGGAACGGGACGGGCTGTGGAAGGTGATCGACCCGCGCTGGCCGACCAGCGCCGACGGCCAGTGGTACTGGAAGAGCGACACGAGCTCCGACGAACTCGACGGTCACTTCTTCTTCTACGGCCTGTACCACGACCTGGTCGCGGACAGCGACGCCGAACGCGCCGAGGTCCGCGAAACCGTGCTCGCGATCGTCGACCACCTGGTCGACCACGGCGGCTCCCTGGTCGACCACGACGGGCGGCGCACCCGCTGGGCGGTCTTCGGCCCCGAGCAACTGAACGACGACCAGGACTGGTGGGAGGAGCGGGGGCTCAACTCGCTCTCCTACCTGACCTACCTGCGGATCGCGGAGCACATGGCGAGCGAGGCCGATCGCAAGGCTCGCTACCGGGACAAGGCTCGCTCCCTGATCGAGGACCACGCCTACCTGGCCAACCTGCGCAACCCCAAGGTCCAGAGCGGTCCGGGGACCGGCAACCAGTCGGACGACGAGATGGCCTTCATGAACTACTACCACCTCCTGAAGTACGAGGAGGACGAGGCGGTGAGGAGCGTCGTCGCCCACTCGCTGCGCCAGTACTGGAAGGTCCTCGAGCCCGAGCGGAATCCACTGTTCGACTTCATCCACGCCGCCGCCATCGACGGCGGCAGCTACCGTGACGCCTTCGACGACGAGAGCTACAGCCGTACCGACTACCCGCTCGACGACGCGGTCGAGAGCCTCGTCCTCTATCCCCTCGACCGCTTCGACTGGGCGCTTTCGAACAGCCACCGCCTCGACATCGTGTTGCTGCGCGCCCAGCAAGAGCGCCGCGGCGTTCGCGGCCACCTGCTGGACGGCCGGGTGCTGCCGATCGACGAGCGCTTCGTCAACCACTGGAACCACGACTCGTGGCGACTCGACCACGGCGGCCAGGGCCGCTACCTGGCCGACGGCGCGAGCTTCCTGCTGCCGTACTACTTCGGCCTCTACCACGGGCTGATCGAGGAACCGCCGGGTGACGCGGCAGCGGAGCCGCCGCGTTGACGGAAGACGCGGCCGGCGCCCCGCGGGTGGCGCTCCAGCTCTACACTCTCCGCCGGCAGGCCGAACAGGACCTCGAAGCCGCCCTCGACCAGGCGGCGGAGACCGGCTACCGGGAGATTGAGTGGTTCGGCGGCCTCCGGGGTCGTACCGCCAAGGATCTCCGCATACTCCTCTCGGAACGCGGCCTCGGGCTCATGGCCGCCCACGTGCCGCTCGCCGAGCTGGAGGCGGATCCGGCCGGCGTGATGGACATGTACCGCGCACTCCACTGCCAGGTGCTGGTCTGTCCCTGGCTCGACCAGGACCAGCGGGGAGACGGCAGCCGCGCGCACTACCTGGAACTCGGCCGCCGCCTCGACCTGCTGAGCTACCGGTTCCGCGCCGGCGGCTTCCGCTTCGCCTACCACAACCACGAGTTCGAGTTACTGCCGTTCGACGATGGCGAACCGGAGAGGCTGGGCCGCGACGGCCTGCATGCACTCGCCTCCCGCCGCTCCCACGACGGCTGGGGGCTGGAGCTGGACATCTACTGGGCCGCCTTCGCCGACTCGGACCCTGTGGCCTTGATCAGGGAACTCGGCGACCGGGTACAACTCCTCCACCTGAAGGACGGACTGCTCCCCGGGCCACCTGAGGAGCGAGCGGCCGAGCAGGCAACCTCGGAGCGCTGGTTCCGGCCGCTGGGCCGGGGCGACGTCGATGTCGCCGGCTGCGTCGAGGCGGCGCTCGAAGCCGGAGTGCGCCTGTTCGCCGTCGAGCAGGACGAAGCCGCGGAAACCGAAGGATCGCCGGCGGAAGACGCCGCGACGAGCCTCCGCTTCCTCGAAACCGCGACCGCGCTCGGCGCGCGCCCAGGGAAATCCGCCACGCCATGAGCTGGGGACTCTCCGGCCTCGACACCGCGATCGTCCTCGTCTACCTGGCGGGGATCCTGGTCATCGGGACCACCTTCAGCCGTTACGTGAAGACCAGCGGCGACTTCCTGCTGGCCGGCCGCGCCCTGCCCTTCTGGGCGATCGGCATGTCGATCGTGGTCAGCGACATCGGCGCCACGGACTTCATCGCCGTCGCCGGCGGCACGTACCGCTACGGCCTCGCCCAGGCCAACTTCGACTGGCTCGGCTCGATGCCGGCGCTCCTGATCGCCGCCTTCCTGATCGTCCCCTTCTACTGGCGAAGCGGCGTCTACACCGTGCCGGAGTTCCTGGGCAGGCGCTACGGCAGCGGCGTGCGCAGCTTCCTGGCCCTGGCCTGGGGCGTCATCCTGGTGCTGAACCTCGGGATCATGATCCACGCCACCGCGCTCCTCATGCGCACAGTGCTGGGCTGGGATCCGCAGTTCTCGATCTGGATCACCACGGCGATCGTCGGCATCTACACGATCAGCG
>JAJDZH010000451.1 GCA_022824725.1 Thermoanaerobaculia bacterium | reverse complement strand
GCGTACCAGCTTGGGCGGGCTCGTCGCGGGCGGGCGCAGGTAGAGAGGTTCGACGAGGGTCGAGGGATCCCAGGGGAAATCACCGCTTTGCATCAGGTGCAGCATGCTCGGGGCAAGCTCGGTCGCTTCGACCGCACCGGCAGAGACCTCCAGCGCGGAGACTCCGTGGCCGACGACGGGGAGAGCGGTTCGCTCGAGCTCGGCCCGGCTTCTGATGTCAGGCGACCCGTCGGCGCCGGGCCGCATGCGCTGGACAAACCAGCGGTCCCGATGCGCATCGACGACCGCCAGCACCACCGGTTCCGGCGCAGCCGCGCGCTCGGCGTAGTGGCCGGCGAGGACCTCGAAGGTGGAGACGGCGCCCGCGCGCACTCCGGAGGCCTGGTGCAGGCCGATCGCGGTAGCCAGTCCAACCCGCAGGCCGGTAAAGCTGCCTGGCCCCCTGGCCGCCCCGATCCCTCCCAGGTCCCGGGCTTCGAGACCCGCGCGGGCCAGCAACTCGTCGATCATCGCGATGAGTTCGCGCGACGAACGGCCCTGAGGCGTGGCGAGCGTGTCGACCCGGTCGGGTAGAGCGAGCGCCACGCTGACGACGGCCGAACCGGTGTCGAACGCGAGCAGCGGCCCGGAAGCCATGGCTGCTCACTATACTGGCGGCCGTCCGTGGACGGGAGCGCTGCAGAGAACGCGGGGGATTCACGGACACCCGCCGGTCGATCGGCTGGGCCGGCCCGGGACATCGCCAGCCTCACGCCGATGCTCCGGCATTATCTGACGGTCAAGGCGGACTACCCGGACGCGATTCTGCTGTACCGGATGGGCGACTTCTTCGAGCTGTTCTTCGAGGACGCCACGACTGCCGCACCGGTACTCGATGTCGCCCTCACCGCGCGGCAGAAGGGAACCGCCAGCGAGGCGCCGATGTGCGGTGTGCCCCACCACGCGGTCGACTCCTACATCGCCAGGCTGCTCGACGCGGGCTACAAGGTCGCCGTGTGCGATCAGGTCGAGGATCCGGCGCAGGCCCGGGGGCTGGTGCGCCGGGAGGTCACGCGGATCGTGACGCCGGGAACGATCAGCGACCTGGAGATGCTCGATCAGAACCGGCCGAACTACCTTGCCGGGATCCGCTTCAACGGCGGGGCGGGCGCCGGTGCGTTCCTGGACGTCTCGACCGGCGAGTTCTTCGTGCGCCGCTGGGCTGACGCTGCGTTCGCGGTGGACGATCTCGAACGGCTCGCGCCGCGCGAGGTTCTCACCTGCGGCGCGGACTTCGAAAGAGGTGGCGCCGACCCGGCCGGCCAGCTTCCGGCCTGGATCGACCGAGCCGGAGTTCCGCACACGGCGGTCGACAGTTCGGAGGCGCCGCGCTCAGCCTCCGCCGAGCGCGCCCTGCGCCGGCAGTTCCAGGTCGACAACCTGCGCGGCTTCGGTCTGGTCGAGGGTGAGGCCGCAGTCGCCGCGGCCGCCCTCGTGCTGGAGTACGCACGCAGCGCCGCCAGATCGGACATCGATCACGTAACGGGTCTCGAGGTTCAGCACGACGACCGTTGCGTGGTCGTGGATGACACGACGCTGCGCAACCTGGAGGTCTTTCGGCACCTCCAGCACCAGGGCGGGCGGACTCTCGTCGACGTGCTCGACCTCACGCTCACGGGGCCCGGCGCCCGCGCCCTGCGGCGCTGGCTGAGCCGGCCGCTCCGGGACGCGGGCGCCCTGGAGGAGCGCCACGACGCGGTCGACGTGCTGCTCCGGAACATCTCTCTGCGGGAGTCGCTCCGCTCACGGTTCAAGGGCATGGCCGACCTGGAGCGGCTGACGTCGAGGCTGGTTCTGGGCCGCATCAGTCCGCGCGAGGCGGCGGCCCTGCGGGAAACCCTGCGCGAAGCTCCTGCCACGCTGGCGGCCGTGGCGGAGCTGGATGCCGACCTCCTCGCACGCATGGCAACGACCGACGCGCTGCCCGGGTTGCGAGCGAGGTTCGACGCAACACTCGCGGAGGCGCCGGGCTCGCTGAGCGACGGTGGCGTGATCGCGGCCGGCGTCGACCAGGAACTCGACCGACTCCGGTCCCTGGCACGGGACGGCAAGGGGCACATGGCGGCGCTCGAGGCCCGGGAGCGGGAGGCGACCGGAATCCCTACGCTGAAGGTCGGCTACAACCGGGTCTTCGGCTACTACCTGGAGGTCCGCAAGACCCAGCAGGAACGGGTTCCCGACCACTACGTCCGCCGGCAGACCCTGACCAACGCCGAACGCTATGTCACGGAGGATCTGAAGACGCTGGAACAGCAGATCCTGGGCGCCGAGAGCGGCCAGCTTGCGCTGGAACAGGAGCTCTTCGAGTCGCTCCGGGCCGAGGCCGCCCGGGAAGCCCCGCGCCTGCTAGCCCTGGCGGCGGCGCTGGCCCGGCTCGACTGCCTGAGCGCACTGGCGGAGGCCGCGGGCCGCTACGACTATGTCCGGCCGCGGATGCTGGCGGCGCCCGGCAGAATCGAGATTCGCGAAGGCCGCCATCCCGTGGTCGAACGCTCCACCGTTGCCATCCGAGGCGCTTCCGGTTTCGTACCGAACGACGTGCGCCTCGATCGGGACCGGGAGCAGATCATCCTGCTGACGGGCCCCAACATGGGCGGCAAGTCGACCTATCTCAGACAGACCGCGCTGATCGTGCTGATGGCCCACGCGGGGTGCTTCGTCCCCGCAGAGAGCGCCGAGATCGGCCTGGTCGACCGGGTCTTCACCCGCGTTGGCGCCAGCGACGATCTCGCCCGCGGCGAATCGACGTTCATGGTCGAGATGGTCGAGACCGCGAACATCCTGCGTCACGCGACGCCCGACAGCCTGGTCGTCCTGGACGAGGTCGGCCGGGGCACATCGACTTACGACGGTCTCTCCCTGGCGTGGGCCATCATCGAACGCCTGCACGAGCACAACGGCTCGCTGGCGCTTTTCGCCACCCACTACCACGAACTCACCGGCCTGCCGGCGACTCTTGCGCGGGTCAGGAACTCGCGGATGGCGGTGAAGGAGTGGCAGGACCAGATCCTGTTCCTGCACAGGGTCACGGAAGGCCGCGCCGACAAGTCCTACGGTCTGCACGTGGCCCGTCTGGCCGGTGTGCCTCGGGAGGTCGTCGACCGCGCTGCCGCCGTGCTCTCGAACATCGAGTCCCAGCAGTACGGCTTCTCCGGCAGGCCCCGGGTCGTCGACGGCGCTCCCGGAGCGCCGCCGAGTCCCGGCGCGGATCAGCTCGCGTTGTGGGGTGGCGAGGACGAGGCCGTGATCGAGGCGCTACGGGCGGTCGATGTGGACCAGTTGACGCCGGTGGCCGCCCTGAACCTCCTCCAGACCTTGCAGAGCCGGCTTGGCGTGAAGTAGCAGGCCGCTGGTGCGCGGGTCTTCTGACCCGCTGCCGCCGCAGGCGGCCAGGGGAGCGCGCCGGCCGTCAGGCCGGGTCCGCTTTGGCGGCCAGCTTCCCTGGAACGGGGTGTCAGAACGGGATGTCGTCGTCCTGTTCGCCGGCGTCGAAGCCCTGGTCCTGCGGCGCCGGTTGAGGCTGTTCGCGACGGTTCTGGCCCCCGTAGCCCGGCTGCCCCTGGTTGTCGCCGCGGCTGCCGAGCATCTGGAAGTTGTCGCAGACGATCTCGGTCATGAAACGCTTCTGGCCGGTCTGCTGATCGTCCCAGGAGCGGGTCTGCAGCCGCCCCTCGACGGAGACGAGTTTTCCTCGGTTGAGGTACTGGCCTGCTACCTCTGCCTGCCGTCCCCAGCAAACGATGCGATGCCATTCCGTTTCTTCCTGGCGATTGCCGTCGCGGTCGCGCCACCGGCGGTTCGTGGCGACGTTGAAGGTGGCCAGCGTCTGGCCGGACTGGGTGGTCCGAATCTCAGGATCATTGCCGAGACGGCCGATCAGGAGCACTTTGTTGAGCATTCTCTTCTTCTTCCTCTCTGTATCGTATGAGTTCGTTGGGATGGATTCGCGTCGGACCGGGGCGTGTCCTCCCGCGGTGTGTCGGTGCTGAGGCGCATTGTAGGCGGAGCGATCCTCGGCTGTCGCCTTCCTGTGGAGAAGCCGCGCGTTCTTGTGGAGGCGCCGCGGGTTATCGTCCGGCCATGCGCCTCGTGGTACAGCGAGTGTCGAAGGCTGCGGTATCGGTTTCGGGCCGGACAGTCGGCCGTATCGGCGCCGGCATGGTGCTCCTGGCCGGCGTGGAGGTCGGCGACGGGCAGGATCAGGTGGAGGCGGCCGCGGCCAAACTGGTCGGACTCCGGTTCTTCGACGACGAGCGGGGCCGGATGAACCTCGACGTGCGTCAGTCAGGCGGAGCGGTGCTTCTCGTGTCGCAGTTCACGCTGGCCGCCTCGACGCGCAAGGGCAGGCGGCCGTCGTTCGACCGGGCGGCGTCGCCGGAAGTGGCCGAGCCGCTGCTCGAGACGCTGCGCCTCCGGCTGGAGGCGGCCGGCGTGCAGGTGGAGTGCGGCCGTTTCGGAGAGCGAATGCGCGTGGACCTGGTCAACGATGGACCGGTCACCTTCGTGCTGGACTTCTAGCTAGAGGTTCTTCAGTTCCTTGCCGGGCTTGAAGCGAACCGTCTTGCCGGGGGAGATCGTAACCTCGACGCCCGTCTTCGGATTCCGGCCCACGCCGCGCTTGCGATCGCGCACCTGGAAGACGCCGAAACCGCGCAACTCGATCCGCTTGCCGTCGCCGAGAGCGTCCTTCATCGCGCCGAGGATCGTGTCGACGGCGCGGGCCGCCTTGACCCGGGGAAGATCGGAATTCTCCGCGACACGGTTCACGATATCCGCCTTGATCATCTCGACGCCTCCTCCCTGAATCGGCCCGCCGTCACGACCGGCCACGACCCGACGTAGACCCCCGAGTCTAACCCGGGCGGCGCTTCCGGTAAAGAGCCGAGGCGGCCGAAGCGGTCACGGGAGAGTGCTACCCTTGGCCGTCCCATGCACCGTGAGGAAGCAGGTTTCCGGTCTCTTTCCGGCCGTGCTTTGCGCTGCGTCACGCCGGTGGCAGCGATCGTCCTGCTTTTCCTCGGAGCGCAGTCGACTCGGGCGCAGGAAGCCTCCGCCACGCTTTCCGAGAGCGGACCCTTCCTGTTCACGGCGGCGCGGCTGGTGGCTGCCGAACCGGACCGGGAAGAGGAGGCGCTCGATCTCTTCGAGCGGGCCGTGGACGCGGATCCGGACGCTCCCTTCCTCCGGATTGCTCTGGCGGAATTCCTTGCCGAGAAGCTGCGCCGCTTCGACGAGGCGGTGGAACACACGGGCGTCGCCTACCGTCTCGCGCCGGACGACGTGGACGTGCTCCGCGCCCATGCGGGAGCGCTCGTGAGCCTGCCCAGAGGCGGTGGCGGCCCGCTCAGGGAGACGCTCGATCAGGCGCTCGAGGCGCTGGAGAGGCTCCGTGGTCTCGCCCCGAGCGACATCGACGGCATGATGTTGCTTTACCGGATTCGCGAGAGTCTGGAGGAGTACGACGAGGCAGCTTCCGTGCTCGAGGAACTGGTCAGCTACCACAACGGCCACCGGCAGCTTCAGAGCATGCTGGTCGATGCGTTCCGCCGCGCGGGGCAGGAAGACCGGGCCGAGGAAGTCCGGAACGAGATGCTCCGACTGGACGGTCTCTCCCTCGAAGCCAGGATGGAACTGGCTCACCGGGAGAGCCAGCGAGGCAACCACAGCGAAGCGATCGAACTGCTCGAGGGCGCCGTCGCCGAGCAGCCGGAGAGTATCCCGGTGCGTGGCGCTCTGGCCGAAGAGTACTTTCGCCGCGGGGTTGCCCGCGGACGGACCCCCCAGCAAAGGGCGGACGATCTCGCCGAGGCGCTGGGCCGCCTGCGTGAGCTGCCTCGCGCGGCCCGGGCGAACCCTCGCGCTCGCCTCCTGGAGGCGACGATCCTGGCCGAATCGGAACGGACGCCGGAGGCGATCGAGCTGCTCGAAGACCTCAGGCGGGAGTCCCGGAACGATCCGAGCATCGTGCGGGAACTCGTGCGCCTGCTGATGCGGGAAGGCGAATGGCGCCGGATCAGGGACATCGGCCAGACGATGGTCGATCGGGCCGACCGGAGCACCGTCGAGGGCGAGCAGGCGGGAGACCTCGGTCTCAGCCTGGTGGTCGAGGCCATGCGCCAGTTGGGAGAGATCGACCGCGCGCTGGAGGTCCTGGAAGCCGAGGAGGAGCGGGCCGGAGAATCCGCGGAACTGGTTCTCAGTCAGGCCGAACTGCTGGCGGAGGCCGGCAGAAAGCGCAGGGCCATGGCGATGCTGCGCCGGGGCGTCGTGGCCAACGAGCGGCTTCTTGTTGCGGGCGACGACGGTGAGCCGGAGTTTCCGGCGCTTCAGAAGAAGGCGAGGCTCTACTTCAACCTGGGTGCGGAAAAGCTCGCCCTGAGAGTCTACGAGGATCTGGCCTCGAACGGAGATGTCCGGCGTCTCATGCTCGTCGCGGAGTCCTGCCGCGAGCAGGGACGTTTCGGCGAGGCCATCCCCTTCCTCCTGCGGGCGCTGGCGCGAATCGACGGCGGCGCCGCGACCGAATTGGACATGGACAAGGACGCCCTCCGCGCGGCACTGCGGTTCCAGCTCGGAGAGGCCTACGAACGGAGCCGGCGCTATGACGAGGCGGCGGATCAGTTCCGGGCGGTGCTCACACTCCAGCCCGAGAACAGTCACGCCTTGAACTACCTCGGCTACATGTGGGCGGACAACGGCGAGAACCTCGAGCAGGCGCTGGAGCTCATTCGACGCGCGGTCGATCTCGACCCGAACAACGGCGCCTTCGTCGACTCCCTGGGCTGGGCCCTGTTCCGTCTCGGCGAGTTCGAGCAGGCCCGGCGTCACCTGGAACGGGCGAACCAGCTCGTGCCCAGCGACTCGACGATTCTCGAGCATCTCGGGGACGTCTATGTCGCGCTGGGCGAACCGCAGCGGGCCCGGGAGGCCTACGAGCAGGCGTTGGCGATCAACGACGAGGAGAACGTCGAGTCCGTGCGCCGCAAGCTGAGTGAACTCTCCCGGCGCTGACCGGTCGGGGCCGACCTTCATGCGGCGGTCGTTCCCGCTGCTTCTGTTCAGTCTGGCGTGGCTTTGCGGCTGCGCCAGCACCGGGCCTGGCCGCGAAGCGGGGGTTGCCGCCGGCCGTCCGGTTCCGACCACCGCGCCGTGGGAGATTCCCGAGACGGAATGGCGGACGCAGCGCATCGTCCGCATGCACTACGACGGACCGGAGGGAAACGGCACGCTCCGTCTCGTGCTGCGTTTCGAGGATCCGGAGCGCTTTCATGTCTCGGCCTCCGACCGCCTGGGACGACGATGGTGGGACCTCAACGTGAGGAACGGAGACGCCCTCGTGCTGTGGGTGCGCGAACGCACGTTCTGCCGGTATGCGGGCGACCTCGAGGTCCCCGCCCTCTCGCTGGGTCCGGTGCCGGCCCGCGCCGTCGCCGCGCTGTTGATGCGGCGGTTGCCGTCGCCGCCGGCCGATCCCCGCGGATGGGCGGAGATCGAGGTCGGCGGCCGGGCGGACCGAAGCGTCAAGCTCGACTTCAAGGACCGCCGCGGCCGTTTGTGGACGACCGAGGCGACCGCGGCCGGCCCGAGTCGC
>JAJDZH010000253.1 GCA_022824725.1 Thermoanaerobaculia bacterium | reverse complement strand
ACGATCCTGCATCTGCTGGGCCTCGACCACGAGCGGCTGACGTACCGCTCCCAGGGCCGCGATTTCCGGTTGACGGACGTCGAGGGCCTGGTCGTCGACGACATCATCGTCTGAGCCAGGAGCCCGCGCGGCACAAGACCGGGTGCGCCGGGGCGCGCTAGCGAAGCGTCGTCAGGTACTCGACCAAGTCGATCAGTTCTTCGACCGTCATCTGGCTTGAGAGATCGGAGGGCATGATCGACACCGACTGCGGCACGACGCTCTCTACTTCGGCGCGCTCGTACTCGCTGACGACGCCACCCTCGGTTCTGACGATCAGGCGATCGTCGGTCTCCGAGACCAGCATCCCGACCACGGACTCGCCGTTCGCAAGCTCGAACAGGTAGGGCGCGTAGGTCGGCGAGATCGAGGCGCTCGGATCGAGAATCGACTCGTAGAGGCCCTTCTTGGCCAGCTTGGAACCGATGGTCGAGAGATCCGGACCGTACTCGGTGCCGCCGCCTGAAACGACGTGACACTCGCCGCACGTCGCCGAGGTGAAGACCTCGCGGCCACGCTCGACATCGCCGAGAAGGACGAGCAGGTCGGTCATCTGTGGCAACGGCTCGGCGTCCTTCGTCGGCGGCAGCGGGTACACCTTCGCGGCGCGCTCCCGGACGGGGACCTGCATCGCGCTCGAGAGCGCCGCCCCCGCGACTTCGTGCAGTTCCTCGGGCAGCTTCCGCTGCTCGCCCAGCTCCACCAGCCGCTCCGCACCCGCCCTGGTTCTCGCCATTCCGCGCACCGCCTGGTCGCGAGGCCACCAGTCGAGAGAGTCGCCGAGCGCCGCGGCCTCGAGGTGGACGACCGCCCCGAGTTCACGCGAGCGACCGAGGGCTTCGACCAGGCCCGCCGCCTCGGCGCCCCTGGCGTCCGCGAGAAAGGACTCGATGACCTCGTCCTCTTCAAGGGCCAGCAGCGTGCTGATCGCCGCCTGCCCGACCGCCTCGGCGCCGTGTCGGGCCGCAATCCCGGCCAGCTTCGGATAGTGGGCATCAAGCTCGTAGCGACTCACGAGGCGCACGAAGGGCCCCGGCGCCACATCGCTCCCGAGGAGTCTCGAGAGCGCGGAGGCGACCTCGGGGTCGCTCTCCAGATCAACCCGCTCGAGGCGCACCGCGGCCTCGCTGGCGATGAAGGCGGCCGCCGGGCTCGCTCCCCCTGCGGCATCGAGAAAGACCCGTCGGAGAGCCTCTTCCTTCGCCGCACTCGCCGCCTGGAAGTCGAAGGCGCGCAGGTATCGGGCGGCATCCGGGGCGTCGAGGTCGGCGTCCGCCAGGATCCTCCGCAGAAGCGCCGGTGTCGCGGCGGCCCGCGACCTCCAGATCAGATCGCGGCCAGCGGCGGTGTTCCATTCGTCGCCCGCCTTCGCGAGCCAGGCGGCTAGCAGCTCATCCCAGCGATCCTCGGCAGCGATGCCGAGCGCCTCCAGGTACCAGCGGTCCTTGCCGTCGTGGCGCATGGCAAGCCGGGTCCACAGATCGGCCGTCGCCTCGACCTCGCTGCCCCGCAGCGCCACGGCGACCTCACGGCGCACCTGGGGCGAGGCGTCGGCCGCGGCCTGCTCCAGCACTCGTTCGAGCCCTGTCTCCCACTGGCGCGCCGCTCGCACGGCCACGACGCGGATGTCCTCGTCGCCATCGGCCAGCGCGCGCTCGATCCAGGCCCGGCCACGACCCTCGATCCTGCTGAGCAGCCAGAGGGCGCGGGCCCTGAAGACCGCCCGGTCGGACTCGAAGAGCCCGGCGAGCGCTTCCTCCGCATCGCCACCCATGGCGCGCAAGGCCTGCCAGGCGCCGAAGCGGGCGTCGGCATTGGGACTCTCCAGCGCCTCCACCGCGCCGGCGGCGGTCGAGAAGTCGACCTCGGACCGCTGGCTGCGATGGCCAGGCGGCGCTAGGCGGAAGACGCGACCCCGATCGAGATCGGCCTGACGATTCCAACTGACGACCGGGTCGTACCAGTCGCTGACGTAGACCGCTCCGTCGGGAGCCACGGCGACGTCGACGGGCCGGGCCCAGCGATCCTCGCCGCCGAGCAGCGGCACCATCTCCCCGCTCCAGCCGGCGCCCGTCTTCTCGGTGGCCACGCCGCGCACCACCCCGGGGCCGGCGTCGGCGTGCAGCGGTCGGTCCCAGTAGACCTCGGGCAGCAGCCGTCCCTCGTAGACCGTGATGCCGGTGGGCGAGCCCGCGCCGAGATAGACGGAGTTGGGGACGACCCCTGGATCGTTCTGGTGCCAGTGCCGCTCCCAGACGATCTCGCTCTGCCCGGTCCGGCGCTGGGCCCAAGCCGCCGCCGTCATCTCGTCGCGGTAGCCGTAGTTGCCGTACTCCATGACGTAGTTGATCCGCACGCCGCGATAGCCGTCGTCGTCGTTGTCCGACTGCCAGAGATTGCCGAACGAGTCGACGGCGACCTCGTAGTTGTTGCGGAAGTTGTGGCCCAGGACCTCGAAGTCGCTGCCGTCGGGGTTGCAGCGAAAGACCATGCCTCCCAGGTAGTGCGGCTCGATGTCGTCGAACTCGCCAGGGCGGAACCGCGCGACGCGGCGCTGCACGACCGGCAGGCCGAAGCGGTCGTACACGAGCCGGCCCCGCGCATCGTGCACGTACATGCCGGCATTGCCCATGTTCCAGTAGTACTTGCCGTCGGGCCCGAAGACGAAGGAGTGCGTGGAGTGGTCGTTCTGGGCCAGGCCGGTCCGGGTGAACAGGGACTCCTTCGAGTCGGGCAGGTCGTCGCCGTCGTCGTCCGTGAACACGATCACTTCGGGCGCCGCCGTCACGATGACCTGGTTCCCGAGCACCGCGATGCCGAGAGCGGCGTCGATGTCGCGACCCTGGTAGTAGACCTTCGCCTGGTCGGCGACGCCGTCACCGTCGGCATCGTCGAGGATCAGGATGCGATCGCCCTCCGGACGCTCGTCGTTCTCGCCGTGCTCGCGGTAGTTCATGACGTCGATGACCCAGACGCGGCCGTGGCGGTCGACGTCGAGGTTCGTCGGGCTCGCCAGGAGGGGCTCGGAGGCGTAGAGCGTCGCTTCGACGCCCGGTGGCGTCCGGCGCAGGGCCGTAGCGCCGGCCGGATCACGCTCGCTGTCCGCGGCTGCGCCTGACGGCGCGTCGACGGCGGTTCGCGGGCCTCCGAATCCGAGCAGCGGAGCAGGTCTCAACGCCTCCCCGAGCGCCGCCGCGTCCATCCCGGCCAGTTCGACCACGGGGTCTCGCGTCAGCTTCGCATCGCGGAAGCGCACCTCCTGCGGCGGCCCCGAGTGGATCTGGAAGGCGAGGAGGCCCTCGAGCTCCCCCGCTTCGTCGAGGGTCGCCACCGACAGGTGGCCGTTGATGGCCGTCCAGATGCGGTGGCCGACGGCGAGAATCTCGTAGCGGTTCCACTCGCCCGGGCGAACGTGACGCTCGCCGGCGTCCGTCCAGTCGAGCTGCCCGCGCCCGTGCTCATGGTAGAGGCGGCCCCAGACGCCGGCGCCGATGTCGGCCTGGTAGCCGATCGCGTGGCCGTTCTCGAGGCGGCTCGAACGGAACTGAATGCCGGCGTTCAGGCGATTCGGCACGAGCTTCACTTCCACCGACAGATGAAAGTCGCCGACCGGTTCGGGGGCATAGAGGAACTCGTTCCGCGGCACTCGTTCCGTGGCGAGGCCGATCAGCTCGCCGTTCTCGAATCGCCACAGATCCGGCGAGCCCTGCCAGGTCTCGAGGTCGGCCCCGGCGAAGAGATCCTCGACCCCTGCGGCCGGCGCGACCGCCGCGGCGGCGGTGAGCAAGACGACGAGGAGAGCGGGCGCGTGTCGGATCACGGCAACGGAAGGGTGCGAACGCAGAGGTGTACTGTAGCCCGCGTCCCAATGACCATCGCGGCCGTCGATCTATTCATCATCGTCGTCTACCTGCTGGGCATCCTGTTCGTCGGCCTGTGGTCGGTGCGGGGGATCAAGCGGCAGACCAGCGAGTCGTACTTCCTGGCGAACCGCAACCTGAAGTGGCCCGTGGTGGGGGCCGCGCTCTTCGCCTCGAACATCTCGACGATTCACCTGGTCGGGCTCGCGGAGAGCGGCTTCGGCGTCGGCATGGTCGTCGGCAACTACGAGTGGATGGCGTCCTTCACGATCATCCTGCTCAGCCTGGTCTTCGTGCCGATCTACTTCAGGAGCCGGATCACGACGCTGCCCGAGTTCATGGAGCGGCGCTACAGCCCGGCCGCCCGGACCACGCTCTCCTTCATGTTCATCATGTCGGCGATGCTGATCCACATCGGCATCAGCCTCTACGCCGGCGCCGCCGTGTTCGAACGGTTCTTCGGGATCCCGTCGTTCATGTCGATCGCGATGATCTCGATCATCACGGTGATCTACACCGTCGTCGGCGGTCTGCGGGCAGTCGTCGTCACGGAGACGATCCAGACCGTCATCCTGCTGGGCGGCGCCATCCTGATCACGGTCATCGCGATGACCAGGCTGCCCGAAGTGGGAATCGACTCCTACGGCGACCTGCTCGCCGCCACGAAGCCGAACCAGCTCAGCATGATCCACCTTCCCGGGGAAGAGGGCTTCGACCCCGGATCGATCTGGTACGGCTTCCTGCTGGGCTTCCCCATCCTCGGCCTCTGGTACTGGTGCACCGACCAGACGATCGTTCAGCGCGTGCTGGGCGCGGGGACCCTGCGCGACGCGCAGCACGGCGCGCTGTTCGCTTCCCTGCTCAAGTTCCTGCCCCCGCTGTTCATGGTCCTGCCGGGGGTGCTGGCCTACGTGCTGTTCAAGGACATCATCGACCAGCCGACCGACGCCCTGCCGACGCTGATCACCGAGCTGCTGCCGACCGGTCTCATCGGCCTCATGGCGGCGGCGCTGCTCGCGGCGCTGATGAGCACGATCGCCGCCGCGGTCAACAGCACCGGGACGCTCGTCGCCGTCGACATCGCCAAGCACTTCCGGCCGGGCCTGTCCGAGACGTCGCAGGTGCGCATCGGGCGGATCAGTTCCGTCGTCGTCATGAGCGTCGCGATCGCCTGGTCCACCCAGGGAGAGAGATTCGGCTCCATCTTCGAGGCGATCAACAAGCTGCCCGCCCAGTTCATCGCGCCACCCATCGCGACGGTGCTGCTCTGGGGCGTCTTCTGGCGCCGCGGAACGCGTCAGGCCGGCACGTTCACGCTGCTCTTCGGCTTCGTGGCCGGCTTCATCATCTTCCTGTTCGACATGGGCTTCGGCTTCCTCGGCGGCGTGCAGTACGTCTCCGATCCCGTGAACGGCCTCGGGATTCCCTTCCTGCTCCAGGCCTGGTGGTACTTCTGCATCCTGAGCGTCATCTACGTGGCCGTCAGCCTGGCGACGCCGCCACCGAAAGCCGAGCAGATCGACGGACTGACCTGGGACAGGCCGTACGCGTTCCTGACCCGTTCGGAGATCACGGGTGTCCGCGACCCGCGACTGCTGGCGGCAGTGCTGGCCGTTGCTTTGGTCGTGATGTACGTGCTGGTTCGGTAGAGCGCCGGAATGGTCGCCGCTTCGCGGCGCGTCTCTTTGGCCGCCTCCGGCGGCAGCCGGCGGGGGCGCCGGCGCACCCAGTATGCGACACCGTCCAGCTCGTCGCAGCTCGCGTGAAGGGACAGGAAGAAGAGCGCGGAATCCGTCCTGGTCCTATGAAGGACAACGCCTGCCCAAGGGCGGCGCTCAAGCATCCACGAGCACAAGGACCCGGAGATGCAGACCGCAGCAGTACAATGGAACGAAGTCAGGCGCAGCCTCGAGGAGGTCGGGTTCGAACCGCACCAGGCCGAGGCGTTGGTCGACATGGTGAGAAAACGAGAGCAGCGACTCGCGACGAAGGACGACATGGCCGTTCTCAACGTAGATGTCTCCACCGTCGACGCGCTCAGACAGGAAGTGCGAGATCGCCACGAGGGCCTCAGGCAGGAACTCCACGCACGAATCGACGCCCTGGATAGCAGCGTCAACGCACGAATCGACGCCCTGGACAGCAAGCTCAGCGGTCGCATGGAGACGCTGAGCAGCACTCTGAACGGCCGGATGGACGCGCTGGAGAACGGTCTGAACGGCCGGATGGACGCGCTGGAAAGCGGTCTGAACGGCCGGATGGACGGTCTATCCGGTCGAATGGATGGGCTAGAAGGTCAACTGACGACAATCAAGTGGTTCCTCGGAGCCATGCTCGCCATGATGACCCCGGCCGCGGCCGCACTCGTCCGTCTCGCATTCCTGTAGACACGGTACCTCCTCGCCGCCAACTGGCAGGCCTCATCGCCGTTCCGGCCGGCGGCCCTCCGCTCTAGCTGCCCTCTGCCGCGATACGGTGGGCAGAGCCGAAAGGAAGACGCCATGCCTGTTCGTGTTGCACGTCGTGACGTTCTCAAGGCGTCTCTCGTCGGGTTCGGCGCCTGCCTCGGACTGCCGTCCTGGGCAACGCAGACGACCGGCGATCGGGACCGCTTCGGTGGCTGGACCGGCCTCAAGTTCGACGCCACCGGCTTCTTTCGCACCGAGCACGATGGCCGGCGCTGGTGGCTGGTGACTCCCGAAGGCCACGCGTTCATCAGTTGGGGCGTCAACCACTACCACGCGAACTGGTGGACGCAGGACTACAACCGCGATCACTGGCTGCGGCGATTCGGCGCGGAGGAGGTCCACGACCGGGCCTGGAACCGGGGGTTCCGCGAGGCCGCCCTGGCCGATCTGCGACGGCTCGGTCTCAACACCCTGGGCATTCACACGAACGCCACGATGCTCACTCACCCGCCTGGTCGGGCCCGGTTCCCCTTCGTCGCCCCCTACGAGCCGCTGGTGCTGTCCCACTACCTCAAGCCCCAGCCCGACGCCTACGCGGACATCTTCGCCCCGGAGTTCGAGGCACTGTGCGAACGCACGGCCCGGCGCGTCGCCGCTCCCTACCGCGACGACCCGATGGTGCTGGGCTACTGCATGGCCGATTGCCCTCCCCTGACCGACAACGAAGCGGAATGGAACGGCAGCACGACGTGGCCTCGCCGGCTACGCAACTTCCCCGCCGAGGCGCCCGGCAAACAGGCCTATGTCGACTGCATGCGGGATCGCTACGGCGACGTGTCCGGTTTCAACGCCACCTACGGCACAGGCTTCGCCGCATGGCCGGACCTGCTCGAGGC
>JAJDZH010000388.1 GCA_022824725.1 Thermoanaerobaculia bacterium | reverse complement strand
GGTGGAACGGCTGTCTGAGCGGCTCGGTTCCGGTAGGACTCTGTCAGCCGGTTCTCTTCGCCTTCCTCCGGATCAGCACGAACCGGCGCGCCTTCAGGGAACCGCTCCCGCTCGAGACTGCCGGCGATCTGGTCGCCGAATGGACCGCCCATCCCGTCACGCGCCTCCTGTTGCCGGGTGAAGACCACGTGCGACACGTCGTGGAACTGCTCGCCGCCGCGGGACCCGCGGGCGGCGATCTCGTCACCGACGCGCAGATTGCCGCGCTGGCCCGCGCCCATCGAGGCGAAGTGCACACCGCGGATCACGACTTCCGGCGCTTTCCGGAAGTGGTCTGCCACTATCCACTCACGCCGGCCCCTAGCTCCTCCGCACCCGCATCTCCTTGATACCGGCGATGAAGTTCGAGCGGAGCCGCCTGACCTCGGTGCTCGGCTGCAGGTCGGGGAAGCGCGGCAGCAGCTCCTCGACAACGACCCGTAGCTGCAGTTCCGCCAGCCGGGCGCCGAGGCAGAAGTGCTGGCCGATGCCGAAGCCGAGTTGCATCGGCTTCGGCTTGCGCAGCACGTCGAACTCGAAGGGGCGTTCGAACGCGTCCTCGTCGCGGTTGGCCGAGCAGTACCAAAGAACGACCTTCTCGCCACGCCGGATCGTCCGGCCTCGGATCTCCGTGTCGGCGGTGGCGGTGCGCCGCATGTGGATGACCGGCGTTACCCAGCGGACGATCTCGGTCGCCGCGCCGGCGATCCGCTCCGGCCGTTCGAGGAGCAGCCGGCGTTGCTCGGGGTGCTCGGAGAGCGCGAGCAGACCGCCGGAGATCGAGTTCCGCGTCGTCTCATTGCCCGCCACGATCAGCAGGCCGAAAGCAGCCAGGTAGCGCTCCAGCGACATCGGCTCGCCGTCGATGCGGGCGTGGACCATCATCGAGATCAGGTCGTCGCCGGGCTTCGCGGCACGCTCCTGGTAGAGCTCCAGTCCGTACTGGGTCAGTTCCGCCCAGCACTGCGCCATGTACTCGTCCGAGGCCCGCATGTCGGGGTCGTCTTCGGCGACGATCGCGTTGCTCCAGCGGAACAGGTCCTGCCGGCGTTCGTCCGGCACCTGGAAGAGCTCGGCCAGCATCTGGATCGGCAGTTCCACGGCGACCCGGGCAACGAAGTCCGGCGTCGTCTCCTCCTCCAGCGCCACCTCGAACTCGTCGAGGATCGCCCGGGCGCGCCGGCGGATGCCGTCCTCCATCGCCAGCACTCGCTTGCTCATCAGCCCCGGTAGAACGGTTGCCCGGTACTTGGAGTGCTCCGGCGGGTCCATGCTGATCATCGACTTGATGTCGCTGGCCCCGTCTCCGTCGCCGCCGAGTCGCCGCTGGTCCTCGTCGAAAATCCGGTGTCCGCCCCAATCGGAGTCCGAGGAGAACAGCTTCGGGTTCTTCGATACCGCGACGACATCGTCGTACTTCGTCAGACCCCAGAAGCCATCGTGCTTCGGGTCGTCCGGCTCGGGATTCCAGAACACCGGGTTCTCCCGCCGCAGGCGCGTGAAGATCCCGTGCGGAATCCCGTCCAGGTAGAACTCCGGATCACGCAGGTCCGGGATCGGCTCGGCGGGCGGGCGCATGGCGTTGGTGGTCGCCGACATCGTCTTATCGCTACCGGTCAGGGTCCGCATCCTAGCGCGGGGATCCTCCGTCGTCTGGAGAGGACCCGTGAGTCATGCCGTGGGGTCTCCTGGGCTCATCCCGGAGGCGAGAACAACCAACCGGCCGGCACGGCCAGCACTCCTGGGGCCAGGTAGCGAACGTTAAGGTCGAGCGACACGACGACGGCGCCCAGCAACGGCTTGTCGAGAAACGCATCCAGGCCACGTAGTGTCCGCGCGTCGGCTCTCGTGACTCTGCGCGACGCCTTGATCTCGATGCCGACGAACCCCTTCTCGAGTTCGATCAGCAGGTCCACTTCCCGCCGATCGTACGTCCGCAGGTGGAAGAAGTCCGCGAGCACGCCGGCGTTCCGCATCTGCTTGACGATCTCCGCCACCAGGGCCGATTCGAACTCCTCGCCGGTCCAGTCGCCGGTTCGATTGAGGATCGTGCGCAGGATCCCGGGATCCACGAAGTGCACCTTCGGCATCTTCGCCAAGCGCTTCTCGGAGTTCCGGAAGAACGGAGGCAGTTGAATCACCTGGTAGCTCAACTCCAGGTAGCGCAGGAAGCGGCGCGCCGTCGCCGGCGCGATGCCCGCCGACCGCGCCAGATCGCTGAAATTGACGGCCCTGCCGGTGCGGGTGGCGAGGACCTTCTGCGCCACGACGAAGGGCTCCAGGTCCCGCAGGGCCGCGAGATCGGCCACGTCCCGCTCGAGGTAGGTCCGCTGGAAGTCCCGCAGCCAGCTACTGCGTTCGTCGTCGGTCAGATCGTCGTGATGAACGACCGGCATGCCGCCGAAGCAGAGGTAGTGCTCCAGGATCCCGGCGTAGCGTGCGTACGTGCGATCCGCGGCTGGCTGGCCGAGCAGCACGTCATCCCGACGGCACCCGTCCTCAAGCCACAGGACGAGCCGCGAAGGCGCCAGCGGATCGTCCCAGGAACACGTCGCCATCTCGGGCAGCGTCAGGGGCCAGAGCTCCTCGATCGCCACGCGACCGGCCAGACTCTCCTTGACGCGGGAAAGCAACAGAATCTGGCTGCTGCCCAGAAGGAAGTAGCGCACGGCCGGCGACTGGTCGTAGGCTGCCTTGACCGTTTCGACTAGAGACGGCGCCTTCTGGACCTCGTCGAGAATGGCGTTCGGGTACCGTTCGATCCACTCCGCAGCTGTCATCCGGGAGAAGCCCGGCCGCACCGCCGGGTCCTCCAGCGAGATGTAAGGTACGTCGGGAAAGCACCTCCGGATCAGCGTGGTCTTGCCGGTCTGCCGCGAACCGGTCACGACGAGAAGCCGCGCGAGCCTGCTGGCGGCACGCTTTCTCAACCGAGACTCCATGGCGCGATTCTTCATGTGAAGTGGCAATCTTAGCGTAAAATCGCCACATTCCTGTCGAGATTACGCACCTCCCGCCGTTGCCATCTTGACAACTCTGACAACTGGCATCCAGCCACTCGCGCCTGCTGTTGTCTGAGGAAGGCTCCCCGTGTCCATCCAATCCACCCGACGCGACCTTCTGGCCAGGAGCGCGGCCCTGGCCGCCGTGGCCGCCCTCCCGCCGCTACGGACCGCTCGCGGTCAGACCGCTCCGGCTGGCGAGAGTCCCGGCGCCACCGACCTGCAGCGTGATCTCGAACAGGCGATCGAGCGCCACCGGGTCGTCGGCGCGAGCGCGGCGGTCTACCACCGCGGCGAGATCGAGACCGCCACGGCCGGGATTCTGAACGCGACGACCGGGGTCGAGGTGACGCCGGACACGGTGATGCACATCGGCTCGATCACCAAGACCCTGAACACGACCCTGGTGATGCAACTGGTCGACGAGGGGCTGGTCGAGCTCGACGCCCCGGTGCTCGACTACGTGCCCGACTTCGCGGTCGCGGACCCGGAGGCGACGCGCGCGATCAGGGTCGGCATGCTGCTCAACCACACGAGCGGTATCGACGGCGAGATGATCCCGGACCACGGCCCCGACCAGGAGGCCATCCGCCAGGCGGTCGCCCGCGCCCGCGATCTCGGTCAACTGTTCGCTCCCGGCGAGGACTGCTCGTACTGCAACACGGCGATGGTGGTCGCCGGCCACGTCGCCGAGCGCGTGCTCGGGGACAGTTGGTACAGCCTGATCGAGGATCGCGTCTTCGGCCGTCTCGGCCTCGGGCACTCCGTCGTCCAGCCCCAGGACGCCCTTCTGCACCGCGCCTCCGTCGGCCACTTCCTCGATCCGGCCAGCGGCGAGCAGAGGAGGACGTCGCAGGCCTTCCTGCCGCTGAGTTTCGCTCCGGCCGGCTCCACGGCCATGATGTCGGCGCGCGACCTCCTCGCTTTCGCCGCCGCCCACCTGCGCGGCGGCCAGGGATTGAACGGCGAACGCCTGCTCTCGGAGGAGAGCTCGAAGGTGATGCGCACCGGCACCGCGGCGGTCCAGGGGATCGGCGCCGTCCGCGCCTTCGGCCTCGGCTTCATGCTGGGCCCCAACGGCGACTTCGGGCACGGCGGCGGCGGCCCGGGCATCCTCTCCTGGTTCTCGGCGCACCAGGAGTCCGACTTCGCGATGGTCGTCCTGACCAACTCGGCGCACGGTGGGCTGGTCGCCTTCGAACTCGTGAACGCCTGGATGAAGAAGGCCTCCGGCTTCGAGCCGCTGGCGCCGCAGCATTTCCCCGCGCTCGACATCGACGTCGACCCGCGGCTCTACATCGGCGCCTACGAGGACGTCGCCGCCGCGCACACGGTCACCGAACAGGACGGCCGCCTGCGCGTCAGTTCCCGCGCCAAGGTCGCCTTCTACGACACGACCTCGACCGACCCGACGCCTGCCTTTCCGCTCGACCCGGTGGGCGAGCACTCCTTCGTCATCTCCCTGCCGGAGGCGATCGCTGCCACCGCGCCGCAGACGATTCTGTCGTTCGTCAATCCGCAGGCCGACGGCCGGATGCGGCATGTAGCGACGGGGGGAAGGCTTTACCTGAGACGTTCGTGAGACAGGTCGCCGCTTCGCGGCGGCGTCTCAATGCCGCCTTTGGCGGCGGCGGGTCAGAATACCCGCGCACCCAGCGGACCGGCGGCGACTACCCGCGTTCCAGCGGGGCGCCCAGTTGCTGGGACTGGTCCCACTCGGCGCGGATCGCTTCTTCGTCGAAGCGGAAGTAGGACCGCGGGGGCAGTTGGCCCCAGGTGTTCGAGGCGAAGGCGTCGTCGGGGAAGTGGCGGACCTGGTGGTTCGGGCCGAGGACTTCCATGTCGGCGAAGAACTCGATGAAGGTGTCCTCCTCGGGCATCCGCCAGTAGGCGAACAGGTTCTGGGCCATGCCGTGGCGGCCCGGACCCCAGACGATCGGCCGCCGGTGGGCCGCGAGGTGGTCGAGGCCGACCCGCAGCTCGCCCCAGTCGGCCAGTTCGAAGGCGACGTGGTGGATGTGGGCGTAGCCCTTGTCGAGGAAGGCGAGCACGTGATGGTCGCGGTCGGCGTGGAGCCAGCAGGCGTCGTCGCCGATCCAGTCGGTGATCTTGAGGCCGAGCGCCTCGACGTACCACTTGACGGCGCGCGGGGTGTCGGCGGTGAGGTAGTTCACGTGCTGGAGCCGGCGCGGATGAAACCCCGGCAGGGTGTCCGACTGCTTGCAGACGTCTGGCCGCGGGTCGTCGGGTGCTGTGTGCTCGACGACGACCACGCCGTTGCCGTCCGGGTCGGCGGTGCGGAGCCCGAAACGGCCGGACGGGAGTTCGATCGGTACGGCGAGCGTCCCGGCGTCGGACAGCCGGTCGCCGGCCTGGGCCAGGGTCACGCCGGGTTCGAGCTCGTAGGCGATGTAGTCGACGCAGCCGCGGTCGCCTGGGGAGAGGCGGACGCAGAAGCCCTCGTAGGCGCAGCGCAGCAGCGCACCGTCATCGGTGGCCGGGCTGAGGCCGAGCAGGCGCTGCCAGCGGGCCGAGGCCTCGGCGAGGTCGGTGACGGTGAGGCCTGCGTGGTGGATGCCGCCGATCACGGGCTGTCTCCTGTTGCGGTGGCCGCGAACGCGGAGGTCCGTTCGCAGACCGTCTTCACGTCGCAGTAGAAGTCGAACGAATGGCGGCCGCCCTCGCGGCCGATGCCCGAGTGCTTCGTGCCGCCGAACGGGGTCTCCAGGTCGCGGACGTAGAAGCAGTTGACCCAGATCGTGCCGGCGCTGATCCGCCGCGAGAGACGGTCGGCACGAGCCTCGTCGCCGGTGAAGATCATCGCGGCGAGCCCGTAGTCGGTCGACTCGGACAGGGCGACCGCCTCTTCGTCGCCGTCGAACGTCTGCAGGGTGAGCACCGGCCCGAACACCTCCTCGCGCAGAATGTCGGCGCCGGGCGGCACGTCGGCGAACAGGGTCGGCGGGTAGTACAGCCCGCCGCTGCTCTTGCCGCCGAAACGGAGCGTCGCTCCCTGAGCGAGCGCCTTCTCGACGTGGCTTTCGACGCGCGCCAGCGCGCGAGGATGGATCAGCGGGCCGTAGGTCGTCGCGGCTTCCCGCGGATCGCCGACGCGAATCGCCTCGACTTCCGCCAGGAACCGCTCCATGAAGGCCTCGAGGCAGCTCCGCTCGATCAGCAGCCTGGTTCCGGCCAGGCAGACCTGGCCCGAGTTGTCGTACTGGTACGCCGCGGTGCGCGCGGCGGCCTCCAGGTCGGCGTCCGCGAAGACGAGAAACGGCGACTTGCCGCCAAGTTCGAACGAGACGGGAGTGAGCTCCGCCGCGGCCGCGGCCCCGACCGTGCGCGCGGTCGCCGGCGAGCCGGTGAAGGCGATCCGGTCGACGCCGGGGTGGCCGGTCAGGAGAGCCCCCGTCTCCGGCCCGCCGTGGACGATGTTCAGCACCCCCGGCGGCAAACCGGCCTCCTCAGCCAGGACGCCGAGCAGCGAGCAGGTCAGCGGCGCCCACTCCGGCGGCTTGAGGACGACCGTGTCGCCGGCCGCGAGCGCCGGCCCGACCCGCCAGGTCGCCAGCATGAAGGGTGCGTTCCAGGGCGTCGACACGGCGACGACTCCGGCCGGATCGTGCCGGACCGTGTTCCGCTCGCCGCCGTGCAGCGTGCGGGCCGGCTCGGCCAGGCGCGACACCGCGTACTCGGCGAAGAAGCGGAAGTTCATCCCGCCGCGGGGAATCACCCGCTCCCGCATCGCCTCCAGCAGGGAACCGTTGTCGACGGTCTCGACCTGGGCGATCTCGGCGGCCCTCCGCTCGACCTCGGCAGCAAGGCGCAGCAGGTACGGCCCGCGGCCTTCGGGACCCAGCGCCGCCCAGTCCGGGAACGCGCCGCGCGCCGCCGCGACGGCGGCGTCGACCTCCGACGCCCCCGCCTCGGGCAACTCGGCCAGCTTCCAGTCCCAGTCGATCGGCGAACGGACCTCGAAACCGCCGCCTCCACCGACACGGCGGCCGCCGATCAGGTGGCCGGTCGGTACGGCGACGCCTTCGACGTTGACGCGCGCCTCTCGACCTCCCGCCGTCACGAACCCGCCGCCTCCGCCGCCGCCATCACCTCGGCCTCGTCCTCGGGCACGCAGAGCGCGACATGCAGCGTGTTGCCGGTCACCTCGGGCTGCTCGCCGAGCGGCTGCAGGTCCCGGTCCAGCTCGACGATCGGGTTGCGCAGCGTGCCGATCTCGTCGCAATGCACCTCGACCACGTCGCCGGGCTCGACCGGCCGCGAGTTCGCCGGCGTGCCGGACATGATGACGTCGCCGGGTTCGAGCGTGATCAGCCGGCTCAGGTCGGCGACCTGGTAGGCGAACGAGAACAGGAGGTCCTCCCCGGTGTTCCCCTCCTGCACCACCTCGCCGTTGACCAGGGTGCGCAGCGTCAGGTCGTTCGGGTCGACGTCGCCGGCATCGACCAGCGCCGGTCCCATCGGCCCGAAGCCGTCCTGGCCCTTGACCCGCAGCATCGAGCCGCGGTCGGCGTGCCGGAAGTCATGGATGCCGAAGTCGTTGACCAGCGTGTAGCCGCGCACGTAGTCGAGCGCCTCGTCGATCGGCACGCCGGTCGCCCGCCGGCCGATGACGACCGCGATCTCCCCCTCGTAGTTCAGGAAGCGGCAGCCGCGCGGCCGCGCCACGGGCGCCTCGTGAGCGCTCAGCGAGGAAGTCGGCTTCATGAAGTAGGACGGCACCTCCGGGATGCGCTCCATCTCGTACTCCACGCAACGCGAGCGGTAACTCAGGTGGACGCCGATGATCTTCGACGGCGGATCGATAGGAGGCAGCCAGGTGCCGTCGCCGGCGCGGCGCTCGTGTTTCATCGCAGTTGCTCCCGGTCGTGCGGGCCGACGACTTCCACGCCGTCGACGCTGTAAGCGAAGGAGAACCGGAAGCCGCGGTGCACCTCGCGCGGCGCGATCGCCTGCAGGTCCTCCAGCGTGTCGCCGCCGAACGCGAGCCTGGCCGGCCCCTCCCAGACATCGGTCGAGTCCCGGTCGTAGCCGCCGGCCCGGACCATCTCGAACACCGTGGGTTCGAGCCCGGCCGCGGCGGGGAAGTGGCGCGTGTTGAACATGGGCGGAGCGTTCACCGTCGGTCCGGTTTCGCTGATCCCCTCGAGTTCGACGACGGCACGGACGATCTGCCGGTCGTTCGCGGTGCAGGTCGCTCCGAAGCGGGTGCCGGGAGCGAGCCTGCACGCCGCCTTGCCGACCTCGAAGCTGCGGGTCATGTGGATCGAGCCGAGCTTCTTCGGGAAGCCCTGCACCCAGCCGCGGAACATCGCGAAGTCCTTGTCGACCCAGATGTAGACGCAGCGCGACACCGGTTCGCCGCGCCACGTCGCGCCGACGACGACGAAGCACTCCTTGTACTGGGACTGGATCGGGTCCTCCAGCTCGTGCAGGTCGTCGGAGCAGGACTGCCAGTCGGCGAAGATGACGCAGGCCATGTCCGGTCGCTCGGCCGGTTCGAGCTCCGCCGGCAGCAGGGCCGTGATGGCGTCCGGATCGGTGCTGTACTCGACGATCAGGAAGTCGCAGGAGTAGTGCCAGGGCGGCGCCGGCACGAGGCCGCCGCGTCCGCTGGCGGAGAGCGGGCCGCTGTAGCCCTTGAGTGGCATGTGCGTTGAACCCTCAGGCCGTTGATGGATGGGATGAGCAGAAGTCGACGAGGGCGCGGAAGAGCCGGCCGCCGTCCTCCGGCGCGGTCACCTCCGGGTGCCACTGCACGCCGAGACAGAACGGGAGCCGGGGATCCTCGAGCGCCTCGATCACGCCGTCCGGCGCGGTGGCGGCCACCCGCAGGCCCTCCCCCAGCCGGCCGGCGCCCTGGTGATGGTGCGATGCGATCTCGACGTCACCCTCCTGCGCGAGCGGCCCGCCCGCCTCCATCGCCGCCGCCAGGTGCGTCCCCGGCTCGATCGTCACCATGTGCCGCGTGAACTCGCCCAGCACGTCGCGGTGCGGCTTCATGTCGAGCCGGTCGCCGAGGTGCTGTTCCAGGTCGCCGCCGTAGAGGAGGTTCAGGAGCTGGAAGCCCCGGCAGATCCCCAGGATCGGCATCCGGCGTTCGAGCGCGGCGCGGCCGATCGCCAGCTCGACGCGGTCGCGCATCTCGTCGTGCTCGTCGTTCTCCGGGTGCGGCTCCGCGCCATAGATCTTCGCATCGAAGTCCTTGCCGCCCATGAAGACGATGCCGTCGAGACCCGCGAGCGCCGCCTCCGGGGCCTCGTCGTACGGCTCGACGCTGGGGATGATGACCGGCGCGCCGCCGGCGGCGGCAATCGCCGACACGTAGTCGTGCGGGACCATCGAGACGACCTCGTCCCACGGACCGATGATCGCGTCCCGGACGTCGCCGACGATGCCGATCCGCGGCCTGTGCCCGCGCCCCGAGTTGTCCGCAGCGCCTCCGCTCACCGGTAGCGAACCCCCATGTGCTTGATGCCGTTGAAGAAGTTCGAGCGCAACCGCTCCGGCTCGGAGACGAGTTCGAGCCGGCCGAGATGGGGCCGGAGCTCTTCCAGCGCGATCCTGATCTCGAGCCTCGCCAGGTACGCGCCGAGGCAGAAGTGCGGCCCGATGCCGAAGGTCAGGTGCCGATTCGGCTTGCGGCCGACATCGAAACGGTGGGGGTCCTCGAACACGTCCTCGTCCCGGTTGGCGCTCGTGTACCACATCGCGACCTTGTCGCCGGCGCGGATGACCTCGCCGCGCATCTCGACGTCCTCTGTCGCCGTGCGCCGGAAGTGGTGCACCGCCGTCACCATCCGCAGGATCTCGTCGGCGGCCGTGGTCGCCAGATCCTCGTCGCCGGCGACGACGCGCTCCGCTTGGTCGGGGTGGCGCAGCAGCTCGTGCATGCCGCCCGACAGCGAGTGGCGGGTCGTCTCGTTGCCGGCCGCCGCCAGCAGCAGGAAGTACAGGTCGAACTCGTGCGGCGTGAGCGGCTCGCCGTCGACCTCCGCGAACACCAGGTCGGTCACGATGTCGTCGCGCGGTTCGGCTCGCCGCGCGGCCGCCAGCTTGCGCCCGTACTCGAACATCTCCAGGCTGGCCGGGCTCGAGAACGGCAGGTGCTTGAAGCGCTCGCGCTCCGTCTCGTAGTCGTCGACGTACTCCGGGTCGGTCGCGCCGAGGATCCGGTTGCCGATGTCGACGATGAGGCGCCGGTCCTCCTGGGGCGCGCCCAGCATCTCGGCGAACACCCGCATCGGCAGCTCGACCGCCACGTCGTCGACGAAGTCGAAGTCGCCCCGGGCGATCGCCGACTCGAGGATGCCCCGGAACAGTTGCCGGATGTGGTCCGAGAAGGCCTTCAGCGCCCGCGGCAGGAAGCGCTTGTTGATCAGGGCGCGCAGCTTGTAGTGGCGCGGCGGATCCATGTCGATCATCGACTTCCGTGCCTCGACGTGCTCCGGATCCAGGTCCTCGAGCGACGTGCCGCCGACCTCGGACGAGAACCGCTTCGGATCCTTCGAGACGCGGACGACGTCCTCGTGCCGCGTGATCGACCAGAAGCCCGGCCCCTTCGGCTCGGGTTGCCAGTACACCGGCGCCTCCGCCCGCAGCCGCGCGAACCACTCGTGCGGCACGCCCCGGGCGAACCGGTCGTGATCGCAGAGGTCGATCCCGGCCACGGCAGGGAGGTTGGCTGCGTGCGCCACGGGCCCGCCGACTCCTACAACTGAATCCGGTACTCGTTGCGCTCCCAGTCGGTCACCCAACCGTGGTAACGCTCGAGTTCGAAGCGCTTGAGGGTCAGAAACGCGTCGACGATCTCGCGGCCGACGCCGTCGCACAGCAGTTCGTCGGCCTCCAGCGCGTCGAGGGCCTGGTCGAGGGAACTCGGCAACGGCGGAAGATCCTCCCGCCGGTAGGCGTCGCCCGCGGTCGGCTCGGGCGCTTCGAGCTGCCGGCGCACGCCGTCGAGGCCGGCCTGAAGCAGGGCGGCGATCGCCAGGTGGCAGTTCGCCGTGCCGTCGCCAACGCGGATCTCCAGGCGGGCGGCCTTGCCGCGCTCGGGCGGCACGCGGACGAAGGTCGTCCGGTTGTCCAGCCCCCAGGACACGTTGATCGGCGCCAGCGAGTCGGGCGCGATCCGCTTGAACGCGTTGACCGTCGGATTGAGAAACGCCATCAGCGCCCCGGCGTGCTCCAGCACGCCGGCGATGAAGGAGAGCGCGGCGGCGCTCAGGCCGTCCGGACCCGCCGGATCGCCGATCCGGTTGGCGCCGTCGCCGTCCCGAAGCGACACGTGGAGGTGAAGCCCCGAGCCGCCCTGGTCGTTGAAGGGCCGGCCCATGAAGGTGGCCCGCATCTCCTCCAGCACCGCCATCTCCTTGACCGTCGCCTTGAGGCGAAAGGCCCGGTCGGCCGCGTCCAGGGCGGGGCCGTGGCGCAGGTTGATCTCGTACTGCGAGTTCATGAACTCGTGGTTCGCGGCGTAGGCGCCCAGGCCCATCCCGGCGCAGGCGTGGAGCATCCGGCCCGAGATGCCGCCCGGATCGCTCTCGGCGCCGACGGTGTAGACCCGCGACAGCGTGTCGACGTAGCGGACGGCGCCTTCCGGCGCGTCGTCGTCCGGCTTGAACAGGAAGAACTCGAGCTCAGGGCCTACGATCGGCGCCAGGCCGAGTTCCGCCAGACCGTCCGCGGCCCGCCGCACCGCGCCGCGCGGGTCGAACGGATGGGGATTGCCCTCCTCGTCGACCAGGTCGACCAGGCAGGCCGCGATGTCCGGCGCCCAGGGCAGCACCGCGGCGGTCGAGAGGTCGGGCCGGGCGAAGAAGTCCGGGTAGCCGATCTCGCCGCCCATCACCGGCGTATGCGCGAGGTCCGTCGTCATGATCGCCGAGCAGAAGGCGACGCCGCCCTCGATCTCGTGGCCGGCGTCGGCAAGCACCAGGTCCTTGCCGCGGGCGATGCCGTGGAGATCGGGGTACATCACTCGCAGCGTCCTGGCGCCCTGCTCCGTCAGCCGTTCGATGTCGCTCATGTTCGACCCCTGTTGACGTCACGGCTCCCTAGGCCGCGTCCGTTGATTCGTCGATGAAATGGCCCAGGCGTTCGTAGGCCTCGGCGTCGCGCCGGCGGATGGCGCCGGCCCAAGCGATGCCGCACACGAAGAACAAGGGCACAGCGGCCCACAGCGAGCCGACCAGGCCGGTGCTCGCCCCGGTCAGCGCGTCCCAGTTGACGACGACGAACACCATCGCCGCCGCCAGACCGAGCGCGCCCAGGCCCGGCGCCATCTTCGTCTGCCACGGCCGCGCGTCCAGGCCCGTCCGCCGGAAGAACGCGATGACGGAGAGCGAGGTCAGGCACTGCAGGCCGATGATCCCCAGCGCCGCGATGCCGCTCAGCCAGGCGAACAGGCCGGCGTAGGGATCGAGGCCCGCAAGCACGAACACCAGCGTGATGACGAAGGCGACCCCGGCCTGCAGGATGCCGGCGAGGTACGGCGAGCCGTAGCGCGGGTGGGTGCGGGCGATCGCGCGCGGCAGCAGTCCCTCGCGGGCCATCGCGAAGAAGTAGCGCGCGGCCGCGTTGTGGAAGGCGAGCAAGGCCGCGAAGATCGAGGTGAGGATCAGCCACTCCATCAGGCTCGCCGACAGCGGATGGACGTAGCTCGCGCTCGCGTCCAGGAACAGCCCGTCCGGGTTCCCGGTCGCCGCGGCGACGACCTCGTCCTCGCCGTAGGCCTGGACGATCGACCAGGAGGTCAGCGCGTAGAAGACGGTGATGATCGCCACCGCGACGTACGTCGCCCGTGGCACGGTGCGCTTCGGATCCCGGGTCTCCTCCCCGTAGATCGCGGTCGCCTCGAAGCCGACGAAGGTGGCGAAGGCGAAAACGAAGGTCACCCCCGGCGCTCCCGAGAAGATCTCGGCCGGGTTGAAGGAGTTGAGCTGGAGGCCGCTTGCGCCGCCGGTGAACACGACGGCGACGTCGAGCACCAGGAGGACCAGGACCTCGAGGATCAGCAGCACGCCCAGAACCCTGGCCGAGAGCTCGATCCCGAAGTAGCCGAGCACCGCGGTGATCGCCATCAGCACGAAGGACCACCAGTACCAGGAGATGTCGACGCCCAGCTTCGGGTTCAGGATGTTCACGGAGAAGAAGCCGAACAGCCCCCACAGCGCGCACTGGATCGTGTTGTACGAGAGGACCGCGACCATCGCGCCGCCCAGGCCCGCCGGCCGCCCCAGGCCGCGCGCGATGTAGGCGTAGAAGGCGCCGGCGTTCGTTACGAACCGGCTCATCGTCGCGTAGCCGACGGCGAACAGGGTCAGCACGAGACCGGTCAGCACCCAGGCGCCGGGCGCGCCGATGCCGTTGCCGATCGACAGCGGCGGCGGCACCGCGCCCATCATCGAGGTCAGCGGCGCCGCCGAGCCGACGACCAGGAACACGATGCCCCAGAGGCCGAGCGCGCCGGAGCGCAGAGTCCCCTGACCTGGCGATTCGGGCGTACCGGCGCTCATTGGGCGGGTCCGATCCCCAGTTCCCGCAGGCGCGCCTCGTCTTCCGCATACTCGCGCTGGATCGCTTCCAGCTCGGCGTCGATCGCCTGCTTCGACCACCACCTGTCGCGGAACATCAGGCCGCGAATCCTACGCGTGTTGGCGATGTCGTCGAGCGGGTGCGCGTCGAGGAGCAGCACGTCGCCGCGCGCGCCCACGGCAAGCACGCCGAACTCGCCTTCCCGGTCCATGTAGCGGGCCGCCTCCGAGGTCGCGGCCTCCAGCGTCTGGTACGGCGTGAGACCGGCCTCGACGAACAGGCCCATCTCCCGGTGGACGGTGTAGCCGGCGGCCGACACGTCGGTGCCGATGAGAAGGGGCGCCCCCGCGTCGTGGAGCGCCTTGACCAGGCCGAGCCGCGCCGAGCGCGTCCCGGTGATCCCCGCCCGTTCCCGCGGACCGTAGAGGTTGTAGAGCCACTCGATGCCGCCGGGCGTCGTCGGGTGTTCGTACCTGCCGATCTCGCCCGCGTCGCGTTCCGGCCGGTCGAACTCGGTCACCGTGCTGTCCCACAAGGCAAGGGTCGGCACGTTCCAGACCTCGTACCTCGCGGTGAGCGCCGCCAGCTCGGCCACCTTCTCCGGCGAGCACCACGCCCAGCCCTGGTAGATGTCCTGCGGGACCGGCTTCATCCTGACGTGCGGCGCCGCGCAGGCGACGTCGTAGCCGGTCAGGTGCTCGATCGAGCGCAGTCCCCGCTCCAGCGCGTGTTCCAGCGGCACCAGGATCGGCACGTGGGCCGCGACGGTAAGGCCCACTTCCGCGGTGGCGGTCATCACCGCGTCGAACACCTCCGGGCTGAGCGCGGTGTAGACCTTGGCCAGGTCGTACCCCGCCGCCGCGCTCCGGCGAACGAACTCCGCTGCCTCCCCGGGATCCGTGAACGTCCGCGGCACCGGGAAGAGGGGCGGGTCGCCGTCCATCAGCGGCGACGAGACGAAGATCCGCGGCCCGAACAGCTCGCCGCGTTCGATCGCGTCGCGCATCTCCAGGATCAGGGGGCCGCCGGACGGATCTCTCGTCGTGGCGACGCCGAACATGACGTACTGCCTCAGGTTCTGGTCTCGCATCCGGATCCGGGAGGCATCCGTGCCGTCCCAGGCGAAGCCGCCGAAGTGGTTGTGCATGTCGGCGAGCGCCGGAATGACGAACCTGCCGGCGCCGTCGACGACCTGGGCCCCGGGAGGAGTGCAGCCGGGATTGCTGGGACAGATGTCGGCGATCCGTTCGTCGCGGATGACCAGGGTGTGGTCCTCGAGGACGGAAGGCGTGCGCGAGGTCATCGGGATGAGGGTCGCGTGCTCGATGGCGGTGGCGCTGGTTGATGCTGTCGTCTGGGCAGCGGCGAGCCGGACGAGCGCGCCGGGGTTGTTGAGCAGCAGGTAGAGCGCGCCGTCCGGGCCGGTCTTGATGTCGCGGATGCGGCCGTGGCCCTTGAACAGAAGCTCCTGGCGGGTGACGCGGCCGCCGTCGATCTCCAGGCGGCGGAGTTCCTCGAACGAGAGCGACCCCACCAGCAGATCGCCCCGCCACTGCTCGAAGCCGGGGCTCGACACGAACTCGATCGGGCCGACGGCGAGCCCCGGCGTCCACTCGACGACGGGCGGCACGATGCCGTCGGCGTGCTTCCGGTCGCTGATCACCGAGCCGTCGTAGTTGACGCCGAACGTGACGACCGGCCAGCCGTAGTTCCCGCCCGGAGCGAGGAGGTTCAGCTCGTCGCCGCCGCGCGGGCCGTGCTCGGCGGCCCAGATCGCGCCGGTCTCCGGGTGCTGGGCCATGCCCTGGACGTTCCGGTTGCCGAGGGTGAATACCGCGCCGAGCGCTCCGTCCTCGCCGGCAAAGGGGTTGTCCTCCGGGACGCCGCCGTCCGGGCGGATACGGAAGACCTTGCCCGAGGGCATGGCGGCGTCCTGCGAGTTCATCGCCGCGCTCATGTCGCCGATCGAGAAGTACAGGAAGCCGTCGCGGTCGAAGAGCAGGCGGCCGCCCCAGTGTTTGCTGTCGGGCAGGTGGTACCCGGGATCGAGCCGGAACAGGTACTCCGTGTCCAGCCAGCGGTTGCCGTCGACGCGGCCGCGGATGATCCGGGTCAGCCCCGGTGCGTAGCGGTCGTTCGGGTCCTCCGAGTGGCTGATCGCCGCGTAGACCCATCCGTTCTCCGCGTACTCCGGGTCGAGCGCGATGTCCATCAGCCCGCCGGTCGAGGTCGCGAGGTCGACCGGCGGCAGTCCGGTGATCCGCTCCGGGTCGACCCTGCCGTCCCGGTACCGCAGCAGGTAGCCCGCGTCCTCCGAGATCAGCCCCTCCGACGGCCCGGTGAACTCGATGCCCCAGGGGTTCTCCAGTTCGTCGGTGGCCAGGTACTCGACCCGCAGGGTGTAGTGCTCGGTCTCCACCGCGGACGGCAGCGGCCTGGCGATCCAGATCGGCTCCGTCTGCAGGCTGTAGATCAGCTCGACCAGGGCCGACATTTCCTCGTCCGAGAGCTCGCCGAGGTAGCCCGGCATGTCCGTGCCCGGGATGCCGTGGCGGATGTTGCTCTCGACCGAGAAACCGTCCCGGCCGAAGCGCCAGTCCGACTTGATCAGCGGCTCCGCGAGTCCGCCCTCGAGCGCCTGCCCGTGGCAGCCGCCGCAGTGGAGGCGGTACAGGGCGCGCGCGTCCGGTTCGGCGGCCACCGTGGGAACGGCAAGGAACAGAAGCAGGACGCTTCCCACTGGGTGCGCGGGTCTTCTGACCCGCTTCCGCCGGAGGCGGACAAAGCGCCGGCCGAAGGCCGACAGTCTCCCCGGCCTGCGCCGCTCCGCGGCGCCAGGACCGGCGGGCGGGTCAGAAGACCCGCGCACCCAGCGTCTGCCGCCGGCGTTGCTCCTAGTTGCCACCGGCCGCGTACACCCTCTCACCGGCGATGAACGTCATTTCCACCTTCGTCCGGTGGACCGCCGTCGGCTCGACGTCGAACGGGTTCTGCGACGTGACGACGAGGTCCGCCTCCTTGCCGACCTCGATCGTGCCGACCTTGTCGCCCTGGCCCATCAGGCGGGCACCGTTCCAGGTCAGGATGCGCAGCGCGTCCTCCAGCGTCACCTGCTCCTGCAGGCCGAGGGTTTCCTCGCTGCCGCCGGGGACCTGGCGGGTCACCATCGTCTCGACCGCGAGCCACGGGTCGACCAGGGGCACGACCGGCCAGTCCGAGCCGGCCGCGACCAGGGCGCCGGTTTCGAGGGCGTCCCGGATCGGCACCCAGCGCTTCATCCGCTCGTCGCCGACCGCCTTGCGGATGTCGATCGCGGCCATCGGCGTGGGGAACCAGATGTAGGGCGAGAACTCCCAGGCCATGCCGAGCTCGCGCGGCCTGGGAATGTCGGCCGGGTCGGCGAAGGTGCTGTGGGCGACATCGTGCATCGGGCCGCCGAAGCCGTTCCGTTCCCGGGCGGCCGCGACCGCGTCGATCGCGGCCCGCACCGCGCCGTCGCCGGCGGCGTGCATCTTCACGTGCAGACCCTGGCGGTCGAAGGCCGTCACGGCATCGTTCAGCGCTTCCTGCGGAACCAGGAGCAGCCCGAGCTTCGGCCGCGGATCGTCCTCGCCGGTCGTGTCCTCGTAGGGCGCGAGCATCGACGCGGTGTGGCTCTCCGTCGGCACCCCGTCCAGCATGATCTTCACGCAGTCGACCTTCAGGCGCTCGCTCTCGTAGGTCGCCCGGATCGCGAGCTGGGACTCGGCGGCGTAGGCCAGCGCCGGGTCGTGCGCCCAGGCGACGCAGGCCCGCACCCGCTGCTTCAACGTTCCCTCGCGCGCCAGTCGGGCCAGCGCGCCGAGCTGCCAGGAGTTCGCGTAGGCGACCGTGAACGAGGTGATGCCGTGGGCCAGCATCTCGTCGGTCGCGATCTTCATGCCCTCCATCTTCCGCGCGTCCGAGGCGGGAGGGATCACGGACGCCACCATGGCGTTGGCCGTCTCGCGCAGCAGGCCGTTCGGCTTGCCGTCCGGGCCGCGCTCGATGATGCCGCCCTCCGGATCCGGCGTGTCGCGGTCGATGCCGGCGACTTCCAGGGCCTTCGTGTTGACCCAGACGCTGTGGTGGGACTCGTCGTACAGGAAGACCGGGTTGTCCGGCGCCACCGCGTCCAGGAACTGCCTGGTCTGCTGGCCAGGCTCGAACACCGCCGCCACCCAGTTGCCGCCGTTGATCCACTCTCCCGGCTCGGCCCGGGAGGCGCAGTCGCCGACCGACTCCGCGATGATGTCCGGCGGCGCCCCCGGAGGCAGGCGGCAGGAGAACCTCTGCATGCCCGCGATCAGCGGATGCACGTGGACATCGTGGAAGCCGGGGAAGACGGTCCGGCCCGCCAGGTCGATCACGTCCGTTGAGCCGGTGCGGAACGCGGCGACGGAGGCGCTGTCGCCGACCGCGACGATGACGCCGTCGCGGATCGCGATCGACTCCGCCCAGCCGCCGGGCGTGTAGACCTGGCCGCCGTCGAGGATCGTGTCGGCGGGATCGTTGCGCGACGGCGCCGGTTCGCCGGCCTGGAACTGGGCTAGAGCGGGTTGGGAGACGATCGCGACGAGGGTCAGGCTGAGGATGTGCGCGGCAAGACGGAGTCGGCCTGACGGCCGACGCGCGTTTCCGGCCGCCTTCGGCGGCAGCGGGTCGGAAGACCCGCGCACCCAGAGCACGCGCTTGGCCGGAAGGAGAGTGTCTGCTGTAAGCGCATCGATCGCAGTGACGCCATGACGGTTGCAGAACAGAAGCGCGCTCCCGGCGAGATGGCTCTCTGGGTGCGCGGGTCTTCTGACCCGCCTACGGGCGGAGCCGCGAAGCGGCGCAGCCCGGACAACAGGGCCGCCGGCCGAAGGTCGGCGACGATTCTCGCGGCGAGGACTCCTACTTCTCATGGACGATCTCTCCTGCGTAGAGGGTCAACTCGACGGTCGTGTCGCTGACGTCCTCGATCGGCACCTCGAAGAGGTTGCGGTCGAGGACGATCAGGTCGGCGGACTTGCCGGCGGCGATCGTTCCGGCCCGCGGCTCGACGCCCAGCAGGCGTGCACCGGCCAGCGTGTAGAGCTCGATCGCCTCTTCCAGGGTCACGGCCTGCTCCGGCGCCAGCGTGCCGGGGTACCCGCCCCAGGGGTCGGCGCGGGTGACCAGCGCCTCCATGCCGGGCCAGGGGTTCATGTCCGGGATCACGGCGGGCCAGTCCGAGCCGACGATGACGTGGGCGCCGGCTTCGAGCAGCTCCCGCACCGGCCAGGAGCGGTCCGCGCGGTCGCCGATGGCGGCGCGGATGGAGTCGGAGATCAACGACGGGTACCAGATCGCCGGCGACATGTCGGCGATGGCGCCGAGCTCGGCGAAGCGCGGCACGTCTTCGACCGCGACGAAACCGGTATGGGCGAGCTGGTGCATCAGCCCGGAGTCGCCGTTCTCCTCACGCGCGTACTCGATCGCATCGAGCGCGACCCGGACCGACCGGTCGCCCGCGGTGTGGATGTTCACCGTGACGCCGAGCGCGTCGAGCTGCTGCAGCCAGGCGTTCAGCGCTTCCGGCGGCACCAGCAGTTCGCCGTTGTGGCTCGGGCCGCCCGGCACTTCCGGCTCGTAGTCGTCGAGCATCGCCGCCGTCCGCGCGATGGACGGCACGCCGTCGAGGAAGATCTTCACGTGGTCGACGTCCAGGTTGGCGGCCCGGTTCTCCTCGCGCAGCCGCGCCAGGGCGTCGACGTCCAGGTCGAGCGTGCCGGGGACCAGCGGAATCGCGATCGACGCGGCCATGTGGACGGTGAGCGCGCCTTCGTCCGCCAGCGCCTTGTAGGCGGCGACGCCCGTGCCCTCGTCGCCCGCTTCCTTGAGGCCGACGATGCCGAAGCCGTTCGCCGTCCGGATCGACTCGCGGGCGGCGCGCAGGAACTGCTCCGCCGTCTTCTCGGGGATCGCCTGGAACACCGGGTACATCGCCGCCTCGAGCAGCAGGCCGTTCGGCTCGCCGGTCTGCTCGTCCAGCACGACCTCGCCGCCTTCGACGTCGGTGGCGCCGTCGATGCCGGCCAGCTCCAGCGCTTTGCTGTTCACCCAACGGTTGTGGCCCGTGTCGTCCGCGAGGCTGATCGCCACGCCGCCCGAGAACCGGTCCAGCCACTCGCGCGGCGAGCCGATCTCGTGGTCGACGAAGAAGTTGCTCGTCCAGCGTCCGCCCTCGATCCAGGCCGCGTCCGGATCGGCGGCGACGCAGGCGGACAGCGTCTCCTCGATCTCCGCCGGCCCGGCGGTGGGCGGGAACAGGCACTGGAGCAGCACCTCGGTCCCGCCCAGCACCGGATGGACGTGGACGTCGTAGATGCCCGGCATCGCCATCCGGCCTTCGAGATCGCGGACTTCGGTGTCCGGGCCGCGGTGCGCGAGCGCGTCGGCGGTCGAGCCGACGAACGTGAACTCGCCGCCGGCGATCGCGACCGCCTCCGCCCAGGGCCGGGCGGCGTCGAGCGTGTAGACGCGGCCGTTGGTGAGGATCAGGTCGGCGTCGCCGTCGCCCGAGGGAGCGCAGGCGAGGGCCAGGGCGATCAGCAGCAGGAGCGGGTCAGAAGACCCGCGCACCCAGTGCCGCCTAGAACTTGTAACCGACGGAAACGCCATAGGTCGCCGGCATGCCGTTCAGCCGGATCGTCGTGCTGTTGCTGGACGAGGTGGAGTGCCAGTACTCCTCGTCCGTCACGTTGCGGCCCCAGACCTCCACGTCCCAGCGGCCGAGCACGTCGCCGAAGCCGATCCTCAGGTTCATGATCGTGTAGTCCGGGATGTAGAACAGGCTGAGAGCCGTCGGCGCCGCGCCGCTGCCCTCGTTGTCGTCCTTGTAGCTCACGTCCGCGGCCAGGTTCATGAAGTGGCTGCTGCCGACGGACCAGGTGTAGCTCAGCGTGCTCGCGATCTGCCACTCCGGCGCGTTGTCGAGCCGGTTGCCCGAGGCGTCGAAGGTCAGCACGTTGCCGAAGGAACTCGGCGCCGGGCAGCCCGCCGGCAGCGACTCGGGCGGCGGCGGGAAGAACAGCCCGGCCGGGCAGTTGCCGATGAACTCGAGGATCTCGCTGTCGAGGTAGGCGATGCCCAGATCCCAGCGCAGGCCCGTCGCGAGGTACCACGCGGACTCGATCTCGATGCCGAAGACCTCGGACTCGGGCACGTTGTTGATGCCGACGACGTCGCCGACGGGCGAGATGAAGTTGAACAGCTCCTGCTTGTCCGTGTAGTCGTACATGAACGCGGCGGCGTTGAGCTGCAGCGCGCTTCCCAGCAACGTCGACTTGAGGCCCAGTTCGTAGGAGGTCAGCTCCTCCTTGTCGTAGGGCTGCAACTGGGAGTGGGTCAGGGCGCCGGCGCCGTTGAAGCCGCCCGACTTGAAGCCGCTCGAGATCGTCCCGTAGAGGAGCACGTCGTCGTTCGGGCTGTAGTTCAGCGAGACCTTGGTCATGAGGTCGTCCGTGCTGATCGAGTCGTCGAACACGGCGAACTGCCCGTAGGCCGGCGTGCCCGCGAGGTCGTTGAACACGCCGCAGTCGCCCGGCGCCAGCGGCGATGGGTTGAAGCCCAGCGGGTTGAAGAAGAACGGCGTGACGAAGAAGTTGTAGAAGCCGGCGATCAGGCCGTCGCCCGTGTCGTAGGTGCAGCCCCGGAAACTCCGCTCCTCCTCGGTGAAGCGCGCCCCCAGCGTGAGCTGGAACCGGTCGGCGAGCGGCACCTCGACGTGCCCGAAGGCCGCGAGCGAATCGCTCTCCTGGACGTAGCGGTTGTCGAAGTGGAGACCCTGGAACGCCGTGAAGTCCATCTCGTAGCTCTCCGTGATCTCGTCCTCGGAATAGAAGACGCCCGCGGTCCAGTAGGTGCCGCCGTCCGTCGTCGACTCGAGCCGCAGCTCCTGCGAGAAGACGTCGATCTCCGAGTCGTTCGTGATGTCGGCGTCGGACTCCGGCACCGCCGACGTGTCGTACAGCGCATCCCGCTCGAACTTGTCGAAGGCCGTGATGCTGGTGATGCTGACGTTGCCCGCGTTGGCCGAAAGGGTGGCCGAGGCGCCCTGAATCACGGCGTCGTTCGTGGGCCGGTGGTGAGGTGTCCAGTCGGCGTCCTCGTTGCCGTAATCCGCCGCCACACTCTCGCCGAAGATGCTGGTCGGCGTCCCCGCGATGTTGTCCGACCTGTTCTGGTAGTTGTGGACGTTGAGCCGCAGCACGGCGCTGTCGCTCAGGTCGAAGTCGAAGAGGGCGCGGGCGCCCAGCTCGTCGCGCTCGCCGAGCTCGTCGCCGGGGCGGGTGATGCTCTTCTGCCAGCCCTCGCCGGACTGCGTCGACCTGACCGCGACCCGCGCCCGGGCCCGGTCGCCCAGGGAGCCGCCGGCGAACGCCTCGAGGTCGACGGTCTCGTAGGTGCCGTAGCCCAGCTTGACGCCGGCCTCGGTCGCCGCCGTCGGCTGGTTCGTGATCATGTTGATCTGGCCCGCCGTCGTGTTCCGGCCGTAGAGGTCGCCCTGGGGACCCTTCAGCACCTCGATCCGGTCGATGTCGAAGAGCGCGCCACGACTCATCACCGGATAGAGGATGGAGACGCCGTCGTTGTAGATGCCGACCGTGCTCGACGACGAGGTCGAGAAGTCGTTGAAGCCGACGCCGCGGATCGTGTAGACCGGCGCGCCCGAGGGCTGGGAGTTGGTCACGGTGAGCCCCGGCACCAGCTTCTCCAGTTCCTCCGCGTTGTCGACGCCGTAGTTCTCGAGTTGCTCGGCCGAGAAGGCGTTCACCGTGATGCCGACGTCGTTGATGCCCTGTTCACGCTTCTGGGCGGTGACGACGACCTCCTCGATCACGGTGCCGACCGGCGACTCCGCCTCGGCCTGCGCGTCTTCCGTCGCGGTGTCCTGGGCGCTCAGGCCCGCGGCGGCCAGCGCCACGAGCAGGGCCATGAACAGGATTCGTCTCATCGTCTGTCTCCCTCTGGTATTGAGTCGTTGAGTTGCACGATCAGAAGACCGTCGCCGCCGGCTTGACCTCGAAGGTCACGTCGCGCGGCGGCTCGACGCCGAGCAGGTGCTCGACGAAGTAGTCCCAGGTGCGGAGCAGGGCGTACGGCTCGGCGCCGCCGCCGTGGTTGCGGTTCGGAAGGTAGAGGAGGTCGTAGGGCTTGTTCGCCTTGATCAGCGCGTCGACCATCCGGAAAGCCTGGGCCGGCGGCACGTTCTCGTCCATGTCGCCGTAGACGAGGAGGAGGCGGCCCTCAAGATTCCCGGCCATCGCGGTGATGTCAAGCGGCTCCCAGCTCTTCGGCGCCTCGTCCGGCCGCGTCCGCGTCCTGCCGCCGTCGGAGTACACCGCGGGTCCCGTGAACGCCTCGAAACCGGGGTAGATCGCCGCGTAGTCGTAGACGCCGGCGCCTGAGACGGCCACGTCGTAGAAGTCCGGCCGGCTGAGGATGGCCTGGGCGGTGAACGTCCCGCCCCAGGACCAGCCGTAGATGCCGACCCGCTCCGGGTCCATCTCGGGCTTGAGCCCCGCCCACTGGCGGATCACCGCCACGTGATCCTCCACGCCGACCTGCGTGAACTCCGGGTAGCCCGCGTCGCGGAAAGCGCTGGAGCGACCCGGCGTGCCGCGGCCGTCCGTGACGACGACCGCGAAACCGAGGCGGGCCAGCGCCGGCTCGGCCGACGGGTTGCGCGCGCCCACGGCCTGCACGAAGTTCCGCGGCGCCACGTACACCTGCGGGCCGCCGTAGACCGCGTCGATCACCGGGTGCCGGCCGCCCTCGACCTCGCGCTGCGGCGCGAAGTAGACCGAGTACACCTCCGTCTCCCCGTCGGCGGCGAGGAAGGCCCGGCGTTCCGGCGGCACGAAGCCCGCCTCGAACAGCGCGGAGGCGTCCGCCTGCTCGACCTCGGCCAGCACCTTCCCGTCTTCCGTCGAGCGCAGTACCGTGATCGGCGGGCGATCCACGGTCGACCAGGTGTCGAGGAAGACGCCGAGGTCGGGCCGGATCCGGGGCGGCGGCGGGGCGAGGCCGAACAGGGCCTCCATCATCGGCACCGGCGCCGGCTCGAAGTGGTGGTCGGCATCGTTCGCCGTCAGCAGCACGACTTCGCCTGCCCGCGGCGATGCGGGGTCGAACGACGCCCGGTAGAGATGGCGCAGGTACGGGTCGCGGCCGGGCTCGCGGCCGCCGCCCGTGAAGTAGACCTGCTGGCCGGCCTCGTCGACGTGAATGATGTCGAGCACCGTCCAGTCGCCCGCGGTCACCGTACCGACGAGATCGGCCGAGTCGTCGTCGGCCAGCTCGTAGACGTAGAGGTGCCCCCAACCGCTGCGGTCCGAGTACCAGAGCACGCGTCGTTCGTCGTCCGGTCCGCGCACCAGCCGAATGTTGGGCCGGTTGTACATGTGGGTGTTCGACTCGACCCGCGTCTCGTTCGTCTCCCAGATCACCGGCGTCGCCTTGCCGGACTCGACATCGATCGCGACCAGGGCGCCGCTCTTGCCGGCGTAGCCCGCGGCCCGGAGGTAGACCCGGTTCCGCTCCAGATCCCAGCCGATGACGGCGCCGAGCCCGGGCCTGTCGGTCTCGTCGGGCAGCGAAGCACCCTCGAAGTCGACCTGGACCCGACCGCCCTTCTTCGTGTCGAAGACGAGCCAGTCCACGTTCATCTCGTCTTCGTCGCCCGCGATCGGTTCGCGCAGCAGATGCACGACCGGCCGGCGGCTGCCGTCGGTCGGCACCCACTCGACGAACGGCACGGCCTCGAGCAACCGCTCGTCCATGCGCGGCGCGAGCAGGAAGCGGCCGTCCGGCGACCAGCTCGACAGGTAGGGCGGCTGCCGCAGGCCCGTCTTCCTGGCGGCGACCGTCAGCAGCGAGGAGTCGGGCCACTTGCCGTAGGAGAAGTAGGTCTTGCCGTCGTGGGTGAGGCGGGTTTCTTCGCCGGTCTCGAGATGGCGCACGAACAGGTTGTCGTCGCGGGTGAAGGCCGCGCGGGTTCCGTCCGGCGACGGCAGCAGGCCGGGCTCGGGCGGCTTGATCGCCTGCGCGGCGCAGTCGAAGTCGGCTACCGAGCAGGTGACCCGCTGGGCGCCTTGACGGGCGGTCAGCGTCGCCAGGTCGTCCGAGAGCGAGAGTCCCAGCAGCCCCTCCAGGGTCGGGGTGCTCTCCCCGCCTTCCTCGTCGCCCTCCGCCGCGCTCCCGCCGGCGGTCGCCAGGGCCTCGGCGATCGACGCCGCCATCCGGGCATGATCGAAGGCGGGCCGGCGCGACCGCGCCTCCAGGTCGAACACGACAAGTTCGGGGCCGGTTTCACCGTCGCGGCCGTACCAAAAGCCGGTCGTCTCGAGGTCCGCGGCGAGCCAGTGCGGCGTGACCTCCGCGTTGCGTAGCAGCGCGAGCAGGTTGCCTTCGACCAGCGCCGACGCGGCCTGGTAGTCGTCCGCGTCCGGACCCGCCGTCTCCTGGGCGCCGGCGCTGCCAGCCGCCAGACCGAGGACCAGAGCCGGCGCAAGCACTCCGCAGGCCCAACGGCTGCGGTAAGCTCGCGCGGATCCGGACACTTGCAGGAGGGTAGCGATGACGAGTCGACGCCTGGTTGGTTTTGCGCTCTGCCTGGTCCTTGCCGCGGCGGCCCACGGCGCTGCCGAGGTGGAAGGGCCGACATTCTACGAGGATGTCTTGCCCATCCTGCAGCAGAACTGCCAGGAGTGTCACCGGCCGTCGGGCAGCAAGATCTACCGGGGCGGCGTGCCGATGGCGCTCACGACCTACGAGGAGGCCCGGCCCTGGGCGCGCTCGATCGTCCGCATGACGGCGTCGAAGGAGATGCCGCCGTGGGACGCCTCCGAGCACTTCGACGGCGTGTTCCGGAACGAGCGCGGCCTCACCGACGGGGAGATCGCGACGCTGAAGCGCTGGGTCGAGGCGGGCGCGCAGTCCGGCCGTCCCGAGGACGGCCCCGCGCCCATCGAGTGGCCCGACGACGACGGCTGGGTGTTCACCGATCCCGACCTCGTGCTCAAGATGCCCGAGCCCTACTACGTCGAGGACGACATCAAGGACGTCTACACCAAGCACCGTCTGGTCCTGACGCCGGACCTCCTGCCCGAGGACAAGTGGGTGCAGGAGATCGAGTTCCGCCGCGGCAGCGAGCTCGTCCACCACTTCAACATCTTCGTCAAGAGTCCGGACGACGAGGAGACCCGCGGCGACGGCCACTTTCTCGGTGGTGCCACGTCAGGCTCGCCGCCGCACGTGTGGCCGGAGGGCTACGGCTCGCTGCTGCGGACCGGCGACACGCTGACCTTCGACCTCCACTACCACAAGGAGCCCGGCCCCGGCAGCGGCGGCTGGGACCAGTCGTCCATCGCGCTCAAGTTCGCGACGAAGCCGGTCGAGCACCCGGTCCACTTCTTCCCGATCAGCAACTTCGAGTTCGAGATTCCGGCCCGCCACGACTACTGGCACGACACCGCCGAGCGCACCTTCGAACGCGAGGTGACGGTTCTCGGCATGCTCCCCCACATGCATATGCGCGGCCGCGAGGCGAAGTACACGGCCTTCTACCCGGACGGCAGCCAGGAGCTGATCCTCCACGTGCCGGACTGGGACTTCGACTGGCAGGAGATCTACTGGTACTCCGAGCCGAAGGTACTGCCCGCGGGCAGCACCCTGCGGATCGACATGTGGTTCGACAACTCGCCCGAGGAGGCGGAGCGCTGGGGCTTCAACCCGGACCGCGTCGTGACGTTCGGGCCGGAGTCGACCGACGAGATGCTGATGGGCTTCATCTCCTGCGTCTACAACGACGAGGAGCCGCCCAGGGCGCGCCTGCCCGGCGTGATCGAGACGACCGGCGGCGAGTAGGCGGAGCGCCCGAAGCGGGTCAGAAGACCCGCGCACCCAGCCGGAAGCGGGTCAGAGGACCCGCGCACCCAGCGGAAGCGGGTCAGAAGACCCGCGCACCCAGCGGAAGCGGGTCAGAGGACCCGCGCACCCGGCAGGGCCGCGTCAGTAGGACAGGTTCTCGGTCACGCGGACCCAGCGTCCGTCCTGTACTTGCGACAGGAAGGACTCGTTCGTGCCGAGGTGTTTCTCCGGCCCGAAGCTCAGGACGGGGCCGCCGAAGATGTCCTGGTAGTCGTCTACCGACTCGATCGCCGCGACCAGTGCGTCGACCGTGAGGTCCGGCCCGGCGTCGCGCAGCGCACGGACCGTGAAGTCGGCCAGCACCCAGCCGAAGAGCGAGCCGGTGTTGGGCTCCTGGCCGTAGCGTTCGTCGTAAGCGGCGACGAAGTCGCGGACCTCCTGGCGGGGATGATCGGGGTAGGGAAACTCGAACGACGTCATCGCGTAGAAGCCGTTCGTCACACCGCCCTCCGCCGCCGCGACCTCGGACTCGAACGCCGCGATCGTGCCGACGAAGTCGACGTCCCAGTCGATCCCCCGTGCCGCCGAGATCGCCAGGATCGTGTCGCCGATGATCGTTCCGAGCAGGATCAGGTCGCAGTCGGCCTGCCGGAGCTTGAGGATCGCCGCGCTGAAGTCGGTGTCGAGAGGCCTGTGGGCGGTCGAGTCGGTGACCTCGCGTCCCATCTCGCCGAGCTGATCGTTCGCCGCGTCGGTCAGCTCCGTTCCGAAGTCGGTGTCCTGGGCCATCGTGCAGATGCGCTCCTTGCCCCTCTCCTCGATGAAGTACTTCGTGGCGGCGCGTATCTGTTCGTAGTAGGTGGAGATGCCGGCGAACTTCAGCGGATGCAGCGGTTCCGCCATCGAGCGCGCGCCCGAGAGCGGGAAGATGTTGGGAACGCCCGCCTCGAACTGGCTGCTCATCACGGCGTTGTTCATCGGCGTCCCGAGGGCGCCCACCATGGCGAAGATGTTGTCGCGGTGGATCAGCTTGTTGGCCGCCTGGACAGCGCGAGGCACCTGGTACTGGCCGTCCTCGACGACGAAGCGGATCTGGCGGCCGTGGATGCCGCCTTCCTCGTTCGCGCGATCGAAGATCATGCGCGCCGAGTTGACGCTGCCGACGCCGATGGCCGCGGCCGGACCGGACAGGTCGCTGTAGGTGCCGAGCACGATCTCCCCGGGCGCCTCCGCGGTCTCGGGATCGGAGCCCCCGCATCCCGCCAGGACGGCGGCGACAACCAGGCAAGCGAGGGTCAGGAAACGGTGTCTGTCGGTCATGCCTGCTGTCCTCCGTACATCGAATCGATCAGGGGGCGGTACTTCTCGTTCACGAACTTGCGCTTGAGCTTCATCGTCGGCGTGAGCTCGTCGTCCTCGGGGGTCAGCTCCTGGTCGATGAGGCGGAACTTCTTCACCTGTTCGACGCGCGCGAACTTCGCGTTGACGGCCTCCACCTGTCCGTGGATCAGCTCGACGATCTGCTCCGCGGCGCAAAGGCTCTGGTAGTTGGTGAAGGGCACGTGATGATCCTGAGCGTACTTGACGACGTTGTCGTGGTCGATCATCACGAGACACGTCAGGAACTTGCGCTTGTCGCCGATCACCACCGCGTCGGCAATGTAGGGCGAGAACTTGAGCTGGTTCTCGATCTCGCTCGGCGTGATGTTCTTGCCGCCGGCCGTGATGATGATGTCCTTCATGCGGTCGGTGATCCTGAGGAAGCCCTCGTCGTCGATCTCGCCGACGTCGCCAGTGTGGAGCCAGCCGTCGCGAATCGTCTCGGCCGTCTTCTCCGGCTGGTTGAGGTAACCCATGAAGACGAACTCTCCGCGGATCAGGATCTCGCCCTCCCCGGAGATCTTCACTTCGCCGTAGGGAACGGAGCGGCCCACCGTGCCGGGCTTGATGTCGCCCGGCTGAAGCATGGAGGCGATGCCGGTGTTCTCGGTCTGGCCGTAGCCCTCCACCATGTCGATGCCGAGTGCGAGATACCAGCGGATCAGATCGGGTGAGATCGGCGCTGCACCGGTGCCGATCCAGCGACAGCGGTCAAGGCCCAGGAACCTGCGGATGTTGCGCAGCACGAGCGCATCGCCGATGCGGTAGGCGAGCTCCAGAAGCGCCCCCGGCTTCTTGCCCGCGAGACGTCTGTCCGCCCGTCTGAAGCCGATCCCTATCGCCTTTCCGTACGCCCATCGCTGCAGGAGGGTGGCGTCGGAGAGGGCGATGCTGATGGCCGAGTAGAACTTCTCCCACACCCGCGGCACCGAGAAGAACAGCGTCGGCTGGATCTCCTGGGCGTTCTCGGGCACCGTTTCCGGGTTCTCGACGAAGTTGAGCTTCGTGCCGGTGTAGAGGGAGCCGTAGACGAAGATCCGCTCGGCGATGTGGCAGAGCGGCAGGAAGGCCATGCGCTCGTCGTCCTCGCCCTGCGAGAGGACGTGCGGGGCGTTGACGCACTGGAAGACGAGGTTGTGGTGACTGATCATCGCCCCCTTCGGAGGCCCGGTGGTGCCCGAGGTGTAGACGAGGATCGCGAGGTCCTCGGGATTCGCCAGCTCCAGGCACTCGGCCCAGGCCCCGGGGTGAAGCTCGTCCTGTTCGCGTCCGAGCCCGAGCAGGTCGTCGTAGCTCATGGCCCGCGGATCCTCGAAGTCCCGCAGGCCCTCCATGTCGAAGATGACGATCTGCTCGAGCGTGGGGCACTTCTCGCGCACCTCGAGCACCTTGTCGAGCTGCTCCTCGTCCTCGACGAACATCACCTTGCAGCCCGAGTCGTTGACCAGGTAGTCCACCTGCTCGGCCGCATCCGTCGGGTAGATCCCCGCGCACACGCCGCCGACGCCGAGCACCCCCATGTCGGCGAACATCCACTCGACGATCGTGTTGGAGAGGATGCAGGCGACGTCGCCCTTGCCGAAGCCGAGCGACCGCAGCCCCAGCCCCGTCTGGCGCGCCTTCTCGCCGAAGGTACGCCAGGAGACGTCCTGCCAGATGCCGAAGTCCTTCTCCCGCATCGCGATGCGGTCGCCGTACCTCTCGACGCGGCTCCAGAACATCGTCGGCACGGTGCCGGCGAAGCTCGTGTCGCGCCAGATCTCGAGTTCGCGGCCGTCGTCGGCCGTGCGCGTCTCACGCACGAGATCGGGGTTCGATTCGGGGCCGCCCATGCTCACCTCCAGGTCTTGCGCTTCTTCCACCGGCGGACCCCCCTCGGCATCTGGTCCTTCATGCCGAGGTAGAACTCCTGGATGTCCGGCGAGCTCTCGAGCTTCTCGCAGGTGTCGTCCATGACCACCCTTCCGTTCTCGAGCACGTAGCCGTAGTGCGAGTGCCGCAGCGCGACGTGGGCGTTCTGCTCGACGACGAGGATCGTCATGCCCGCCTCCTCGTTGATGCGCCTGATGATCTCGAAGATCTGGTGGACCAGGATCGGGGACAGGCCGAGCGACGGCTCGTCGAGCAGCAGCATCTTCGGATGCGCCATCAGGGCGCGTCCGATGGCGAGCATCTGCTGCTCGCCGCCGGAGAGCTGGCTCGCCGGTTGCGAGCCCCGGTCGGCGAGCGCCGGGAAGTAGTCATGGACGCGCTCGAGATCGCCGGCGATGCCGGCGCGGTCGCGGCGGCTGAAGGCGCCCATCCGCAGGTTCTCGTTCACCGAGAGGAAGGGAAAGACCTCGCGGCCCTCCGGCACGTGGCTCAGGCCGAGGCGCATGACGGCGTCGGGATCGCGGCGCGCGATGTCCTCGCCGGCGAAGAGGATCTCGCCTTTCTGGGGATCCATCACGCCGGAGATCGTACGGAGGATGGTCGTCTTGCCCGCGCCGTTGGCCCCCAGCACGGCGACGATCCGGCCTTCGGGCACCGCGAGGCTGACGCCGCGGATCGCCATGATCGGACCGTAGTAGGTCTCGACGTTCTTGAGCTCGAGCAGCGCCTCCGCGGCGGGCTCCCTGTGAGTCTGCGGTTCCGCCATGCCGACCTCAGTCCGCTCCCAGGTAGGCGTCGACGACGGCGGGGTTCTTCTGCACGTCCGCGGGGCTGCCCTCCGCGATCACGCGACCTTCGTTGAGGGCGAGCACACGCCCCGCCACCCGGCTCACCAGACCCATGTCGTGCGCCACCATGACGACCGTGACGCCGAGGTCGCGGTTGATGTCTTCGATCCAGAACCCCATGTCCTCGCTCTCCTCGGGGTTGAGCCCCGAGGTCGGCTCGTCGAGGAGCAGCAGCTTCGGCTCCAGGCAGAGCGCGCGGCCCACCTCGACGACCTTGCGCACCCCGTAGGGCAGGTTCGCGATCCTCTGCTCGCGGTAGTGGGCGAGCTCCAGGAGGTCGATCACGTCTTCCACGCGGCGCCGGTGCTCCAGTTCCTCCCGCCTCACCGCGGGGAGGAACAGGAGATGGGACAGCGCCGTCGAGCGCCGGTGGACATGACGGCCGATGAGGAGGTTCTGCAGAACGGTGGCGTGCTCGAAGAGCTCGATGTTCTGGAAGGTGCGCGCGAGGCCGAGCGGCGCGATGCGATGCGCCGGCAGCGAGGTGATGTCGCGGCCCGCGAAGCGCACGCTGCCGCCGTCGGGGAAGTAGATGCCGCTCACCAGGTTGAAGAGCGTCGTCTTGCCGGCGCCGTTCGGTCCGATGATGGCGAACACCTCGCCCTCCTCGACCTCGAAGCTCACGTCGTCGACGGCACGAATGCCCCCGAAGCTGATCGACAGGTCCGTAACGGCGAGGTAGCTCACCTCAGTCGCTCCGTACGCAGGTAGGTCTTCTGGCGCCGGTGCGTCGCCCGGCGGTAGAGCGGGAACAACTGGAAGTAGCTCTTGATCTTGAGCCAGCGGCCGAAGATGCCCTGGGGCTCGAAGAGGATCACCAGCACGAGGATGAGGCCGAAGATGCCCGGCTCCAGGCCGGGCGCCTGGGCGATCTGCGGCGGCAGCGTGTCGCGGGCGATGGCGAGAAGCTGGGGCAGGAAGCCGATGAAGAGCGCGCCGTAGATGACGCCCCGCATCGAGCCGACTCCGCCGACCACCACCATCAGGAGGAGCTGCAGCGAGATGAGGAACGTGAAGGCGTCGGGCGAGAGGTAGCCGAGGCGATGCGCGAAGAGAGCGCCGGCGAGGCCGGTGATGCCGGCGCTGAGAGCGAAGGCGAGAGTCTTGTAGACGGCCAGGTTGATGCCGACGCTCTCCGCCGAGATCTCCGAGTCGCGGATGGCGACCATGGCTCTTCCCGTCGACGACCGCAGGATGTTGAGCGCCAGGAGCAGGGTCACGACGAGGAGCGCGAGCGTCAGGTAGTAGCGCTGCCAGCCTTCGGTGAGCGGCATCCCGAAGAGGCTCGGCTGCGGCACGGCGAGGCCGCGGAAGCCCCCGGTGAGCCACTCGGCGCGCGAGATCGTCTGCTCGGTGAGCATGGCGAAGGCCAGCGTGGCGATGGCGAGATAGATGCCCGTCATCCGGAGCGCGATCCACCCCACGCCGGCGCCGACGAGCGCCGAGACCAGGACCGCCGCGACGAGCGAGAAGAGGAACGGGACACCGGCGCCCAGAAGCAGCGAGTGGGTGTAGGCGCCGATCGCCAGGAACGCCGCGTGGCCCAGGCTCACCTGGCCGGTGTAGCCCACGAGCAGCATCAGACCGACGCCGGCGATCGCGTAGATCATCACCAGGTTGAGCTCGCCCAGATAGAAGGTGTCGAGCGCCGCCGGCGCCGCGGCGACCAGCACGAGGAGCAGGCCGTACCAGAACCGGTCGCCACCGTGCTTGAGGTGGTCGATGTCCTGGTTGTAGTGGGTCTTGAAGAGGAACCGCATGATGCTCGCCGGCCGTCAGACTTTCTTGCGCTGAATCTGTGCGAACAGGCCTTCGGGCCGCAGGATAAGGGCCACAATGAGAATGCCGTAGGCGGCCATCTCCTGGAAACCGGCGGGCAGGTAGACCCCCGCGAACTGCTCGGAGACGCCGATGATCCAGCCGCCGAGCAGCGCGCCGGGGATCGAACCGAAGCCGCCGATCACCGCGGCCGCGAAGGCCTTGATCCCGATGAACCCCATCCCGGGCTGGACGAGCGAGACGGGCGCCAGGAGGATCCCGGCCACGGCGGCGACTCCGGCGGAGATCGCCCACACCAGGGAGAAGACCCGCTTGACCGGGATGCCGACGTAGTAGGCCGCGAGCTGGTTCTGCGACGTGGCCTGCATGCCGATGCCCAGCCGCGTGTGGCGGAAGAAGAGGAAGAGCACGACGCAGAGGACGAGGGTGCCCAGCAGGATCGCGAGGTTCTCGTAGCTCACGACGACTCCGCCGACACGCAGCGACTCGCCGGTGTACGGAGTGGGAAAGCTCCGCGGGTCATAGCCCCACACGAGTCCCGCCACGGCGCGGAAGATGAAGCCCAGCCCGATCGTCAGCATCACGATGGCGAACTGCGGTTCGCCCAGAACGCGGCGCAGCACGAAGGCGTCGAGCAGATAGCCGAAGACCGCCAGCGCCAGGACCGACAGCACCAGCCCCAGCACCCAGGGCATGCCGACATCGCCGATCAGGGTCACCGCCATGAAGGCGCCCAGCATCATCAGATCGCCCTGGGCGAAGTTCACCATCTCGGTCGCCTTGTAGACGAGGACAAAACCGAGAGCGATCAGCCCGTAGATACAGCCGACCGCCAGACCATTGACGAGAACCTGCAGGAGCTGACTCAGAGTGTCTCCCTCCACCGTCCCGCGTCCCCGGCTCGCCGGTGCTGGGTTCCGGACCGGGCGGAGTATAGCCTTGGCCGCCTACGAACACAGGAGAAAACGATGGTGAGAAGAGCCCATCGCATCGCCGCGCTGACGGTCTGCGTTTCCTGCGCCGCAGCCGGCGCCGCAAGCGGGCAGCGTAATGCCTACTTCGGCGATCTGCACATCCACACCCGCTACTCCTTCGACGCGTTCGTTTTCGGCACCCGCGCTTCGCCCGACGATGCCTACAGCTATGCGCGCGGGGAGGCGATCAAGCATCCCGCCGGCTACAGGATCCAGCTCGATCGCCCGCTCGATTTCTACGCCGTCACCGATCACGGGATGTACCTGGGGGCGTTCTCGGCGATGACCGATCCTGCCCATCCGCTCCACGATTCTTCCGAAAGACGTCGCTTCTTCGATCCGAAAGACGTCGACGAAAGACGTGCGGCCTTCCGATCCGCCGGCGCGTTTCTCAGGGAGCATCCCGACCCGGGGGCCTCACGTTCGGCATGGCGGGAGATCATCGAGTCGGCGGAGCGCAACTACGAGCCGGGCAAGCTCACCACCTTCGTGGCCTACGAGTTCACGTCGGCGTACCCCCCGGGGTCCAATCAACACCGCAACGTCATCTTCCGCGGCGCGAACGTGCCCGACCAGCCCTTCAGTCGACTCGACTCGCCGAACCCCGAGGATCTCTGGGACTGGCTCGAAGGTTTGCGAGCACGGGGCATCGAGGCGCTCGCCATTCCCCACAACTCGAACCAGAGCGACGGCTACAGGTTCGCACGCCAGAAGCTGTCCGGGGAGCGATTCGACGAGGCGTACGCCCGACTCCGGATGCGCAATGAACCACTGGTCGAGATGACACAGGTCAAGGGCACCTCGGAGACACACCCCCTGCTTTCCCCCAACGACGAGTGGGCCGACTTCGAGATCATTCTTCTCACCCCGGAGGAATCGAGCCTCGACCGAATCCGCGGAGGCTACGTGCGCGACGCCTACCTGGCCGGTCTCGAGTTCGAGGAGAGGGAGGGCTTCAACCCCTACCGGTTCGGGATGATCGGTGCGAGCGACAGCCACAATGCGGGAGCCTCGTACGAGGAGTCGTCCCACATCGGCAAGGTCGGCTTCCTCGACGGGATGCCGGTGGGGCGGGGATCCGTACCCCCCGAAGGAGCTACCAGTTGGAAGGATTCGGAGCAAGCCCCCGAATCCGACGCGACCTCACGGCCACCACAGGAGATGTTCTCGACCTGGGGCGCTTCCGGCCTGGCGGGCGTGTGGGCCGAGGAGAACACCCGCGAATCGATCTACGACGCCTTCCGTCGCAAGGAGACGTTCGCGACCAGCGGACCCCGCATTCGGGTACGTTTCTTCGCCAGCTACGGCTTCGGCGACGACCCGCTGCAGGACGTGGAACTCGTGGCGAAGGCCTACGAGCACGGAGTACCGATGGGCGGCGACCTCTCGGCCCGGCCCAGCGGCGTGCCGCAGTTCCTGGTCTGGGCGGTGCAGGACCCCGAGTCGGCGAAGCTCCAGCGCGTGCAGGTGATCAAGGGCTGGATGGAAGACGGGCAGCCACAAGAACGTGTCTACGATGTCGCCTGCTCCGACGGTCTGGAGGTCGATTCCGAGACCCACCGCTGCGCCGACAACGGCGCTCAGGTCGATCTTGCCGACTGCAGCGTCAGCGCCGACGTCGGTTCAACAGAGCTCATGACGCTCTGGACCGACCCCGACTTCGACCGTAGCCAGCACGCCTTCTACTACCTGCGAGCCCTGGAGAATCCGACCTGCCGCTGGTCGACATGGGATGCGATACGGGCGGGAACTCCACC
>JAJDZH010000428.1 GCA_022824725.1 Thermoanaerobaculia bacterium | reverse complement strand
TAGCTGGACTGATCACGTCTTCATTCACATCGCAATCCTACAGGGCGACCTGGTGACTGGTGCGGACGTGCGCAGAGCCGCCGACAAGTACTGGCCCAGGAAGTTCAAGTTGGCAATGGACTGTGCCGATGCAGTCACGCTGGAGTACTTCAGAGACCTCATGGCGATCCGCCAGCAGATCAGAAACTTCGACGCGCATGGTTCATTTGGAGAAAGCCGAGAGGCATTCCTGTTTCACTCTAGTGTGGGAGCTGTTCCACTAACGCTGCCGGACGAAGGACGGAGCGGCACACCCCGATTCGGACGGGGTATCGACTTTGTCGAGCACGAAACCGTTGAGTTGATCGAACGATTCATAGAGCATCTCTGGTCCGGATCCCGATCGCCGGCCAGGCTCTACATCCAAGAGAGCGGACTTCCTTTGAACCTGAGTTTCGCCAAGGACGGAAAGTACGCGCGCGCGATGCAGTCCGAAGAGGAGATGGGCACGTTTCTCGACGAACAGGCAGCCATCTACGACAGGCACGTGAACATGGACTACTAACGGATGGTGACGACGCTTCGGCCGGCGCGGCAGTTCGACTGCCTTCCACCGAGGCTTCCTTAGGAATGGGCGCTGACGATCTACCTCCTCAGCACAGGTCTCAAGGGTCAGTCGTCCATGAACGTCCACCGTGACCTGCGGATCACGCGGAGAGTCGGCGTGGACTTGGCCCACCGCGTTCGCGAGAACTGGTCCGACCCGGTCGAGCTGTACCCGGGTCCTGTAGAAGCCGACGAGACGTTCATCGGCGGAAGAACACGCCTGCCTCAAAGCGCCGGGAAACCTAGGTGTCGGGGAACGGCCAGTACTGCCGTCGTCGGGATCAAGGACCGCAGGACCAACAAGGTCAAGGCGAACGTCGTCAGGAACACCGACGCCCATACGCTACACGGCTTCATCGGGAGGAACGTGAAGCCTAGTGTCGGGGTCTACACCAGTGAGGCGCGAGCCTACGGAGAGCTGTAGACAGGGGGCCTCTAGCCGATCCTCAGACTGCCCTCGACGAGGATCTCAGGAGCTCTTCTGTTAGTGCTGCTGCTCCGTCGCCAACAGCGAACAGGTGGTGAGGGGCAAGCTGAGGATCGCTCCACTGTCCTGGGGGCACGGCTTTGGGATAGCGAGACTTCTTATAGTAGTTCCTCGCGGTCTTGGTGACACCAGAAGGCTCGGCGAAGTGAAAGCCCTCCAGCACGGGAGCAGACTCAGCCAGGCTCTCTATTCGAGCTTGAATGTCCCGATCAAGGTCCCCTGGATATAGCTCGTCAGCCTTCTTGTACAGAACGTGCAGGTCATGTGTCCATTGAGGTTGTGCGCCGAGTACCGAGATGAGACACTTCAGCGCGACCTCACAGTAGTAGGCAGCCCGCGTCTGTACTCCGTGGTAGTCATCGCTCTGTCGTTCTCGGTTTCTCTTGCCTGAGTCCTCTATGTCCCTGATCAGGCCCGCCCGCTTGGGCTGGAGGACGTTGTAGAGGTAGTAGTCGGGCTTCCAACTGACCTTCTTCTTCCTTGTCACAACTGGCGTCCTTAGACCGGGGATGTTTCTTGCGAGTCGGAGTCTACCTCACTCCTGAGCTACACTCCGGCCGCTCGCTGGGCGTCGAACGGGCGGGTAGCACCACATACGGTCCCCTAACTGACTTACGAAGACTGACAAGCCTCGAACGCGCTGTGCGGGTCGCGAGAGCCTGTGCTCTACTTCATCATCGGCCTAGTCCCGAGCAGAACGCACGGCTCAGCCCGACAGACGCCGGTCGAAGAACCGCACGATCACATCGTGCACTTCGTCCGACTCGGGCAGGCGGGGATTGAACGCGAAGGTGGCGTGGCCGAGACCCTCCCAGACGTGCAGGTCCGCCTCGACGCCGAGGCTGACCAGCTTGTTGTGGCTGGCCAGGACGCCGCCCAGGGCGAAGTCGCGGGTGCCGCTGATGAGCAGCGCCGGCGGGAAGCGGGCTAGCAGGTCGTCGTGGTCGCCGGGAGCGACCACCGGGTCGCCGGCTTCCACGCCGCGGAAGTAGCCGCTCGGCTGGGGCGGCTCCGCGGGCTCGACCGGGCGCGGGAAGCCGCCCAACGCCGACACCAGGAAGGCGCTCTCGCTGCGGCCCATCTTGAAGACGCCCGGAATGTCGCCGTCGGTCGTCGGTATGCCGGCGCAGAAGAGGCCGATGGCGCCCGGCTCAAGGTCCCCGGGACAGGAACCATGGCAGGACCCTGAAGCCCTTCAGGTCGAAGCTGTCGTCGCCGCCGTGAACCAGAACGCCGCCCCGGTTGGGATTGGCGGGAATCGAAGTCCACCACTCAAGGGTTGCAACGGCGTCCGCGGCCACGGTGCGGCCCGACTTGACCTCGATCGGGATCAGGCGATCGCCGGCATCGAGAAGAACATCGATCTCATGCCCGGCGGCGTCCCGCCAGAAGAACAGCGGCGAATCGCGGCGCGTCGCCGAGAAGGCCTTGATGAGTTCCGCCACGACGAAGGACTCGAAGATCGCGCCGCGCAACGGATGGCTCTCGAGCGTCACACCGTCCCGAATCCCGAGCAGGTAGCAGATCAGACCCGTATCGAGGAAGTGCAGCCGTGGGCGTTTGCGCAGGCGTTTCCGGTAGTTGGCGTGATGCGGCGGAAGCGCCGTAGCCAGGTAACCGATCTCGAGCGCGGTGAACCAGCGGCGAGCGGTCTGCTGCGTCACCCCGACGTCGCCAGCCAGGCCGCTCAGGTTGAGTTCGGTCGCCGTCCGCGCGGCCGCCAGCCGCATGAACGTCTCGAACTGCCGCAGGTCGAGCACCTGCGTCACTTCGCGCAGGTCGCGCTCGACGTAGGTACGGAAGTAGTCGGCCAACCACTCGCCGGCCGGGACATCGCGGTCGTGGATCGGCGGAAAGAAGCCCGTGACCAGAGTGTCCCAGAGCGCATCCGCGGTTAGCGGCCCGGCCCCGGCTGGCTTCCTCCCGCCGCCGCCGTCAGCGGCGGCCGGCTGATCCAGGCTCAGCGGCTCCAGCGGCGGCAGGCCGCGCAGCTCCGCCAGCGAGAACGGGTGCAGGACGAGCAACGCCGTCCGGCCCGCGAGCGTCTGCGAAACCGACCTGAGAAGGAGGATGTTCTGCGACCCGGTCACGATGAACCGGCCGGCGCGAAGGTCCTCGTCGACTAGACCCTGCATGTACGAAAGCAGCTCGGGCGCTCGCTGGATCTCATCGAGGATCATGCGGTCCGCCTGAGCCAGAAAGGCACGCGGATCCGCAAGGGCGCGTGCGCGCACATCCGGTGATTCCAGCGACAGATACAGGTGCTCGGGGAAGACGGCTCGCACCAGGGTCGTCTTCCCCGACTGTCGCGGCCCGGTCAGCGTCACGACGGGATAGTCCTCCGCAGCGCGCTTCAACGCGGGCGTGATGTGTCGCGAGATCATGGCAGGAGAAGTCTGCTTCCCAGTGCCGTGTATGTCAAATCGGTGATTGCATCATCGAAATGACACGCCGCCGAGCGTCCAGCTTTCCACCGAGACCCGCACCCGGACCGACGTTAGAGATAGCCTCGTTCCTCCACACCGCAGGAGAACTTCCATGAGCCATCGAGTCGTCCGTCTCTCCGGGTCCCTCGGCGCCGAGGTCCACGATCTGCCCCTGGCTGAGGCCGGCCCGGAGGAGGCCGCAACGATCCGCGGCCTGTTGCTGGACCACCAGGTTCTCTTCTTTCCGGACCAGCACCTGGACGTGGCGGAGCACGTCGCCTTCGGCCGGCACTTCGGCGAGCTGGAGGGGCATCCGCACCTGAACAACCCGTTCCTGGACCACCCGGAGGTCTTCGAGCTGGTCGCGACCCGCGGCGGCGTCGCGGACGAGTGGCACAGCGACATCAGCTTCCAGGAGAGTCCGTCGGTCATGGCGATCCTGAACATGGTGAAGTGCCCGGAGGTCGGCGGCGACACGATGTGGGCCAACATGTACAGGGCCTACGAGGAGCTGTCGGCGCCGCTGCAGGAGCTCTGCGAGGGCCTGACGGCGCTGCACGACGCGACGCCGCACGGCAAGCCGGAGAAGATGACGATCCACCCGGTCGTCCGCGTCCACCCGGAGACGGGCCGTAAGTCGCTCTTCGTCAACGAGCACTTCACGCGCCGCATCGTCGAGCTCAGCCACGAGGAGAGCGACCACCTGCTGGGCTACCTGACCCGCTGGGCGACGAACACACGCTTCACCGTCCGTTACCGCTGGCGGCAGGGCACGCTCGCCATGTGGGACAACCGCTGCACCCAGCACTTCGTGCTGAACGACTTCAACGAGGAGCGCATCATCCAGCGCGTCACCGTGATGGGCGACCAGGTCGAGGCGGCCGGCGAAGCTCGCTGGGAGCCCTACGTGCGCGCCCGCCACGCCGGCGCCACGAGCCGTTACGACCGGCAGCTCAACAAGTACCTGAAGCGCAAGGTCCAGTCGCTGGAGTCGAACGCGAAGAAGGAAGTCGCGCTGGAGATGTAGGGAGCGTGGAGAGAAGCATGGTGCTTCACCAGAGCCGCACACTGGGTGCGCCGGCGCCCGCGCCGGCGTCCGCCGAAGGCGGCCGTGGAGACGTGCCGGCCGTCAGGTCGGCGGCGATTTCGCGGCCAGCTGCATCCGAGCGTCCGCCGGATTCCCGGAGGCCG
>JAJDZH010000282.1 GCA_022824725.1 Thermoanaerobaculia bacterium | reverse complement strand
ACGATCGCCGCCAGCTTGAAGTAGAAGACCGGGTTCGTCAGCGCCTTGGCGGGGTACGCCAGGAGCAGCGCGAGTCCCGACAACGTGACCACCACGAGGCTCGCCCACAGGACCGGCAGGTAGCGCCGCATGAGCGACCGGGGCACGCCCGGGGCGACACCGAGGATGCGAAGGTCCGTCACCACGTGGATGCCGGCCACGAAGGCCATCCCGATCGAATGGAAGACGAGACTCGAGAAGAACGCCCCACCCGACTCCCGCATCCAGGTAGACGGGCGGGTCTCCTCGAGCCAGATCAGGAAGTCGATCACTCTCGCAGTCCGCGCGTTCCGCTACCGGCGCTGCTCTTCGATCCAGGCGCGAACAACTCTTCCAACCACCTGAGGTTCCTACGACTTCTGCCCTTCGATCCAGGCGTTGATCAGCTCTTCCAGGATGTCGAGCGGTACGGAGCCATTGGCGAGCACCGCATCGTGGAAGTGGCGGACATCGAAGTCCGCGCCGAGCGCATCCTCGGCCCTTGCCCGCAACTCGCGGATCTTCAGTTCGCCCATCTTGTATGCCAGTGCCTGACCTGGCCAACTGATGTAGCGGTCGGTTTCGGTCGTGACCTCGTGCAGAGAGAGCGCCGTGTTCTCGGCCAGGTAGTCGAGCACCTGCTGGCGCGTCCAGCCCAGGGCGTGCACGCCGGTGTCGACGACGAGCCGGCAGGCCCGCCAGATCTCGTAGGTCAGGCGGCCGAAGTTGCTGTACGGATCCTCGTAGATGCCGGCCTCGAGCCCGAGGTACTCGGCGTAAAGCGCCCATCCCTCACCGAAAGCCGAGAGGTAGTCATGGCGGCGGAACTCGGGGCCGGCGTCCATCTCGGCCGCAAGCGCGGTCTGGAGATGATGCCCCGGCACCGCCTCGTGCAGGGTGAGCGCCGCCAGCGGGTAGAGGGGCCGGCTCGGGAGGTTGTAGGTGTTGACCCAGTAGATGCCCGGCTGCGTGCTGTTGTACGGGGCGGACACGTAGCGGCCGGCGGTGTACTTCGGCGCCATGTGATCCGGGACCGGCTCCACCGTGTAGGGAACCCGCGGCAGGGTCGCGAACAGGGACGGCAGCTTGCCGTCCATCGTCTTGGCGATCCAGGCGGCGCGCTCCAGCAACTCCTGCGCGGTCTTCGGGTAGAAGCGCGGATCGCTGCGCAGGAAGTCGAGGAACTCGCCGTAGGAACCCTCGAAGCCGGTCTCGCGAATCACATCCGCCATCTCGGCCCGGATCCGCGCGACCTCGCTCAGGCCGATCTCGTGAACCTCCTGCGGCGTCACGTCGAGGGTGGTGAACCACCGCACCTGATCCGCGTAGTAGGCCTCGCCGTCCGGCAAGTCGGAGGCGCCGATGGTCTCCCGGGCCCCCGGCAGGTACTCGCCGACGAAGAAGTCGTGGAAACCCTGGTAGGCCGGTACGACCGCGTCGGTGATCGCGGCCTCGGCATCGGTCAGGATCCGCTCGCGGTCCATCTCTCCCACCGACGCCGGCACCTCCTCGAACGGCGCCCAGAAGGCGCTGTCCTGCGGGTCGTCGACGATGTGGGCGGAGATCGTGTCCTCATAGCCCTCGAGCGTCACCCGCGGCAGGGTGAAGCCGCGCTCGATCCCCGCGCGCATGTGACCCTGCTGCTGCTCGAAGTAGGCAGGGATCGCCCGCATCCTGGCGATGTAGTCGTCGTAGTGGTCCGCGGTCCGGAAGGGCATCGGGCGATGCATCCGAGCGAACCCCATGTGGAAGCCGGAGTCCGCGTTGAGCGGCATCTCGTAGCCACCGAACTCGAAGCCCTGCACGCTGCTCCGAAGCTGGCGCTCGAACATCCGGGCGTTGATCCGGTCCGCAGCGCTGAGCCCGGAGACGTCGATTTCCTCGAGGCGCCTCAGCACGTCGCGGCGCCGTTCCACCCGACGTTCGATCGCCTCCAGGCTGACGTCGGCCAACTGGTCGTTTCGGCTGTGATCGCCGACGCTCGTCGCGAACTGCGGGCTCTCGACGAGTCTGGCCGCCCAGTCCTCGTCGAACAGGGCGTAGAGCTCGTCGCGGGCGTCGGGAGCCGGCGCGCAGGCGGCCAGCCCGGCCAGCGCAACCAGCGCCACCGGCATGAGCAACGCGGAGGCCATCCGTTCCAGTCGCATTCTGCTCATTGCCGCGTTCCTGCTCATGGAAGGGGCAACCCTATCGAAGCGCCGTGGACACGTCCGGCCGTTTGCCGGCTGTTACGATCCCCGACCGCGCGTGAAGAAACTGTCCACCCTTCTGCTCGCAATCGTCGCGGCCGGCGCCTCCGCGACGGACGCCTCCACGCTTGAGCTTCGCCGCGGCGACCGGATCTGCCTGGTGGGCAACACGTTCGCCGAGCGATTCCAGCTCTTCGGCTACTTCGAGAGCGGACTGCTTGCCGCCTTCCCCGACCTGGAGCTGTCGGTGCGCAACCTCGCCTGGTCGGCCGACGAGACGGCGCTGCGGCCGCGGCCGCTGGACTTCGGCGCGGTCGACCGCCACCTCGAGGCGCAGGGCGCGGACGTCGTCCTGCTGTTCTACGGCGCGAACGAGTCGTTTGCCGGCAGCGAAGGCCTGCCGGCGTTCAGGAACGACCTCGGGCGGCTGCTCCGCCACGTCTCGAAGCAGCTCTACAACGGCTCCGAGCCGGCGCGCATCGCCCTCGTTTCGCCGATACCGCAGCAGGCGCTGCCCTCCGGCCGCGGGCTCGGCCCGGAGGCGGTCGAACGCCGCAACACCGACCTGCGCGCCTACGCCGAAGCGGCCGAGGCCGTCGCGGCCGAGAACGGCGTGCCCTTCCTCGACATCTTCGACGGCGTCGCGGCCGCCTTCGCCGACGCGCCGGCGCCGTTGACCGTCAACGGCCTGCATCTGAACGAAGCCGGCTACTGGCACGCCTCCAGCGTGCTGCTCGAGACGCTCGGCGCTTCGCCGCCGGCGACGGTCGCGGCCTCGGCCGGGGGCGGCCCGGGACTCGAGATCCGCCCGCCGGTTCTGCCACCGGGGCCCGATGGGAATCCGGACCGCCTCCGGATCAGCGTCCGCGACCTGGCCCCCGGCTACTACGCCCTGCGGCGCGGCGACCGCACCCTGGCCTCCGCCAGCGACGCAGACTGGGCGAAGGGACTCGACATTCAGGCGACGCCGGCCATCACCGCGCTGGTGGAGGCCGGCGACGGCCTGCGCCGCGTCGTGCTGCGCAAGAGCCGGTTGTTCTTCGACCGCTACCGCGCAGTGAACGGCTACTACATCTACGGCGGGCGCAAGGAACCCTTCGGCGTCCACTCGTTTCCGCCCGAGATGGTTCGCTTCGACGAGCTCGTCGGCGGACTCGACGACGAGGCCCGCGATCTGGCGCGCCCGGCCGAAACCTGGCGACTGGAAAGGGTAGACCGATGACCCGCGCTCCCCTCCTCGCGCTCCTGGCGGCGGCTCTCGCTGCCGGACCGGCGTTCGCCCAGGAGGTCGCCGACGATGAACCGAATCGCGGCGGCGAAGCCAGGTACGAAGCCCGCGACCCGGCGTACGCCCTGGAGCACCTCCACCCGGCCGAGGGCTACGAGGTCTCCCTCTTCGCCTCCGAACAGGATTTCCCGATCGGCAACCCGGTCGCCCTCGCCTTCGACTCCCGCGGCCGGTTGTGGGTAGCGACGATGCCCTCCTACCCACAGAGACTTCCGGACGAGGAGCCCGACGACAAGATCGTCATCCTCGAGGACCGCGACGGCGACGGCCGCGCCGATCACCACACCGTGTTCGCCAGCGGCCTCCACGTGCCGACCGGCTTCGAGCTCGGCGACGGCGGCGTCTACGTGGCCCAGCAGCCGAATCTGATGTTCATCCAGGACACGGACGGCGACGACGTGGCCGACCGTTACGAAGTCATCCTCCACGGCTTCGGCACCGAGGACAGCCACCACTCGATCTCCGCCTTCACCTGGGGACCCGGCGGCGCGCTCTACTTCCAGGAG
>JAJDZH010000114.1 GCA_022824725.1 Thermoanaerobaculia bacterium | reverse complement strand
TCGATCGCCTCGGTGCAGGTGATGAAGTAGGCGTAGCGAAGCCGCACTTCCCGGCCCGGCGCGAGCCGGAAGAACTTTCGCGGCGGGTCGCGCCGGAAGTCGTCCCGCTCGATGTAGAGCACCCTGGAGAACGGCACCTTGCGGGTGCCGGCCGAGGCGTCTTCCGGGTTGTTGATCGCGTCGAGTTCCTCTTCGTGGTCCTCGGGGTAGTTCTCGAGGACGACCTTGAGCGGCCGCAGCACGGCCATCGCCCGCGGGGCCGTCCGGTTCAGTTCGTTGCGGATCGCGAACTCGAGCTGGCTGAGGTCGACGACGGAGTCGTTCTTCGTCAGGCCGACTCGCGCGCAGAGGTCGCGGATCGCTTCGGGCGGGCAGCCTCGGCGGCGGAGCGCGGTCAGGGTGGGCATGCGCGGATCGTCCCAGCCGTCGACCAGGCCTTCGTCGATCAGCCGCCTCAACTTGCGCTTCGAGGTCAGGGTGTAGGTCAGGTTGAGGCGCGCGAATTCGATCTGTTGCGGCAGGTGGATGCCGTCGATGTGGTCGAGGAACCAGTCGTAGAGCGGCCGGTGGTCCTCGAACTCGAGGGTGCACAGCGAGTGGGTCACGCCCTCGATCGCGTCGGACTGGCCGTGGGCCCAGTCGTACATGGGGTAGATGCACCACTTCGAGCCGGTGCGGTGGTGGTCCGCGTGGAGGATCCGGTAGAGCACCGGGTCGCGCAGGTTCATGTTCGACGATGACATGTCGATCTTCGCGCGCAGCGTGTGCGCCCCGTTGGCGAACTCGCCGTTCTTCATCCGCTCGAACAGGTCGAGGTTCTCCTCCACGGAGCGGTTGCGATAGGGACTCTCGCGACCGGGTTCATTCCATCTCCCACGGTAGTCGCGGGCCTCCTCCGGGCTCAGGCTGCAGACGTAGGCCTTGCCCTTGCGGATCAGTTCGACCGCCCAGTCGTAGAGCTGATCGAAGTAGTCCGACGCGTAGAGGGCCTTGGCCCCCCAGTCGAAACCGAGCCAGCGCACGTCGCGCTCAATCGCCTCGACGTATTCCGTGTCCTCCGCGGTCGGGTTCGTGTCGTCGAAACGGAGGTTGCAGTGGCCGCCGTACTCCTCGGCGACGCCGAAGTCGAGGCAGATCGCCTTCGCGTGGCCGATGTGCAGGTAGCCGTTCGGCTCCGGCGGGAAGCGCGTGACGACCTTGCCGCCGTGCTTGCCCGCCGCGACGTCGGCGCGGACCCGCTCGCGGATGAAGTCGAGGGGCCTGGAAGTGCTGGAATCGTCGGGCATGGCGGGCGGCCGGGGCGCTTTGCTGCGAAGCAGCGAAGGTTATCGAATCGTCGGCCCCGGCTCTCTGTCGTCAGCCGTCGAAGCGGTATCCCAGCCCGTGCACCGTGACGATGAACTCGGGCCGGCCCGGATTCGGCTCGATCTTCTGCCGCAGCGACGACACGTGCACGTCAACGGTGCGGGTCGTCGGCGTCGCGTCGTAGCCCCAGACCTCGTCGAGCAGGCGGTCGCGGTCGTGGACCTGACCGCGGTGCTCGATCAGGAACCTGAGCAGGCGGTACTCGAGCGCGGAGCAGGCGATCTCGGACTCGTCGCCGCCGTTGTCGATGCGCCACACCTGGGCGCTGTCGAAGTCGACCCGGATGTTGCCGAATCGGTAGCTCTGGAGCGGTGCCGCCGACGAGGCGGCCGCCGCCTCGGCGCGGCTTCGCCGCAACAGCGCCTCGATCCGTGCCAGGAGTTCCAGCGTCTCGAAGGGCTTCGCGAGGTAGTCGTCGGCGCCCAGCTTCAAGCCCAGAACGCGGTCGACGAGTTCGTTGCGGGCAGTGAGCATGAGAATCGGCGTCGACGTGCCGCCCTGGCGCAGATCGCGACAGACGTCGAAGCCGTTCTTGCCCGGCAGGTTGACGTCGAGGAGGACGAGGTCGAAGCTGCCGTCCGTGGCCAGCCGCTGACCCGAGGGGCCATCGCCTGCGACCTCGACTTCGTAGCCCTCGGCGGCCAGCCGGTCGCCCAGGGTGCGGGCAAGGCTGGGTTCGTCCTCGACCAGGAGCAGGCGCCGGACGCTCATTGGACGCGCGACGTTTGCCAATGCGGACAGCATGCCCGCGTTCCCGGGCTTGGGCGGCATGAGGTCATTCGCTGTTCGCCGGCAGCGAGACGTGGAACGTGGTGCGTCCGGGCTCGCTGTCCAGGGTGATCGAGCCGCCGTGCTCCTTGATCGTGTTGTGCGCGAGGCTCAGGCCCAGGCCGGAACCCGGCTGAGTGCTCTCGGTTGCGGCCCTGCCGCGGACGAACGGCTCGAAGATGTGCCGCTGCTCCGCCCTCGGGATGCCGGGCCCATGGTCGGTGACGGCGACGATGACCCGCCGTCGGCCGGCCTCGCAGCTCGCTTCGACTTGCACCCGAACGGCGCCGTTATCGTCCCGGCCGTACTTCGCCGCATTGTGCAGGAGGTTCATGAAGGCCGTGATCAGTGCCTCCCGGTTGCCTCGGAGCAGGGGCAGGCCGTCCAACCCTCCGAGCTCCAGTTCGACACCGTGCTCCTCCAGGAACCAGTTCGATTCGGCAACCGCGGAGTGGAGCAGTTCACCAAGGTTGATGTCGGCCATCTTGTTCCGAGCCGGACCCCGCCCGATGCCGGCCCATTGGAGTACCTGCTCGACCAGCCGCGCCAGCCGTCGGCTTTCCCGTTCGATCAGTTCACCGTAGCCGCGGACGTCGGTGGATTCCCGGACGACCCCGGTGCGGAGGTTCTCGCCTGCTGAACGGATCGCCTGAAGCGGCGTGTTCAACTCATGGGAGACGCCGGCCACGAAGTCGACCTGCTGCGCGGCCAGAGCCCGGGCGCGGCGGGCGGACACCAGGACCAGAGCGAAGGCGACGCCGACCAGGAACAGCGCACCGGAGCTGACGTAGAGATTGCGCCGGCGGGCTGTTTCCGTGGCTGCCTCGAGCGATCCGCGGCGGTGAGTGATCCGCACCAGCCAGGCACTGTCGGCGCGGTCGGGTTCGGCGGAGCGGCTGCGACGTGCTCGTTCGCCGGGTGAGAAGCGACGCCGCTCGTCGCGGTCGTTCGATCGGAAGCCCGGCCTGTCGCGGTCGCCCTGGCGTTCGGGAAACAGTCGCGTCCGCAGCACCCCGAACTCGATGTCCGCTGCCTGGGATGGGATGTTGGACGCGCGGCCTGGAGCATCTGCCGGGTCGGGAAAGACCTGGCGCGGCGCGGGGCCGGACACGTCGGTCACCGAAACCCGATAGGGCGGCTCCTCGCCGGGAGATACGGCGCCGAAGTGGCGTTCGATCAGCGCGGGCAGCATCTCCTGTTCGAGGACCGAGACATCCAGGCCGGCCACGATCAGGGTCGCCGGTGGTGCGGGTCGGCCGTCGGCCGTCCGGGCGGGGACCGGAATCACCAATCGGGCCGCGCGGGCCTCGGGTAGCCGGCGGCGTGGCGTCATCAGGGATCGAATCAGCTCTTCCAGGTCGTCGGGTCCCGGGTCGGGCTGGAACCGGCCGCCGTCCTCGTCGAGCCGGTGGACCGAGCTCGTTCCTTCGCGGCGATCGGTGGCCACGAGCCAGGTCTGGTCCAGGAGGTCCGGGAAGGCGGCGCTCCCGCGCCAGTCCCGGACGACTCGCACAAGCAGCCCCTCCAGCCGCTCGGATGCGCTGTCCCGGTTCCGGCGCGGATCGGCCCGAGCCACGGTGCGCAGGATGGAGGCATGGAGCTGAGCCAGGGGCGCGTCGATGTCCCCGGCAAGCAGCCGGCTCGACTCCTCCAGGTTGGCGCGCATGCGCTCGTTGGCGGCGGCGCTGAGTTCGCCGGTCCAGCGATACTGGAGGACGGCGAGCGTCACGAGCAGGACCGAGGCGACCGCGGCCACGATCAGCGTCCAGCGGTTGCTCGAACCGGTCTTCAGTCCGGGAATGCGCCGGACAGCCATGGGCGGCAGTTTAGCGGCAGGCAGCGGCAGGGAAACCGCGTTGGCGCAGGGCTTTACAAGCGTTACAAACATCTTGCAGCGGCTTGATGACTGACCTGCGCAGGGTCCGTACGGTTTCCGCGTTCGATTCCCGTCCCGCCTCAGCAGGAGATGCCTGAAATGAAGACACCCCGGAACCGTTCGATCGTGGTCACGCGCGCCTTGCTGCCTGGCCTGCTGCTCGTGGCCGCCGCTTCGTCCGCGAATTGCCAGGAGTGGGAGCGCCGCTCGGACGAGCGCTGGACTCGCGGCGATGCCCGCGTAGAAATCAGCCCGGAAGCGCTGGCGGCGATGCGACCGGCGCTCGAGCTCCAGGGCGACCCGGAGCGGGGCGAGGCCCTGTTCGAAGACCTCTGCGCGCGCTGCCACCGTGTCGGTGACGTCGGCGGCGGACCGGGGCCCGATCTCTCCGGCGTCGGCGGCTGGAGCCCGGAGAGACTCCTGCACGACACCCTGGAGCCGAACGCGGAGGTGGACGCCGACTATGCGAACTACGTCGTCGAGACAGTCGAGGGCGAGGTGTTCTCCGGACTCCTGGCCGAGAGTCCAGGCGGCGACGTCGTCCTGCTTGCTGCCGGAGACACCAGGGTCAGACTCCCCGCCGCACGGATCCGGGAGGTGCGTCGCGACAGCCTGTCCATGATGCCCGAAGGGCTGCTGGCGGGTCTCGAACCCGTGAACATGGCCGATCTGCTCGCGTTCCTGCGGCC
>JAJDZH010000039.1 GCA_022824725.1 Thermoanaerobaculia bacterium | reverse complement strand
AGCGTCGGGAGTCTTGTCGCAAGCCCTGAACGCGGTTGAAGAGAACATGGGAACCGACTGGAGCGAACACGAGGTGGAAGCCCTTGCGGGCTCGCTCGTCGACTCGGAGTTGGTCGCGGACGAGTGGATTCGGAGCTTCCTTCAGGCTCGTCGCGACGCCATCCAGGATCTGGTACTGATCGATAAACGAACCAGGACGTCGGTGAGCCACCGTGATGTCGGGATAGGTATCAGCCAAGTCCTCCCGGTGCTGGTCTCCGCCTACGCCTCCAACGGGAATCTGATCGCCATCGAGCAGCCCGAAATCCACCTGCATCCGGCCCTTCAGGCAGAACTTGGCGACGTGTTTCTTGAGTCGGCCCTAGGCGAGTCCGACAACCGATTCTTGATCGAGACGCATAGCGAGCATCTGATTCTCCGTATCTTGCGTCGCATCCGGGAGACGACCGATGGCAAACTGCCGGACGGAAAGACGGCGGTTTCCCCGGAGGACGTCGCCGTGCTGTACATCCAGCCGGGTCCGGACGGCGCCGAGATCGTCCATCTGCCGACCACGCCGGATGGGGACTTCGAGCATCCCTGGCCGGACGGGTTCTTCGACGAGCGCGAAGAGGAACTGTTCTGAGGATGATCCGGGAGTTTGCGCTGGAGCCCCGCGTGGTTGGCACATGGAACGAAGACCAGGCTCGCTACTACAGGAGCCAGTTCTCCATGGACGGTGGGCGGGTCGTGTCCCGCTGGCCGGCCCAGTGGCGCAACGACGTGCTGAGAGCCTTCGACGAATCGGAGGACGCAGGAAGCACCCGACGCAGGAAACAGTTAAACCTGTTCCTGCGCAAACTCAAGCGCCGGATGATCGATCGCCCGGATTCCGAGCGGACCTCCGAAGAGACTGCCGGATGGCTCGCCAGCGCGCTGCGAGAACACGAACGATGTCCGTTTCGCGCGATTCTCGCCGGCTCGAATCCGCGAGGGCACTCGGACGTTCTGCTCCACGATGACATCGACGACCACCCGCTTTGGCAGGTGACGCGGGGCATCGTCGTTGATAGGCGGGCCGAAGCCATGGCTGACGCCATCGCTTCGACCCTCCGGCTCAGCAAGCGCATTGTCCTCGTGGATCCCTACTTCCGACCGAAGCGATCCGAAAGCCTGCAAGCTCTCGAGGGCTTCTGCGAGCGCATGTCGCGCAGCAGACCCGGTCTGCCGCCAGAGAAACTCACCATCCTCACCGAGTTCTCCCTCCGCAGGGGCACGGATACGCACTTTCGTGACGCATGCAAGGACGAGCTTCCCCGCCGCGTCCCGGCGGGCCTGAGAGTCGTTGTCAGGCGGCTCGAACGCAAGGAAGGTCACGACGAGATGCACAACCGCTATGTGCTGACCGAACTCTGCGGCATTCAGTTCGGAGCTGGCCTCGACACGGGCAGCGCCGGTGCAACCGACGACGTGACCCTTCTGTCGGAGCAGCAATACAGGTTCCGGTGGAAGCAGTACGCTCAGGAGCCTCCGAGTGACTTCGAGATTGTTGGAACGCCCGTTGAACTGGTGGGAAGGCGGAGGATCGGGGGAGGCCCACGGTGAAGCGGGCACGCAACCTCCCCGAAGTAACCGACGCGCTTCTCCGGCAGATGACCCAAGCCATCGTCGACGAAGTGGACCCCGAGCAGGTCGTCCTCTTCGGCTCGCGCGGCCGCGGCGACGCGCGGGTGAGCTCGGATGTCGACCTTCTGGTCATCGAGGCCGAACCCTTCGGGCCCGGGCGCGGCAAGCACGAGGAGATGAACCGGCTGTATCGCGCACTCAGGGGCTTCCGCGTGCCGAAGGACATCCTCGTGTTCTCGAACGCGGAAGTCGAGTACTGGCGGGACTCCCTGAACCACGTCCTGGCGCGGGCGCTACGGGAGGGGAAGGTGCTCTACGAGCGACCCGCAGGCGAGAGTGACGGGCCAGCCGGGCGAGATACACCGACGGCTCCCGAGGGAAGCGCATGACCGCCGATCCGAAGTGCGCTCGCATGATGCTGAAGCTCGCCATCGGCGATGCGGGAGCGCTCGACGTGATGCGGGATCCGGACGCCGCGACTGAAGAAGTGTTCGGCTTTCATCTGCAGCAAGCTGTCGAGAAGGCGTTCAAAGCCTGGATCGCTCTTCTCGGTGGTCTCTACGAGCTGACTCACAATCTGGAGGACCTGCTCCGGCAGCTTGAGGCCTGCGGCGCCGCTCCGAAGGACCTCGCCCGTTTCAAGGAACTCTCCGGCTTCACGCCCTACGCGGTCGAGTACCGCTACGAGGGAGTGGCCGAGTGGGTCCAACCGATCGACCGGGAGGCCGCCATCGTCCTGGTCGGCGACCTGCTGAAACACGTCGGCGCCGAGCTCGAGAAGGTAGAGGAGTAACGCCGCTCGCCGGGATGGCCCGCCCACGCGCCACCTTCGGCGGCCGGCGGCTCAGCCCGCGGCCGTTCCCGTCTCCACCGCTCTCGCCAGGCGATCCACCGTCTCCGCCGAAACGGCGTCGCCGCTCACCCGAGGCGCGCCATCGTGCAGCGAATCCATCCACTCGATGTCCTCCGCGTACTCGCGGAGCCGGCGCCGGTGGCCGTTTCGGGTCTTCGTGCAGACCAGGGTGTAGGGGCTGCCTTTCCTCTCGGTCTCGTGATCCAGGTCGAGGCGGTAGCCGTCGATCGTCCGATGGATGTGCTTGCGCCGGTCCTTCCGCACGCTGAAGCGGCCGACCCGCTTGTCGGGGTCCCGGCAGAACGCGAGCAGGGCGACGCAGTCTTCGCAGTCGCAGCGCACTTCGGCGGGCATGGCCCAGTCGGTCGGCTCGGCGGGAACGTCGGAGCTGCGCTCCAGAAGAAAGTCGGCGGCCTGGCGCCAAAGCAGGGCGTAGGCCGGAGACCGGGCAAGCTCCTCGTCCTCGTGCATTCCCTCGAGCGCCGCCGGGAGCATTCGTCCGCGGGTCACGATGCGCGGATGGTCGCCGATGGCGCCGGCCGCCGCCATCGCTTCGTCGGCGAGGCCGAGAGGCCGCGCCAGCAGGAAGACGTCGCGGACCGCTTCGTGGTCGATCCACTCGGGCGCCTTCCGTTCGCGGACGAAGCCCATGGCTATCCGTTCGAGTCGGCTGGCTTCGCGGTCGGCGCGCACCCCTGCCTCCCGTTCGAACGCCGCCCGAAGGCCGGTCAGAACGAAGGACACGACCTGCCGCAGCGCCTCGCGCCACATCGCCCGCTCCGCTCCGTCCTCGGCAGCGTCGCCTACCTCCTCCGCGAGCACAAGGAGCTCGACGACGCTGGATGGTCGCCTCGACAACTGTTCCTCCGCCAGAGCAAGGAGGAACTCGCCCGCCTCCTCCGCCCCGATCAGCGGCATGACGGCCGCCAGAGCCTCGTTCTCGCTGCCGTCGTGCTTCGTCTTCACCGCGCGATGCAGGAAGTCCACGGTCTGCTCGGCGGCGCCGGCGGAGGCCAGCAGGCGGAGCATCGCGGCGCGATCCTGTTGCCGATAGTCGCGCTCGCCGAGCGGCCAGAGTTCGATCAGCCGCTCGATGTCCTCCACCTCGAGGCCCCCGTCCGCGCCGGCCCGGCCCACGATTCGCGATGCCGCCCAGGCCACGGCGCCGTCGATGCCGTCGCGGGCCAGCACGTCCACGGTCTTCTCGCGTGGCCAGACCACGAGCGCCGCCCTCCGATACACGTGCTCCAGGGTCGGGCCCTCGTTGCCGGTCGAACCCTCGAGTCGTCGATCGTCCGGCTCGGCGTCGTCGAGGGCGCCCTCGGGAAGAAGTTCACCCTCGTTCAGGGGAATCTCGCCCAGATTCGGCCTGCTGCCGTCCGTGGCCGCCCACGAATCCAGGGCCTCCCAGCGATCGTGAACGTCGACCATCGTGGAGTCGTCCTCCTGCACATTGTCCCAGTAGTCCACATGGAGGTCCGGCGTGCCGTACTCGTGTATCCGAAGCACCGCGGCAAGGAACTCGCAACCGGCACGCTCCGCCGCCTCCCGGAACACTCCCGCCACGGCCGCGTCGGTGTTCTTGAGCGTCGCGAACGACAGTCCGTCCTCGCTGTACTCGTGTTCGAGCAGCCAGACGATCTTGTCCGCGACCTTGTCGCCGGTCTCTTCGGAATCCCGCTCGACGCTCTCCGCTCGCCATTCCGCGAGGCACTCCGCCACCGGCGCCAGGAGGTCCGAGTAATCCGGCGCGCCCGGCCCGCGGCCGGCGGAGTCCAGGAACAGGTTGAAGACGAGCGAGACCCGGTGGCCTTCGGTGACCGGCAGCACTTCGTGTGGGCAGTCCGCGTAGAAGGCGGCGAACGCCAGTTCGGAGGGCTCGTTCGCGGCCATGTCGTACGTGGTCTCGTCGTCGCCGTGGCGAACGACGATCTCGCCGCCAGCGCCTGCCGCCGGCAGCGACAGCGAGAGGGTCGCCACCATGCCGGGAACCTTCTCCGTGTCCCGATGCTCGGCAAAGAAGCCGCCGCGCCGGTAGACGAGCAGCTTGTAGAGTTCCGCGCCGAGCCGCTCGGCGGGCAGGCCAAGGCCCTCCGCCACGAGTTCCATGATCTTCGCGAGCGAACCGGGCCAGGCTCGGCCCGAGAGGTTCACGTTCCGGGCATCGATCTGCCAGCAGTCGCGGACCGATGGGTCCACCAGTGTCCGCGTGCCTTTGCCGTAGGGCGCCCGCTCGGCCGCATCGGCCAAGGCCTCGATCTGGACGGGAGGAACAGGGAACGACAACTCGCCCACGCCTTTCACGACGACGCGCGGCACGGGCAGAAACTCCCGTCCGCCTACGCAGTAGTTGCCCGGGCGGTCGATGGAGCGGAGCAGTTCCTCCAGCCGCTCGTGCCCTCGGCCGTACTCGATGCCTTGAACGCCCACTCGTCTACGGAACTGTCGAGTCGTCCGCTCAGTTGTACCAGTAGATGTGCTCGTCGTCCGGCGCGTCGGGATCGAGCAGCGTCTTGTCGATGTTGATCGGGCTCCGGGTGGCCCACGGCCAGATCGGCGTCGCCTGCTCCTTGTTGTGCTCGGCGAGGAGCTTCTTGAGCGCAGCGACCCGCTCGGGCTCGGCCTCGGCGAGGTTGTGCTGCTCGGTCGGATCCTTCTCCATGTTGAACAGCCACACCTTCCCGGGCGGCTCGCTGACCTGGAGCTTCCAGCCGTCGGCGAGGACGACCTCGTAGCCGCCGGTGCGCCAGAAGAGACGGTCGTGGGGCACGCCCTCGACCTCGCCCAGGACGTACGGCAGCACGTCGACGCCGTCGATCGTCCGGTCGCCGGGCAGGTCGACTCCGGCCGCGGCGGCCGCGGTCGCGAAGATGTCGAAGCCGTGCACCGGAGCTTCGTAGACCTGGCCGCCGCCGAGGCGGGCCGGCCACTTCAGCAGGTACGGCACATGGATGCCGCCCTCGAAGAAGCTGATCTTCCATCCGCGGAACGGCTCGTTGACGCGCGGCAGGCCGATGTAGGCAGGCGCCCCGTTGTCGGAGGTGAAGAAGACGAGCGTGTTCTCTTCGAGGCCGTTCTCGCGCAGCGCCTCGAGCACCCGGCCGACGCTGCGGTCGAGCGAGCGGACCATTGCGGCGTAGACCCGCAGGCGATGCTCCTCGATGTGGGACAGCGCCTCGTAGTCGGCGCGCAGCGCCTGGAGCGGCGTGTGCACCGCCCAGTGCGCCAGATAGAGAAGGAAGGGCCGGTCCTTGTTGGCCTCGATCACCTGGACCGCCTGGTCGGTGTAGTAGTCGGTCAGGTACCCGCCGGGCTCGAAGACGGGACTGTCGTTGAACGAAGCCGCAAAGCGCGAGAAGCGCCACAGGAAGCGGTCGATCCCGTCGAACTCCTGCTTCGAGTTGACGACGTTCGGGTCGTCCTCGGGCAGGTAGAGGCCGCTCCTCATGAGCAGGCTCTCGTCGAAGCCCTGCTCGTGGGCTCGCATGCCGCCGCCCCCGCCGAGATGCCACTTGCCGATGTGCACGGTGTGGTAGCCGGCCGGCTTGAGCAGCTCGGCGAGCGTGATCTCTGAGGGCGGCATCCCCTTGTCCGCGAACGGAACCGAAGACGCTTCCTCGTTGCCGCTCGTCTGCCGGAGCCTGCCTTCCCGGTTCGAGAGCCGGGGCACCATCGTGGCGAATCCATCCGGCGTCGGCGTGAACTCGAAACCGAAGCGGGTGCCGTAGCGGCCAGTCATCAGGGCGGCCCGCGACGGCGCGCAGGTGCCGTTGGCGGAGTAGCCGTTGGTGAAGTGGACGCCGTCCCGGGCCAACGAGTCGATGTTCGGGGTCGGCGCCGTGCCTCCCGCGACGCCGCCCCCGAGCCAGCTCAGGTCGTTCCAGCCCAGGTCGTCGGCGAGAATGACGACGATGTTGGGCGGCCTCTCCCCGGCGGGTCGCGCCAACGGATCGTCGCCCGACTGCCAGTCGATCGTCCGGGTCGGGCCGATGGCGGGCTGCTGCTGGGCGGGCTGGGTCGTGCCCTGCCAGTAGGCCGCCGCGCCCGCGGCGCCTCCCGCGAGGGTGATCGCCAGACCGAGACCGACCAGACCGCGTCGAGTCATGCCGGAGGGTCGCTTCATGGTGCCTTTCCTTTCAGGTGGTACGAAGGGCGTATCCTACGCGTCGCAGCAGGCTGCCGGTTGAGCCTTCAGGGCCTGGCTGGTACCGTCGCTCACCGCGAAACCCGCACGCGCAACCACAGCCAGAGGGAGCGTTCGACCGATGAAGACAGGCCGATTTGCCTTGCTCGCCCTTGTCCCGCTGCTCTTCGCCGTTCCGGCCCTCGCCCAGGACGGCGCCGAGAACGAGAATCAGAGAGTGAAGGGCGCTCACGAGAACCAGTCGCCGGAGGCACGGCAGGACGACCTCGGCATCACGGTGCCGATTCCGACGAGCCATCCCGGCCGGCGCTACCCGGCGGAGCACGAGTTCCCGACCGGTCCCGCGATCGGCGAGCGCCTGCCCGAGTTCGAGCTGCCGAACCAGAGCGGTGAAGTCGTCGACTTCCACGCGGACCGGGGCGACTCGAAGGCCATCGTCGTCTTCTATCGCTCCTCCGTCTGGTGACCGTACTGCCGCACGCAGCTGGTCGAGCTGCAAGAGAACATCTCGCTCTTCGACGCCGAGGGCATCAAGGTTTACGGCGTCAGCTACGACTCGGAGCAGCACCTGAAGGCCTTCGCCGACAGCAAGGACATCTCCTATGACCTGCTCTCCGACTACGACTCGGAAGTCATCAAGCGCTTCGGCATCCTGAACACGACGATCGACCCCGACTCGGATGTGTTCAACCGCGCCACCGAGCGGGGGTTCTACGGCATTCCCTTCCCTGGCGTTTACGTCACCGACCGTGAGGGCCGGGTGACGGAGAAGTTCTTCCACCGCCACTACGCGACGCGCACGTCGGCCGGGACGATTCGCGACAGCGCGATCGGTCGCATCCTCGCCAAGCACGAGGCGCCGACCGCCGAACTGGGCGACGAGCACGTCGAGGTCTCCGTCTTCCTCGCCGACGAGGCGCTGAAGTTCGAGTACGCGAGCACCCTCCATGTTCGCTTCGACGTCGCCGACGGCTACCACATCTACGCCGACCCCCTGCCCGACGGCTTCATCGCATCGACGGCGACCGTCGTGCCGACCAGGGGCGTGCGGCTGGGCGAGCCGGTCTACCCGGCGACCTCCGAGCGCGAGTTCCCCCAGCTCGACGTGACGCTCAACGTCTACGAGGAAGGCGCGACCGACATCGCCATCCCGATCGCGCTGAACGCCGAGATTCTCAACTGGCCGATTCAGGACAAGCCGACCTCGATCGAGATTCCGGTCGACGTCGTCTACCAGGCCTGCAGCGAGACGGTCTGCTACGTGCCGCAGGAAGAGACGGTCACGATCGAGGTGCCGATCGAACCGCTCGTGATGCCGGGTCGGTAGCCGCCGCCCCATGACGGGACGCCGGATCGTCCAGGCCGAAACGCCCTGCGGGACAACACCCGGGTACATGCCCGGGTTCGGCAACGACTTCGAGACGGAGGCGCTGCCGGGGGCGTTGCCGCAGGGCCAGAACAGTCCGCAGCGCTGCGCCTACGGCCTCTACGCCGAGCAGCTCTCGGGGACGCCCTTCACCGCGCCGCAGGGCGAGAACGAGCGCACCTGGTGCTACCGCATCCGGCCGTCGGTCAGGCACACGTCGCGTTTCCGGAGCATCGACATGCCGTACTGGCGGACGGCCCCTCACATCGTCGACGACGTCATCTCGCTCGGTCAGTACCGCTGGGATCCGGTGCCCCATACGACCGAGGCGCTGACCTTCCTGACCGGCATGCGCACGATGACGACCGCCGGCGACGTCAACACCCAGGTGGGGATGGCCGCGCACGTCTACCTCGCCACAGAGAGCATGGTCGACGAGTACTTCTACTCGGCGGACTCGGAACTGCTCGTCGTGCCCCAGGACGGGCGGCTCGTCTTCTGGACGGAGCTCGGCCGGATCGACCTCGAGCCGCGGGAGATCGCGATCCTGCCGCGCGGCATG
>JAJDZH010000231.1 GCA_022824725.1 Thermoanaerobaculia bacterium | reverse complement strand
CAACCGCTATCCGTACGACGCGCTGTACGAGTCGGCCTGGGAGGGCGGCGACCTCGAGGAACAGTGGCGGGGACTGGGCGAGGTGATCGCCGCGCGCGACCCGAAGCGGATCGGCGTCAACGTCTCGCGCCACTGGCCGGTTGCCGACGGTCTCTCGGAGGCGCTCCACGAACGGCTGATGGAAGTGCTGACGCCCGGACTCAAGGAGCGGGTGACCAGCGCCGAGGAGCTGGTCGTGCGCTGGATCGAGACGCGGAGCCCGCTGCAACTGGAGGCCTATCCGCAGATCGTCTCGATCGCCCGGGGCGTGATCGCGGAGGCGTTCTCGGAACGCGTGATCACTCCCGGCGCCACGACGACGGACGATGTCGTCTGGCACATGGCCCAGCGCTTCGAGGACCTGGGGCTCGACATCTGGTTCCTGCCCTCCGTCAACGCGCAGCGCCGGGCTGCGGACGAAGACAGCGGCTGCGGCGCCGACGAGCCCTTCTGCGGCGGCAGCGGCGACTTCGTCATTCAGCGCGGCGACGTGCTGCACACGGACGTCGGCATCTGCTACCTCGGCCTCTGCACCGACACGCAGGAGATGGGCTACGTGCTGCGCCTCGGTGAGAGCAAGGCGCCGGCCGAGCTCCGGGAGGCGCTGGCCACCGGCAACCGCTGGCAGGACATCCTGACCGGCGAGTTCAGGACGGGCCGCAGCGGCAACGAGATCCTGGCGGCGACGATCTCGCTCGCCACGGACGAGGGCCTGCGCTCCAGCACCTACACGCACCCGCTCGGCGCGTTCGGCCACGCGCCCGGGCCGACGATCGGCATGTGGGACAACCAGGGGCCGACGCCGATTCGCGGGGACTGGCCGCTTTACCCGGACACCGCCTACGCCATCGAGGGCAACGTGAAGGTCGAGCTCGAGATGTGGGGCGGTCAGGACGTCCAGATCAAGCTCGAACAGAGCGCTGTCTACGACGGCGAGCAGGTCCTCTACCTGGCCGGCCGCCAGACCGCCTGGCACCTGGTCCGCTAGCGGTACACACTGGGTGCGCCGGCGCCCTCGCCGGCATCTCGTGCGATGCCGCGAAGCGGCGAGCCCGAGTCGCTAGAAGATCGCCCCCAGCAAACCGAACCCGGCGCAGACGACCGCCACCAGGCCGCCGATCACCAGCAGCACGACGCCGACGGCGAGCGCGACCGGCAGCGCGATGACCGCGACCGGAATCAGGATGGCGGCCAGCAGCGTCGCGGCGATGAAGCCGATGATCTTGAACGGCAGAAGAACCAGCTTGAACGCGATCTTCGCGACGAAGGCCACGACGGCGAAAACGGCCAGCAGGCCGAGGGCGATCGCCCCGAGAGTCAGGATGGTCAGGACTTCCATGTCGAGTGTTACTCCTCCTGCCCACTACTACGCGATGCGCTTCGCCGAGGTTTCGCGGGCGCTACACTCCCGGCATCATGAAGACACTGAAGATCGACCGCAGACGTTTCCTCGAAGCCGGCGCCCTGCTGGGCGCCGCGGCCGCTACCGGATGCATGCCCGGCGATGCTCCCGAAGAGGAGGCCGCCGCCACGGCAGCGGCCGAGCCGCTCTACCGCATCTCCCTGGCCGAGTGGTCCTACTTCCGCGAGCTGTTCGGCCCGTCGCTGAGCGCTCTGGCCGACGATACCTTCGGCGATGTCCTCCAGAGCGACCCGCGCTCGCTCTACCAGGGTGAACTCGACCACCTCGACTTCCCGGCGCGGGCCCGCGGCCTGGGGATCGAGGCCGTCGAGTATGTGAACACCTTCTTCTTCGACCGAGCCCGCGACGAGGAGTACCTGGCGGAACTCAAGTCGCGCTGCGACGGCGAGGGGGTGACCAGCCTGCTCATCATGTGCGACGCGGAAGGCGACATCGGCGCTCCGGACGCGACGGACCGCGCGCAGACGGTCGAGAACCACCACAAGTGGGTCGAGGCGGCGGCCTTCCTCGGCTGCCACGCGGTGCGCGTGAACGCCGCGAGTGCCGGTTCCTTCGAGGAGCAGCAGAAGCTCGCGGCCGACGGCCTCCGCCAGTTGTGCGAGTACGCCGACGGTTACGACATCGACATCCTGGTCGAGAACCACGGTGGCATCTCGAGCAACGGCGAGTGGCTCGCCGGCACGCTCGCCATGGTCGAGCATCCCCGCATCGGCTCGCTGCCCGACTTCGGCAACTTCCGGATCTCCTACGAGCCCGAGGAGTGGTACGACCGCTACCAGGGCGTCACCGAACTGATGCCTTACGCCCGGGCCGTCAGCGCCAAGAGCTACGACTTCGACGAGAACGGCGACGAGACGGCGACCGACTACGAGAGGATGATGCGAATCGTCCTCGACGCGGGCTACCGCGGCTGGGTCGGCATCGAGTTCGAGGGTCGGATGGCGGCCGACGAAGGGATCGTCAAGACGAAGGAACTCCTCGAGCGCCTGCGCGACGATCTCGCGCCCGAGTACGCCTGAAGTCCCGGCCACTGGGCGCGCCGGCGTCCCCGCCGGCAAGCGGTGCGAGCCGCGAAGCGGCGAGCCCGAACCACTGGGTGCGCCGGCGCCCTCGCCGGCATGAGGCGCGAGCCGCGCAGCGGCGAGCTCGAATCTCGCTATCCGGGTAGTCGCACGCCAGCGATCGCGTGCGACCCGGTCGGCGGGGCGCCTTCCGCCTCGAACACGCGCCCAGGGTTCAGGATGCCCCTCGG
>JAJDZH010000439.1 GCA_022824725.1 Thermoanaerobaculia bacterium | reverse complement strand
CCATCCTCGAGGCGACGCCGCCCTACCCGCGTCGGCTTGTCCGTGTCAGGGCAGATCACCATGAGATTCGAGATGTGGATCGGCGCCTCCCGCTCCAGGATGCCGCCCTGGACCTGGCGCTGCGGATTCGGCCGCTCGTGCTTCTTGACCATGTTCACTCGCTCGACGATGACCCGTTCGGAACCGGGGAGCACGCGCAGCACCCGACTCCGCGTTCCGCGGTTGCGGCCAGCGATGACGAGGACCGCGTCGCCCTTCTTGATCTTCAGCCTGGGCATGTCAGATCACCTCCGGCGCCAGGGAGACGATCCGCATGAAGCGCCGCTCCCGCAACTCCCGGGCGACCGGTCCGAAGACACGGGTGCCGATGGGCTCGCGCGCCTCGTTGATCAGAACCGCGGCATTGTTGTCGAAGCGGATGTAGCTGCCGTCGCGGCGGCGCCGCTCCTTGCGGGTGCGCACGATGACCGCGCGGACGACCTGGCCCTTCTTGACCGTGCCTTCCGGCGTCGCCTCCTTGACCGAGGCCGTGATCACGTCGCCCAGCGCGCCGTACTGCCCCGAGGAACCACCCCGAAGCTGAATGCACGAGATGCGCTTCGCTCCCGAGTTGTCGGCTACATCGAGCATTGTTCCCATCTGGATCATGGCCCCGCCTACCCTTCCGCCCGCTTGACGACCCGCTGCACACGCCAGCGCTTCCGGCGCGAGAGCGGTCGGGTCGAGACGAGGGACACGACGTCTCCCTCGCGGCAGTCGTTCGCTTCATCGTGGGCCACGAACCGGGACGACTTCTTCATCAGCCGGTGGTAGAGCCTGTGCATGACCGTCTTCTCGACCGCCACCACGACCGTCTTGTCCATCTTCGCGCTCACGACCTTGCCGACCCGGACCTGTCGGCGGCCTCCCTTTGTTGCCTGGGTCTTCTGTGTTTGCTGCTCAGCGTTCATGTCATTCACTTCGCCTTCTCACGCAGAACGGTCAGAACCCGCGCCAGTTCGACCCGGGCATTCCTGATCCTGCTTGGCTTCTCGAGCTGTCCGATCGATTTCTGCAGCCGCAGGGCAAACAGCTGATCGGCCAGTTCCTCCTCCTTCTGGCGCAGTTCCTCCGCCGTCAGGTCTCTGAGTTCGCTTGCCTTCATCGCCTCGCCACCCTCAGATCTGCACGCCGTGGCGCGCGACGAACCTGGTCTTGATTCCGAGCTTGTGGGACGCGAGCCGCATCGCCGACCTGGCGAGCTCCGGCGACACGCCCTCGAGCTCGTAGAGGATCCGGGCGGGCCGTACGACCGCAACCCACTCCTCGGGGTTGCCCTTGCCCTTGCCCATTCTCGTCTCCAGCGGCTTCTTGGTGATCGGCTTGTCCGGGAAGACCCGGATCCAGACCTTTCCCGACCGCTTGATGTGACGGGTGATGGCGATTCGGGCGGCCTCGATCTGTCGCGCGGTGACCCAGCCGGCCTCCTGCGCCTGCAACCCGTACTCGCCGAAGGACACCACGTTGCCGCCCTTGGCCAGACCGCGACGGCGGCCGCGGTGGTGCTTGCGGAACTTGACCTTCTTCGGCATCAACATCGCTCGTTACTCCTTCGAATCCCGGTTCCCGACCCTCAGGCCGCCGTCCGGCGGCCGCGCTCCCGCGACAGGTCGCCCCGGTAGACCCAGACCTTGACTCCGATCACGCCGTAGGTCGTGAACGACTCCGCGATTCCGTAGTCGATATCCGCCTTCAGCGTGTGCAGCGGCAGACGCCCTTCCTGGTACCACTCGGTTCGGGCGATCTCGTTGCCGCCGAGCCGGCCCGACACCATGATCTTGACGCCCTTGGCGCCGAAACGGAACGCCGACTCCATCGCCTTCTTCATCGCCCGCCGGAAGGCGATCCGGCGCAGAAGCTGCCCTGCGATCGCCTCGGCCACGAGTTGGGCGTCGAGCTCCGGGCGCTGAATCTCCTGGATGTTGATGTGGACTTCCTGCCCCATCTGCCGGCTCAGATCGTCGCGCAGCTTGTCCACCTCGGCACCCTTGCGGCCGATGATGATGCCCGGACGCGAGGTGTAGATCGTCACGCGCAGCTTGTCCGCGGCGCGTTCGATGTCGATCTGGCTGACGCCGGCGTGCATGAGCCGCTTCTTCAGTCCGGTCCGCAGCTCGATATCCGACTTCAGGGTACCGGCGTAGTCGCGCTCGGCGTACCAACGCGAATGCCAACCCTGGTTGTAGACCAGGCGAAAACCGTAGGGATGTGTCTTCTGACCCATGAACGCTCCTGACTTGGCTCTGCCCTCTAGGCGTTCCCGTCGCGGGAATCGATCTTGATCGTGACGTGACTCTGCCGCTTGAGGATGCGGAAGGCCCGGCCCATCGGCTGCGGGCGCAGCCGCTTCAGGGTCGGCCCGCCGTCGACGAAGATCTCCTTGACGTAGAGACCGCCGAGATCGACTCCCGGCTCCCGGTTCTCGGCGTTGGCAACCGCCGACCGCAGCAACTTGTAGACCGGCCGCGCCGCCGACTTGGTACTCAACTGCAGCAGGGTCGACGCCTCTTCCACATCGCGACCGCGGATCAGGTCCGCGACCAGGCGCACCTTCTGCGGTGACGCCTGCAGGTACTTGAGTCGGGCTATTGCTTCCATCGTTTCTCTCTTCGGGATACTGCCGTCTGCCGTGATCTCCGCCCAGGGCTAGCGGGGACGCGCCCTGCGTTCCCGCCGGCCGCCCGCATGACCCCGGAAGGTGCGGGTCTGGGCGAACTCTCCGAGCTTGTGGCCGACCATGTTCTCGCTGACGAAGACCGGGATGAACTTCATGCCGTTGTGGACGGCAACCGTGTGCCCCACCATGTCGGGGATGATCGTCGACCGGCGGGACCAGGTCTTGATGACCCGGCGGTCGCCGGTCGCGTTCATCGCCGCCACCTTGTCGTAGAGGTGATTGTCGATGAAGAAACCCTTCCTGAGTGAACGTGCCATGCTGTCCTTTTCTCCGTGCTGCCGCCGACCTACTTGCGGCGTCCCCGCCGCCGGACGATCATCCCGGTCGTGCGCTTGTTGCTCCGCGTCTTGTAGCCCTTCGTCGGCTTGCCCCAGGGCGTCGTCGGGTGCCGGCCGCCCGACGCCTTGCCCTCGCCGCCGCCCATCGGGTGGTCGACCGGGTTCATCGACACGCCGCGGTTGTGCGGCCGCCGGCCCCGCCAGCGATTCCGGCCCGCCTTGCCGAGCGACATGTTCGAGTGCTCCGAGTTGCCGACCTGTCCGATCGTGGCGGAACAGTCGATGTGGACCCGCCGCACTTCTCCCGAAGGAAGCCGGACCTGGGCGTAGGCCCCCTCCTTCGCCATCAACTGGGCGCCGGCGCCGGCACTGCGCACCATCTGGCCGCCGGCGCCGATCTTCAGTTCGATGTTGTGAATGATCGTGCCCAGGGGGATGAAGCGGATCGGCAGGCAGTTGCCGACATCGATCTCCGATCCCTCTCCGGACTGGACGGTCGCCCCGACCTTGAGCCCCTGGGGGTGCAGGATGTAACGCTTCTCGCCGTCCGCGTAGTGCAGAAGGGCGATCAACGCACTGCGGTTCGGGTCGTACTCGATGCTTGCCACCTTCGCCGGCACGCCGACCTTGTCGCGGCGGAAGTCGATCCTCCGGTAGCGGCGCTTGTGGCCGCCGCCCCGGAACCAGATCGTCTGCCAGCCCTTGTTGTTCCGGCCGCTGATCCGTTTCTTGCCCTCGACCAGGGGCTTGTGCGGCTTGTTGGTCGTGACCTCTTCCCGCCGCGCGTACTCCTGGAAGCGGCTGGCCGGATTCGTCGGTTTGAGTTTCTTGATCGCCATGTCCTGGGCTCTCTGGCTCTCGCTACACGTTGTCGAAGAGATCGATCTGGCCCTCGGCCAGCCGTACGTATGCCTTCTTCCAGTCGGGTGTTCGACCGACGAACCGGCCGCGACGGCGGACCTTGCCGTGCACGTTCGCGATCCGGACCTCAGCCACCTTGACGCCCGCGAACTGGGTCTCGACCGCCTTGCGCACCTCGATCTTGTTCGCCCGGGAGTCCACCACGAAGGCGATGATGTTGCTCCCATCCCGCAGCTCGGTCGACTTCTCGGTGATCAGCGGCCGCCGCAGCACGTCCTGCACCCTCATGATTCGCTCCCGTTCCGTTGCCTGCGCCGTTGCAGCACGGCGGAAAGGCGGCCGATCGCGTTCTCGCTGAAGAGGACGTAGCCCCGGTCGACGACGTCGTACACGTTGACGCCCAGCGCATCGACCGCCTTGACCTGCGGATGGTTGCGCGAAGCCAGCATCAGGTTGCGGTTGCCGTGGTCGTCGACGATCAGCGCCTTGCCATCGACGCCGAGATCCTTCAGGCAGGCCGCGAAGGCGCCCGTCTTGTGGCTTTCGAGTTCGAGCGAGTCGATCACCATGATCCGCTCCTCCAGGAGCTTCCTCGACAGCGCCGACTTGAGGGCGTTCCGCTTCTCGTTCCGGGACAGCTTGTTGCGGTGGCTGCGGGGATGAGGTCCATGCACGACTCCACCGCCACGACGGAGCGGCGAGCGGCGGCTGCCGGCGCGGGAACGACCCGTCCCCTTCTGGCGATACGGCTTGACCCCGGAGCCGCGGACTTCGTGCCTGCCCTTGACCTTGTGGGTTCCCGCGCGCTGCGCGGCCCGCAGGGCGACCACCGCCAGGTGAATGAGGTGCTCCTTGTACGGGTAGGAGAAGACCTCCTCCGGCAAGTCGACCTTGCCGACGGCCTTGTTGTCGAGACTTCTGATCGCGATCTCTGGCATCAGACCGAACTCCGAACCATGACCAGACCACTGCGGGCGCCCGGAACCGCGCCGCGCAGATAGAGGAGGCGGTTTTCGGCATCCACCTTGACCACCACGAGTTTCTTCGTCGTCACCCGCTTGCCGCCCATCCGGCCGGGAAACCGCATGCCGGGGAAGACGCGCGAGGGACTCGCGGACTGCCCGACCGAGCCGGGGGCGCGATGGAACATCGAGCCGTGGGTGGCGCGGCCGCCGCCGAAGCCGTGCCGGCGCATGACTCCCTGGAACCCCTTGCCCTTGCCGGTGCCGATCACGTCGACCCGGGAACCGACCTCGAAGATCGAAACCTCGATCTCGTCGCCCGGCTGCGACTCGTCGGTCGCGTCGACCCGCACCTCGGCCAGATGGCGCATGGGATCGACTCCGGCCTTCTTGAAGTGACCCCGCCGAGGTTCCGTGATCCGTTTGGGCGGCCGACTCTCGACCAGGCCGATCTGCACCGCTTCGTACCCGTCGGACGCTTCGGTCTTGCGTTGCACGACCCGGCAGGGACCGACCTCGAGTACCGTCACCGGCACCGCGGCCCCGTCTTCGGTGTAGATCTGCGTCATGCCGATCTTGCGACCCAGCAGTCCCTTCGTCTGGTTGTTGTTAGCGCTCACCGCCCGTTTCTCCTCGGTCTCCTCGGGCGCCTCAGGCGCCGAACGCCTTGATCTCGACATCGACGCCGGCGGGAAGCTCCAGCTTCATCAGCGCGTCGACGGTCTGGCTGGTGGGCTCGAAGATGTCGAGCAACCGCTTGTGGGTGCGGATCTCGAACTGCTCCCGCGACTTCTTGTCCACATGCGGGGAACGGTTCACCGTGTAGCGGGCGATGTGAGTCGGCAGCGGAATGGGTCCGACCACACGGGCGCCGCTGCGCCGGGCCGTATCGACGATCTCATGCGTCGACGTATCCAGGATGCGGTAGTCGAAGGCCTTGAGCCGGATGCGAATCTTCTCGTTCATCGTTCCCTCGAATCCCAACCTTCCTCGATCGCCTGACGCACCCGGTACCGATTACTCGACGATGTCGGTGACGGTGCCGGCGCCCACCGTGCGGCCGCCCTCGCGGATCGCGAAGCGAACGCCCTTCTCCATCGCGATCGGAGCGATCAGCTCCACGTCCAGCGTCACGTTGTCGCCAGGCATC
>JAJDZH010000108.1 GCA_022824725.1 Thermoanaerobaculia bacterium | reverse complement strand
GGCGCCAAGTACGTGATGACGCCGCCGCTGCGCGAGAAGTGGAACCAGGAACACCTCTGGCGGGGCCTCGGTTTCGGCGACCTGCAGAGCATCTCGACCGACCACTGCCCCTTCTGCTTCAAGGACCAGAAGGTCTTGGGGATCGACGACTTCAGCAAGATCCCGAACGGCGGTCCGGGAGTCGAGAACCGGATGAGCCTGGTCTACAACGGCGGCGTGGTGGGCGGCCGGCTGTCGGTCAACAAGTTCGTCGAGCTGACCTCGACCGCGGCCGCCAAGCTGTTCGGACTGTTCCCGAAGAAGGGGACGATCGCCGTCGGCAGCGACGCCGACCTCGTCGTGTTCAACCCGGACCGCCGGGAGACGATCAGCATCGACAATCCGCACACCCACCACATGAACGTGGACTACAACACCTACGAGGGCACGGAGGTTCAGGGCGTCTCGGAGATCGTGATCAGCCGGGGCCGCGTGGTCGTCGAGGACAACATCTGGCACGGGCGTACCGGCGGCGGGAACTTCCTGAAGAGAGGGCTGTTCGGCGGCCCGTTCTAGGTTAGGAGAAAGCGATATGAGCAGAATCTTGAAGTCGGGCCTGATCCAGTTGTCGCTGCCGGAGGGCACCTGCGGAGACGGCGCGTCGGCCGAAGAGGTCGCCGCGACGGTCGAGGCGATGACGGCGAAGCACATCCCCTGGATCGAGGACGCGGGCCGCCAGGGCGTCCAGGTTCTCTGCCTGCAGGAGGTCTTCAACACGCCCTACTTCTGCCCCGGCCAGGACTCGAGCTGGTTCGCCGCCGCGGAGCCGGTGCCGGGACCGGCCACGGAGCGGATGGCGGAGTACGCGCGCAAGTTCGGCATGGTGATCGTCGTGCCGGTCTACGAGCGCGAGACCGCGGGCATCCTCTACAACACGGCCGCCGTGATCGACGCCGACGGCAGCTACCTCGGCAAGTACCGCAAGACCCACATCCCGCAGGTCGCCGGCTTCTGGGAGAAGTACTTCTTCCGCCCGGGCAACCTCGGCTACCCCGTGTTCGACACGGCGTTCGGGCGGATCGGCGTCTACATCTGCTACGACCGCCACTTCCCCGAGGGCGCGCGCGCCCTGGGCCTCGCCGGCGCCGAGATCGTCTACAACCCGTCGGCCACCGTCGCCGGCCTCTCCGACCACCTGTGGACGATCGAGCAGCCCGCCCACGCGGTCGCGAACGGCTACTTCATGGGCTGCGTCAACCGGGTCGGCACGGAGAAGCCCTGGGACCTCGGCTCCTTCTACGGCAGCAGCTACTTCGTCAGCCCGCGAGGGGAGATCCTCGCCCAAGCGTCAAAGGACCAGGACGAACTCCTGGTCGCCGACCTCGACCTCGGGATGATCGACGAGGTGCGCTCGGTGTGGCAGTTCTACCGCGACCGGCGGCCCGAGGCGTACGAGGACCTGGTACAGCCCTAACTTGCGCGGCTCTCGATCGTCACCTGCAGGCGCTTCATCATCTCGTGAAGCGTCGTGGGCTTGACCTTGAGCCGCTCGGCGGCGCGCTTCTGGACGCCGCCGCAGGCCTGCAGCGCCCGGACGATCAGCTCCCGCTCGTAGGCGCTGACCGCCTCCTTGAACGAGATGCCCGTCTTCGGAAGCGTCGCCGGCGTCGGCACCATCGCGCCGCCTTCGCGGAGGCCCGCGGGCAGCAGGTCGAGGCCGATCTCCTCGCCGGTCGAGAGCACGACGGCTCGCTCGATCACGTTCTCCAGCTCCCGGACGTTGCCGGGCCAGCGGTGGGCCATCAGGACGTCCATCGCTTCGGGGGTGAGGCGGCGGTGGGCCTTCTCGTTCTCGTTCGAGTACATGCGGAGGAAGTGCTGGGAGATCAGGGGGATGTCCTCGACTCGCCTGGACAGGGGCGGAAGCTGGATCGTGATCACGTTCAGCCGGTAGTAGAGGTCTTCGCGAAACTCGCCCTTCGTCACGCGCTCCTCCAGGTCGGCGTTCGTCGCCGCGACCAGGCGCACGTCGGCGCGCAGGGTCTCAAGCCCGCCGAGCCGCATGAACTCCTTCTCCTGGATCACGCGCAGCAGCTTGGACTGGGTGTCGGGAGGGATGTTCCCGATCTCGTCGAAGAAGATCGTGCCCCCGTGGGCGACCTCGAACAGGCCCTTCTTGTGCGACACGGCGCCCGTGAAGGCCCCCTTGACGTGGCCGAACAGGGTGCTCTCCAGGAGTTCGCTGGGCATCGACCCGGAGTTCACGGTGACGAACGGTCCGTCCCTGCGCTTCGAGTTGTTGTGGATCGACTTGGCGACGAGTTCCTTGCCGGTGCCGCTCTCGCCGCGGATCAGGATGTTGCTCCTGGACGGCGCCGCCCGGCGGATCAGGTCGAAGACCTGGCGGATCGGCCGGCTCTTGCCGATGATGCTGTCGAAGCCCTGGCGCTCACGGAGTTGCTCCTTGAGATCCCGGTTCTCGGCGGTCAGCCGGCGGCGCTCCAGGCCCTGGCGGATGGTGAGCCGGACCTCTTCGTTCTTGAACGGCTTGGGCAGGTAGTGGAACGCGCCCTCGCGCATCGCCTCGATCGCGCCCTCGATCGAGGAGTAGGCGGTGATCACGACGACGACCTGGTCCGGGTCGCTCTGGCGGATGCGGCGCATGACCTCCCGGCCGTTCATGTCCGGCAACATCAGGTCGAGCAGCACCAGGTCGATCTCCTCCTGGGCGAGCACGGTCAAGGCCTCCTGGCCCGTGGCGCAGCAGATCGGATGGTGCCCCTCCTGCCGGATCAGGGCGGTGAGGACGTCCTGCAGGACCTCTTCGTCGTCGACGATGAGGATGTTCATTCGTCGTTCTCCTTCGACTGGGGCCGCGGTCGGGGCATCATCGGCAGACGAAGCGTGAGGCGGCAGCCGCCGGACGGAAGGTTCGAGGCGACCAGCTCGCCGCCGTGCCGGCGGACGATCTCCTGGCTGATCGAGAGCCCGAGGCCGGTGCCTCCAACGGCCTTGCGGGTGGAGAAGAAGGGTTCGAATACGCGTTCAAGGTGCTGCTCGGGAATGCCGGGCCCGGTGTCGTCAATGAATACGTCGAGGGTGTCGCCCGAGTTCTCGACCGCCAGCGAGAGGCGCCTCTCCTCGCTGCCGGCTTCCGTCATCGCGTCGACCGCGTTGATCATCAGGTTGGCGAGCACCTGGCCAAGTTCCGTCTCGTTGCCGGGCACCCGGTCCGTGCCGCACGGGCCGAGGTCCACCTGGAGCTCGACGCCTGCGTCGGCCAACCGCTCCGCCAGTGCCTCGCAGCTTTCCCGGACCACGAAGGCCAGATCGACGGGCGCCGGTTCGTGCCGTCCGCGGCGCGCGAAGTCGAGCAGCGTGTTGACGATGCGGGCGGCCCGGAAGGTCTGGCGCTCGACCTTGCGCAGCAGGCGCCGGCGCGGATCCTGATCGGAGGTCTCCGCGAGCAGCATCTGGGCGTAGCTCGAGATTCCGGTCAGGGGCGTGTTCACTTCGTGGGCGACGCCGGCGGCCATCGCGCCGAGAGCCGCGAGGCGCTCCTTCTCGGCCAGCTCCCGCTTCATCGCCACCCGCTCGGTGACGTCGTGGGCCACGACGACACGGTCGCCGGGCGCGGCGCCCCGGAACGCCGCGACGGACAACTGGAGGTACTTCTCGGTCCCGGTCCGGTCCTCGAAGCGGACCTCGACCGGCGGGTCGTCCTGCCGCGGAAACAGGTCGAGTGGAATCAGGTCGCCGAGGCCTCGGCCGGCGGCCTCGTTCCGGGACAGGCCGACGAGAGCCCCGAAGGCGCCGTTCGCGGTCACGACCCGGTCCCTGCCGTCGATGACGGCGATGCCGGCCGGAGAGGACTCGATGATCTCCTCGCTGAATTGCTTGAGTTCGGAGACCCGGGTCAACTGCCGCTGTCTCTGCTCGAGGAGTTGCGCGTTCTCGATCGCCAGCACCGCCTGGTTCAGGAGCTGGCGGATGAGCGTCAGGTCGTCGGTGGAGAGCGGCGCGCCGCCGACGCGGCGGCCGACGTAGAGCAGACCGACCGTCCGGTCCCGCACCTGGAGCGGGAAGACGTAGTGGTAGCCGAGCACCGCCAGGCGCAGGTACCCGCTGTCCGCGGCGTCGGCCAGCGGCGCCCGCGCGAGGGCCCGGTGGGCCTCGGCCCAGATGGAGACGTCGACTTCGGCGAGCTGGAGCTGCGGCGCTTCGGGTTCTTCCCGCACGGGCGTCAGATGGTCGCCGTCGACCAGGAACAGGTTGCTCTGCTCCAGGCTGAGGCCTTCTTCCAGCTCTCGCAGCAGGCTCGACGCCAGCCGCCCGAGGTCCCGTTCGTGGAGCAGTTCCTCGCCGAGCCTCTGCAGCGCGCGGCGGCTGCGCTGGGCGCGGTACTGGAGTCGCTGGAGACTCGAGCCGATGCCCTGCTTGACCGGTATCGAGAGGGTCCCTATGACGAGCAGCGCGCTGGCGTTCAGGAAGCCCCTGGCGACGACCATGTCCTGGGGCACGCCGCGGCGAATCAGCAGGCTGAGCAGCGAGAAGCCCAGCACGGCAAGCAGCACCGTGAGCGCGTAGGTCGCGACATCGCGGGCGATGACCGCCACGTCCCAGAGGCGGTAGCGAAGCAGGGCGTAGGCGAAGCTCAGCGGAACCAGGGCCAGCGGCGCCACCGCGACGGCGTCGAGCCAGCCGGGCGCGGGCACTTCCAGGGCGAATGGCACGACGTACAGCACCAGGAACGGCAGGTAGCCGCCGGCAACGCCGAAGGCGATCCACTGTGTCTGCCGTCCCTGCTCCCAGTCGCGCCTGGACAGCAGGCGGCGGCCCAGCACCGCGGCCGCGGCCAGCGCGTAGACGACCAGCAGGAGCAGCTCGACACGGTCCTGACGCTCGAGCGCGGTGGCCGAGAGCTCGCCGGCCAGGCGGCCGGCCCCGAAGATCCGGTCGAGCTGCAGCGCGAGCAGAGCGGCGGGCGGCAGGTAGAGCCAGGGCACCGCGCGGCGCGCCCAGATGGAATTCGGGCGCACCGGGAACACGAGGAAGAAGTGGAGCGTGAGGGGCGGCAGCAGGAGCCGGCAGGCGCCGTCGACGAGGTAGAAGACGCGGTCGATCGCGTCGAAGGGCGCGAGCGGCGTCACCAGGTAGAGGGCCGCGGAGGTCAGGGCCCAGAGGTGGAACAGGAGCGTCTGCCGGCTGCGCTGACGGCTCAGGGTGTAGAGCCCGATCAGCAGGTAGGCGATCCCGGTCAGCGCGAGGGCGATGTAGGCCCAGTCCAGGCTCAGCCGGGGCAGGGGGTGCAGTGCCGTGACCAGCTCCTCGCCTTCGTCGGTCTCCCGGAGCACCTGCAGGTCGCTCTCCGGGCGCCGGCGCAGCAGGCGCTCCAGCTCGTCGGCCGAGAGCGGCGGTTCGCCGTTGGCCAGGACGATGACGTCGTCGGGCAGCAGCTCCGACCCGTCGGCGGCGGCGACCACGCGCAGTTCGCCGGCGGCGGTTTCGACCACGAGCCCGACATCCTGGAACGAGCTCACCTTGCGGCCCATGGAGAAGCCGCCGAGGCCGACGACCAGGATCGTCGCAAGCAGGAGCGCGGCGGTCAGGCCGAGCCGGGCGGGTCGGGACTCGATGCGCATCGCTGGGTCGATCGTCCGGTTGCTTCGTCGCGGCTGTGTCTTCTTTGCCTCAGGTGCGGCCGGAATACCGTGCCTGGGGCAATTCAGCTTTCTGCAAGCACGTCCTGTGCCGGGCGGATTCCCCGGCAATCCGCCTGATTTTAGGACATGTCGGGGCCTTTCAGGCGGTTCCGATTCAATTTGTTGGTTATGGAACGGTTTCCTGGATTCGATTCCAGCGCTTCGATTCCGCTGGGTGCGCGGGTCTTCTGACCCGCCTCGGGCGTAGCCGCGACGCGGCGGAGCCCGAAACAAAGTGGACGCCGGATTCGCCGGCGACGTTGCTGGACGCCGCCTGCGGCGGCAGCGGGTCAGAAGACCCGCGCACCCAACAGAACCGTACTGCTAGAAG
>JAJDZH010000469.1 GCA_022824725.1 Thermoanaerobaculia bacterium | reverse complement strand
CGCTACGGCGCCCGCGTGTGCAGCCGGCCGGCGATCGACCGGGAGTTCAAGACGATCGACTACCTCGTGCTGATGGACACGGCCGCGTTGAGCCGGCGCACCCGGCTGATCTTCGGGCTGGAAGACGCGCCGCCCGCGGCGCTCTAGCAACCTGACTTGCGTCCCGGCGTTCTACGGCGCAAGCTCCCGGAATGCAGCCAGGAAGCAGCAATCGTCTTCTGCTTCGGTCCCTCCAGCTCTGGCGGCTGATCTGGCGGGCGCCGACCCTGCTGATCGCCGCGCTGGCCGCCTGGTTCCCGCTGCTCGTTCTGCGACCCTTCCTGGCCCGGCCGGCGCCCGGGGCCTGGCGTGCCGTCCGGCGTGCCGTGCTGCGGTGCTGGGGACGCACGAGCCTCGCCGTCCTCGGCTGCCGGGTCACGGTGCGCGGCAAGGCGCCCAGGAGCCCCTTCCTGCTCATCTCGAACCACATTTCCTACGTCGACATCTTCCTGCTCTCGGCCTTCACGCCTGGCCGTTTCGTGTCCAAGGCGGAGATCCGGGGCTGGCCGGTGGCCGGCGCCATGTGCCGGACGGTGGACATCATCTTCGTCGACCGCCACCGCCGCCGGGACGTGACGCGCGTCGGCGAGCAGATCTCCGCGGCGCTCGCGGACGGCGATCCGGTGATCCTCTTCCCCGAAGGCACGTCGACGCCCGGCAACGAGGTCGCGCCGCTCAAGCCCTCCCTGCTCGCGCCCGCGGCGGGCCGGAAACTGGATGTTCAGTGGGCCGTCGTTCGCTACGAGACGCCGCCGGACGAGACGCCCGCCTTCCTCAGCGTCGCGTGGTGGGGGGAGATGCCCCTCGTGCCCCACGCCCCCGATCTGCTCAAGCTCCGCCGTATCGACGCGGAGATCGACTTCGGCAACGAGCCGGTGCGGAGCGCAGACCGCAAGGAGCTCGCCCGCCTCCTGCGCGAGCGGATGACAGGTAGCTTCCGGCCGATGGTTTCGAGCGAGGAACTGGCGGCCATCGGCGATACGCACGGTCCCATCGGGATCCCCGAGCGCCGCGGTTGACGCAAGCTCATGCGGCCATCGCACGACGAACAGCCGCGACGCGCGAGTTGGCTCAAGATCGCCGCCGCGGTCTACGGAGTGCTGCTCCTGGCTTCGACGCTGGTCCGCATCGGAGCCGACCCGAAGCCGCTGCCGCCCGACCGGGAGACGGTCCAGATCAAGACGTCGGTTACGGCCGACCGGCCAGTCCGTCTCGCCTGGAGGGAGTGGGGCGAGACGGCTGCCCAGGACGCTCAAGACGGCGAGGCCCTGCCGCTGGTGCTGCTCCACGGTTCACCTGGCAGCGCCGACGACTTCCGCCGCCTCGCGCCCCGCCTTGCCCAAGGGCGCCGCGTCATCGCTCCCGACCTTCCGGGGTTCGGCGCCTCCGAGCACCGCGTGGAGGACTATTCGATTCGCGCCCATGCCGAGGCGAGCCTGGCTCTGCTCGACGAACTGGGTGTCGAACGCTTCCATGCCCTCGGCTTCAGCATGGGCGGCGGCCCGGCCCTGCACATGGCGGACACCTCCTCCGAGCGCGTTGCCTCCATCGTGCTCGCCGCCTCCATCGGCGTCCAGGAACTCGAACTGCTCGGCGACTACACCGTGAATCACGGACTTCACGGCCTCCAGCTCGCGCTGCTCTGGGGACTCCGCAACCTGGTCCCCCACTACGGCGCCTTCGACCAACCCGTCGCCCGCTCCTACGCCCGCAACTTCTACGACACGGATCAACGCCCGCTACGCGGCATCCTGGAGTCTCTGGAGTCTCCGCTGTTCATCGTCCACGGCGAGCACGACCCCCTGGTTCCGGCGGCAGCGGCCCTGGAGCACCACCGCATCGTGCCCCACAGCGAGTTGTGGATGCGCCTGGACAGCCACTTCTTCCTGTTCCGCGGCGGCGACGACCTGGCAGCCCGGATCGAGGAGTTTCTGGGCCGCGTCGAAGCGGGCGAGGCGGCCACGCGCGCCGATGCCGAACCGGAACGGCTGCAGCGGGCGGCACTGCCCTTCGACGACATGGACCTGCCGCCATTCACCGGACCGGCGCTGCTGATCGTCTTCCTGCTCCTCGTCTTCGCGGCCTACGCCAGCGAGGACCTGACCTGCATCACCGCCGGTCTGCTCGTGGCCCAGGGCCGGCTCGACTTCCCGGTCGCCGTCGCCGCCTGCTACGCCGGCATCCTGAGCAGCGATCTAGGCCTCGCCTGGCTGGCGCGCGTTCTCGGACGGCCGGCTCTCAGACTGCCGCCGTTCAAGTGGTGGGTCAGCGAAGCCCGGTTCGAAGAGGCTTCGGCGTGGCTGCGGCGGCGCGCCCTGGTGGTCGTCCTGGTCAGCCGCTTCCTGCCCGGGACGCGGCTGCCGACATGCCTCGCGGCCGGCATCCTGCGCACCAGTCTGCTCAGATTCTGCTTCTACTTCGCTCTCGCCGTGGCGATCTGGACGCCCGCCTTCGTCGGCGTCAACGCGCTCCTGGGACGCGAGGCGGTCGAGCGCTTCGGCGGCCGCCTGCCGGGGGGCCTGCTCGGTGCGGTGCTGGCGCTGGCGGTCGTCATCTTCACCGTACGGAGCGTCGTCGTGCCGCTCTTCACCTGGCGCGGGCGGCGCGTCTGGCGCGGGCGCCTGCTGCGCATCCGGCACTGGGAGTTCTGGCCGATGTGGGCGTTCTACCCGCCGCTCGCGCTCTACATCCTCTGGCAGGGCCTGCGGCGCGGCAGCCTGACGGCGTTCACCGCGATCAACCCCGCCATGCCGCTCGGCGGTCTGCTCGGAGAGTCGAAGAGCGACATTCTCGATGGCCTCGCCGGCATCGGCGACGCGCTGCCCGCCTGGAGGCGGCTGCCGGCGGGAGACAGCGAGCAGCGTCTCGCCGCGGTCAGGCACTTCCTGGAGGACGAGAAACTGACCTACCCCACTGTTCTCAAGCCCGATACCGGCGAGCGGGGACGAGGCATTGCGGTAGCACGCTCAGAGGCCGACGCGGCGACGTTCTTCGAGAAGACCCCGGGGCCAGCGCTCGTCCAGCAGTACGTAGCCGGCCAGGAGTACGGCGTGTTCTGGGCCCGCCACCCCGGCCAGCGGGAAGGCCACGTCTTCTCGATCACCCACAAAGTGCGGCCGACCGTGACCGGCGACGGAGCCAGCACCCTCGAACGGCTGATCCTCGACGACGCGCGCGCCGTCGCCATCGCCCACGTCTACCGGCGCGAACATCCGGAAGCCGCGACCCAGGTGCCGGCGGCCGGTGAAGTCGTCGAACTCACCGAAGTCGGCGCGCACTCCCGCGGCACGATCTTCCTGGACGCCAACGAACTGCACACACCCGAACTCGAACGGGCGATGAACACGATCTGCACCGCCTACGATGGGTTCGACTTCGGCCGTCTCGACGTCCGCGCCCCGAGCGCCGAAGCCCTTCAACGCGGCGAGGGCCTGCGAGTGCTCGAAGTGAACGGGGTGACGTCAGAGGCCACCCATATGTACGACCGCCGCTACGGCTTCTTCGCTGCTCACGCCATCCTGCGACGCCAGTGGCGAATGGCCTTCGACCTCGCCGCCGAGCGCATCCGCTCCAATGCCAGACCGGCGACGGCCAGCGAGGTCGTCCGCGCGGTCCAGGCCGAACGACGTGCGCGGAAGGACGGTTCACGCTGACCCGAGTGTGACCTCTTGCCCTACGGGTACCCGCGATAGCGACGAGGCACGTCCATCCGGGAGTGCAGCACACGGGCGATGTGAACGCTTGCTTCCTGGTGTACGTAGAAGACGACGTGGGCCTGGTACTCATGACGTCTCACTCCCGGCGCTAGCCGGTCGGCCCGGCGGCCGAGCATTGGATACTCCGCGAGAAGCTCGAAGCAGGAATGTAGACCGTTGAGGTACTTCCTCGCCGCGGCAAGCCCGTGCTGCTCGATCGTGTAGGTGTAGATGTCCTCGATGTCGGACGCGGCCTTTCGCGAGAGCCTATAGACGCCCATCGTTCCGAAGCCGTGCTTCGACTTCTTCCATGATGGAAGGCACCGTCTTCTCGCTTGGACCGCTGTCGATGCCTGCCTGTACCGCAGCCTGAAGCGACTCGAAGTCGACCCGGCGCTCCCGATCTCGTCGAATCAGATCGCGGATGTACTCGCTGTCATTGGTGAAGTGGCCTGCGGCGATACGCGACTTGATCCACTGATCCTGCAGGTCCGTCAGGGTGATCGTCTTTCGGATAGTCGCCATGTTGCCTCCTGAGAACGCTCTCGATCATACTATTGGTGCAACACGACGATCATGCGCCGTCTTGGGAACGACCCGCCACCCAGGTCCCCGTGGGCGTCCGCCGCGGACGGAACTCCCTACGTCGCCCTCGCCGCCTTCTTCTTCGTCGTGCGCCGCCGCGGCTTCGGCTTCTCCAGCGCGTCCAGCCGCGTTTCGATCGCACTCAGCCGCTCGATCACCGCCTCCAGGTCCGCCTTGCCGGGGACGCCGAGCTTCTCGAGTCGCCGCTCCAGGTGCTCGTCAATTCCCGTCCGCGCCTTCGACTTGGTCTGCTCGAAGCCGCTCCGCGCCTTCGACTTAGTCTGTTCGATCCCCTTCCCGGCCGCGGAACGCACCTGCTGCACCTTCTCCTCGGCCTTGTCCCGCCAGTTGCTCAGGGA
>JAJDZH010000486.1 GCA_022824725.1 Thermoanaerobaculia bacterium | reverse complement strand
GTTGCCGAAGACGTGAGTGTAGAGGTACGCGTACTGGTTGTCGATCCGGGGCTGGAAGTTCAGCGCGTCCTGGGAGACGCGGCTCCGCGACTGGATCAGTTGCTCGTCGAGTTCCCCGGCCCGCTCCAGGATCGCCTCGACAGCCGGTCTCAGTTCCGAAGCGCCGGCCTCGTCGAGACGTTCCTCGAGGGCTCCGGCCTGTTCCCGGACGCTGCGTATGCCGGCGATCGCGTCGTGAATCGCCGTCAACCGCGCCGACAGCCCATCGAGCATCTCGTACTGTTCCTCCAGATCGGCCTGGGAAATGTCCTCAAGCCGCGGGTCCGCGAGGACTTCGAAGGTCCGGCTGTCCGACCAGACGTCGTCCTCGGCTTCAGCGCTGGAGGCGACCGTCAGCGTCGCCCGGTAGCTCCCTGGCGGCAGATAGGGGCCCCCGGTGTAGGACAGGGACATGATCGCGCCCGCCACCAGGTGGGGCGCCTGACCGCGCAGGTTCCAGACGATCCGGTTGAGCCCCGCCTTCGCCTCGAAGGACTCGATCCGTGGACGTTCCCTGTCCCCGTCCTCGATCTCGTCGCCTTCCGGCAACGACACCAAGCGTCGAAGCACGCGGTCGCTGCCGTCAGGAGAGATCACGAGCTCGACCCGGCCGGCCGGTGCTTCGGGTAGGTCGAACCAGATCGAGGCGCCGTTGGTGAAGCCCCCGCCGCTACCGGGCCGGTCGATGCGGACCGTCGGCTCGGGGGCGAACAGCCGGGGCACGTCGCGCACGCTGCCCGCGGCGACCTCTCCGGCGAGTTCGCGCACCGCGCCGAGATCGTCGAGCACCCAGAAACTCCGGCCCTGGGTCGCCAGGACCAGGTCCGGATTGCGGACGTTCTCGTGAATCAGCAGGTCGGTGATCGGCGTCCGCGGCAGGTTCAACTGGAACGGCTGCCAGGAGTCCCCGCCGTCGAAGGAGGCGTAGAGACCGAACTCGGTGCCGGCGAAGAGCAGGCCGTCCGCGCCCGGGTCCTCGCGTACCACGCGCACGAAGTGGTGGGCCGGCAGGCCATCCGTCACGATCGTCCAGCTCTCTCCGCCGTCGTCGGTCCGGAAGACGTACGGCGTGTAGTCGTTCATCCGGTAGCGGTACACCCCGACATAGACGCGCCGCGGGTCGTGGTGCGAAACGTCGATCGAGTTGACGGTGCCGTCCGCCGGCATTCCGGCCGGCGTGACGTCGTTCCAGGTGGCGCCGTCGTCTCGGCTGACGTGGATGCGGCCGTCGTCGCTGCCGGCCCAGATCTCGCCCGCCGTCCGCGGCGATTCGGCGAGCGCGAAAATCGTGTTGTAGACCTCGACGCCGGTGTGGTCGTGCTGGACGGGCCCGCCGGGGACGCCCTGCTTCTCGTCGTCGTCGGTCGTCAGGTCGGGCGAGATCGTCTCCCAGGTCCAGCCGCCGTCGCGGGTGCGATGGACGTAGTTCGACGTGTGGTACACGACGTCGGGATCGTGCCGGGAGATGAGGATCGGCGCGTTCCACTGGAAGCGGTAGCGCAGGTCGCGCGGCGCCGTGCCGTCCTGCATCTGGGGGTAGAGGATCATGTTGCGAGATGTGCCGCTGCGGTGGTCGTAGCGGTCGATCCGGCCCAGGTAGTTGCCCGAGTAGACGAGGTGGGGCTGCTCGGGGTGGACGGCGATGTGCCCGCTCTCGGCGCCGGCCACCGAGTGCCAGTGCTGGGTCGGCGTGAGTTCGGGCATCGGCCGCGACGGAACCGAGATCGTGCTGTTGTCCTGCTGGGCGCCGTAGATGCGGTAGGGGAACTGGTTGTCGACGGTGACCCGGTAGAACTCGGCAGTCGGCTGGTTGTTCTGGGTGGACCAGGAACGGCCGCCGTCGACGGTGACGTTGGCGCCGCCGTCGTTCCCCTGCACCATGATGTGGGGGTGCTCCGGGTTGATCCAGAGGTCGTGGTTGTCGCCGTGCGGCGTGCCGACCCGTTCCCAGGTGGCCCCGGCGTCGACGGAACGGAAGAAGCGGACGTTCGACCCCCAGACCGTGTTCGGATCGGCCGCGTCGGCGTCGATGTGGCTGTAGTACCAGCCGCGGGTGAGCAGTTCCGGCTCGTCGCTCACCTTCTTCCAGGTGTCGCCGTGGTCCTCCGAGCGAAAGATGCCGCCCCGACCGTCCGCCGCGATGATGATCGACCACAGCCGTCCGCGCCGCGCTGGCGACGCGGAAACGCCGATGCGGCCGAGCACGCCCGTGGGCAGGCCGCCTTCGAGCTGCTCCCAGGTGTCGCCGCCGTCCGTCGAGCGGAAGAGGCCGCCCTCGTCGCTGCCGTCGATCAGGGTCCAGGGCTTGCGCTCGACACGCCATGCGGCGGCGTAGAGCACACGGGGGTTGAAGGGATCGAGCTCCAGGTCGCTGATGCCGGCGTCGTCCGAGATGCTGAGCACTTGCTCCCAGGTGGCCCCGCCGTCGGTCGAACGGTAGACGCCGCGCTCCGGGTTGCTGCCGAAGATCTGGCCGAGCACCCCGACCCAGAGCACGTCCGGGTCGTTCGGATGCACCTCGATCTTGCAGATGGCGCCGGCCCGCGGCAATCCGATGTGCTGCCAGCTCTCGCCCGCGTCGATCGAGCGGTACACGCCGTCGCCGATGGACACGTTGCCGCGGGGCTGGGCCGATCCCATCCCCACGTAGATCACGTTGGGGTCGCTCGGGGCGACGGTCACCGCGCCGACGGAACCGGCCCTGAAGTAGCCGTCGCTCAGGTTCTCCCAGGAGATGCCCGCGTTCGTCGTGCGCCAGACGCCGCCGCCGGTCGAGCCCATGTAGAAGGTGTAGGGATGGGACGTGTGCCCGGCGACCGCGGTAACCCGGCCGCCGCGGCTGGGGCCGACGAGCCGGAACTCGATGCCCTCGAACGGGTCCGGGCCGTTCAGTCCGGTCGCGGCCGCCGCGCCGGCGATGAGGAAAAGAACGAATGGGATGGCTGGGTGCGTGTACTTCATGAGCGGGTCTCTATGTTACGGGCAAGAATCGCTTTCCGCGGGGTGCCCGCGACACCCGTCCGCACAGGGGGCTCCGCACCGACTCGTGATTGGTACGCTCGGTCGATGCAGCCGGAGCCCTCGCAGCGGTTTCGCGGACAGGATTGCGTGTCCATGACGCGTCGATGACGCGCTCGCCTCGTGCCCGTCGTTCTTCCGGTCTGGTCATCTACACGGACGGCGGGGCCCGACCGAATCCCGGTCCGGGCGGCTGGGCCGCGGTGCTTCTCGCTCCGGACGGCGCGGTGCAGGAAGTCTCGGGGGGCGCGCCAAGCACGACGAACAACCGGATGGAGCTGCAGGCGGCGATCTCCGCGCTGAGTCGCCTCTCCGTTCCCAGCGCGGTCGACCTGTACACGGATTCCCGCTATGTGCGACAGGGAATCACCTCGTGGCTCAGCCGTTGGCGTGTCCGCGGCTGGCGGCGCCGCGACGGGGGTTCGGTGAAGAACGTCGATCTGTGGCGGAAGCTGGACGGCCTGAACCGGCGGCACTGTGTGAGATGGCACTGGGTGAAGGGACACGCGGGAAACGAGTGGAACGAGCGCGTGGACGCTCTGGCCACGGCGGAGATCGAGGCGCAAGGAGGAGGATCTGCCGCCGAAGCGCCGTCGGAGGACGCGATTCCGCCAGACTGCCTGCGACTGTTCGTCAAGGTCCGCTGCGTCGGGGGCCGGGGCGTCTGGGTGGCTGAGATCGACTCTCCTGAAGGTGCAACGGAGCGGAAGGGCCGAGCCTCCGGCACGACCCCGAACCGGCTGGAACTCGAGTGTGTCCTGGAGTTGCTCGCCGGCCTGCCGGGCGGTCAGCAGGCCGCCGTCTACACGGGCAACGACTATCTGCGCCAGGGCGCCACTCTCTGGCGTCACGCATGGAGGCGGAACCGTTGGCGAACCAAGGCGGGCGGAGCGGTGAAGAACGCGGAACTCTGGCATCGGCTGGACAGGGAACTCGACCTGCGCCGGGTGTTCTGGCCTGATCCCTCCGACGAAGCGGCGGACCGGCTCGGCGATCTCAAGGATCGAGCGCGCGAGCTGTTCTGAGACGGTCCGTTTCTCGCGGGAAGCGCTACTCGCAAACGAAGGCCTGGGTGTCGGCCCGGGGCAGAGCCGTCAATCCGGCCGGATTCAGGTGGGTCCACTGCTTGCCGCCCGGTCCGCTGATCGCGAGGTGGAACGCCAGGTCGGTCGCGGGCGCCGCGAACACCCAGCGATGGCCGTTGATGGCACAGCCGTCGAGCACCTTGACCAGCACCTCGACGTTCTCCCTGTCGAAGAAGTAGAGCAACGTCGAGGAGGGACCGCCGAGGCCCCAGTCCAGAGCGGGACGCTCCTCGCCGTTCGGCAGGACGACGCACATGTCGACCCGGTAGCCGCCGTCGAGTTCGACGCCGGGGCCGTTGGGCTCGCAGGCCGGGGGGCAGCGCTCATGACGACAGGTGCAGGGATCGCAGCCGGCATCCGGCTGGCGGCGCCAACTGGGACCGAAGCCTCGTTGGCGTCGGGTTCGCACTGGAAGGCGGCCGTGTCGCTTCGCGGCGTTGCCGTTCTGCCCTTCGGGTTGCGATGGCTGAACCGCCGGCCCGTGCTTCGCTCCACGATCTCCAGATTGAACGCGAGATCGGTGACCGGTGCGACGAACGTCCACCGGTGGCCGTTGATTGCGCAGCCGTCGAGCACCTTGACCAGCACCTCGACATTGTCGCGATCGAAGAAGTAGGCCAGTCCCGAAGCTGACGATTCGAGGTGGTAGTTCGAGGCGTCCATCTGAACCCCGGACGGCGTCTCGAAGCACATGCGCAGGTCGTAGTCGCCCGAGAGCCTGGCGACCGGGCCGGTCGGGGTGCAGTCGGTCATCGAGCCCTTGGCCCGCGGTTCGCTCAGGGCGAAGGTTGCGGGGAGACTGAAGGAGGAGCTGGCCGCCGCGGCCTTGACCCGGAAGGCATAGCGGCGCCCTGTTTGCAGACCGGAGACAACCGCCGAGGACCGGTTCGGCCCAACCGTTGCGCCGGTCTTCCAGCGGTGTTTGGCGGTGTCCCCGCCGCCGTTTGGGGTCGAGCCGTCGCCGCCTGTCGAGGCCAACCGGTACTCCACCTCGAAACCCTCTTCCGCGGTGGAGTTGTCGCGCCAGGTCACGCGCACGCTGGTTGGTTCGACCAACGTGGCATCGACATGGGACGGCGGCGCCAGCGAGAGGGCAACCGCCGCTGTATCGCCCGCCGAGGAGCCGTCGGGGCTGGCCGCGGCGACCAGGAACTCGTACTCCGAGCCCGCCTTCAGTCCTTCGATCGTGGCCGTGGTCATGTCCGCGGCGACGGAACGCAGTGCTGTCCAGTCGTCATCGCCGGTTC
>JAJDZH010000311.1 GCA_022824725.1 Thermoanaerobaculia bacterium | reverse complement strand
TCGATGGCATCGCGCAGATCACGGACAAGCCGATCCTCACCCTGGTCAACACGCACTTCCACTACGACCACGCCCACGGCAACCAGGCGTTCGGCCCCGACGTGCGGGTCGTCGGACACGAATACACGCGGCACAAGATGGCGACGGCGCCGCTTGAGGAGCACACCTTCAAGGGTTCTTCAGAGCGGGACAAGCAGGCGCTGGAGGAGATGCGGGCGGCTCTGGAGACGACTGCCGAAGAGGAGCGCGAAGCGCTCGAGACCCAGATCAGCATCCAGGCCGCTCACGTCGAGTCGACGGCGGAAGTCGATCCGGTGGCTCCCGACACGACCCTGGCCGAGAAGATGACCTTCTTTCGGGGCGGGCGGGAGATTCAGCTCCACTTTCTGGGCCGCGCCCACACCGGCGGCGACGTCGTCGTCTACCTGCCCGCCGAGCGGCTCGTGTTCACCGGCGACATGATGCTCGGCGGCCCGCCGTGGCCGGGAGACGGCTGGGTCAACGAGTGGCCCGCCACGCTGGAGCGACTGAAGCAGCTCGACTTCGACCTCATCCTGCCCGGTCACGGCCCGTACTTCCGCGACCGCGAGCTGATCGACCATGTGCAGGCGTTCCATCGGGAATTGTGGGAGGTCGTCTCGGCGCTGCACGCCGAGGGCGCGTCCGCGGAGGCCGCGGTGGAGCGGATCGACCTGTCCCACCACGCGGAGAACCTGCCGGCGGCGCGCGTCCGGGTGGACCTCCGCGGGGTCCAGCGGATGTACATGGTGCTGAACGGGACGGCCGAGTAGTCGGCCTCACTTGCAGCGGAATTGACGTCCGCTACCAGGTATCGATGTAGGGCCGCTTCTTGCCGGTCCGGGGCGGCGGCTTGGGCAGGCGCTTCATGCTCTCCGCGATCCAGGAACGGGTCTCCGCCGGGTCGATCACGTCGTCGAGGCCACCGCCGGCGGCTGCGTTGACGGCCTTGGCGCGCTCGTACGACGCCTCGACCCGGCGCTCGAACTCGAGCCGGCGCTCCTCCGGGTCCTCGATCGCGGCAAGCTCCTTCCGGTAGCCGAGCTTGACCGCGCCCTCGATGTTCATGCCGGCGAATTCGGCTGTCGGCCAGCCGACAGTGAAGAAGCCGACCAGCGCGCTCGCGCCGCACATCGCCTGCACGCCGAGGCCGTAGGCCTTGCGGACGACGACGCCGAACAGGGGCACGGAGAGATTGGCGCCGGTGTTGAACATGCGGGCGCAGTGGCGGACCAGAGCGGTCTTCTCGTGGTCCGGCCCGACCATGATTCCGGGGCAGTCCATCAGGCTCAGCACGGGGATGTCGAAGGCGTCGCAGAGCTGCAGGAAGCGGGCGCCCTTGTCGGAGCCGTCCGAGTCGATCGCACCGGCGAGGTGGTGCGGGTTGTTCGCGATGACTCCCATCGGCCTGCCCTCGACCCGGATCAACGCCGTGATCACGCCGATCCCGAACTTCGGCCGGACCTCGAGCACGGAGCCGACGTCGGCGATCGTGTGGACGATCTCCTGCATGTCGTAGAGGCGGAGCCGGTTTTCCGGGACCACATGGCGCAGCGGACGCTGGTCGTGGGCTTCCCAGTCGGAGGTCGGCCCCTGAAAGTAGGAGAGGTACTTCTTCGCCACGTCGACGGCTTCTTCCTCGTCCTCGACCAGGATGTCGACGACGCCGTTCGGCACCTGGAAGGACATCGGGCCGACTTCCTCGGGCGTGTAGATGCCGAGGCCGCCGCCCTCGATCATCGCCGGGCCGCCCATGGCGATCGTCGACGCTTTGGTGGCGATGATCACGTCGCAGCAGGCGAGCAGCGCCGTGTTGCCGGCGAAGCAGCGGCCGTTGTTCACGCCGACCAGCGGGATCAGGCCGGAGAGCTTCGAGAACTGGGTGAAGGTGTAGGTGTCGAACGCGACGCGGGGACCCGTGTAGTCGTCGCCCGGCCGGCCGCCGCCGCCTTCCGTGAAGAAGATGAGCGGCAGCATGTAGCGGTTCGCCAGGTCGAACAGGCGGTCCTGCTTGTAGTGGTTGCGGCCGCCCTGGGTGCCGGCGAGGACGGTGTAGTCGTAGGAGAGCACCATCGCCCGCGACCTCTCGTCGTCGAAGAGGTCGCCGTTGATCGACGCGGTGCCGGCGACCACGCCGTCGGCCGGCGTGTACTCGCGCAGCTTCTCGTCGCTGAACTTCTGGTGCTGGCGGGCCACGATCAGCGGCCAGTACTCCTTGAAGGACCCTGAGTCCACGAGCTGCTCGATGTTCTCGCGGGGCGTCCGGAAGCCGAACCGGCGTCGCCGGGCGACCGCCTCCGGCCGGTTCTCGTCCAGGGTGTAGGCGTGGCGCCGGATGTTCTCCTCCAGGTCGGGCCTGATGTAGTCCGGATCGATCTCGATGGCGGCGTCCGCCGCCTCGCCGCCGTCGGCCCCTTCGACGAGGACGAGGGGATAGCCCTCCCGGATCGTGTCGCCGGCGGCCATCGTGACCCGGAGCACTGTTCCGCTCGTGTCGGCTCGGAGCACGTGCTCCATCTTCATCGCCTCGATCACGGCGACCTGCTGGCCGCGCAGGACCTCTTCGCCTTCCGCGACGTCGATGCTGACGATCGTGCCCTGGATCGGCGCGGCGATTCCCGTGGCGCCCTCGGGGCCATCCTCCGCCGCGAGCCGGCCGCGGGCATCGCCCATCCGTTCCGTCTCCGCGGCCTTCGTCTCCTGGTCGTAGACGAACAGGGCCAGGGGATCGGCCGTGTCGACGCGAGCGCCGGCGAAGCCGCTGTCACGGACGCTGTCTTCGGCGGAGGGGGCTTGGCCGCCGGCGCCAGGATCGGCGGCCGGGACGAAGCGGGGCCTGCGGCCATTGGAGGCCGCCGCCGCCAGATCCCCGGCGTTGTCGTCCAGCCAGCGTGTGTAGAGGCCACCGGCCTCGAAGTCCGGATGGGCGAGGACGCTCTGGAGCCAGGGGATGTTCGTCGAGGGTCCGCCGATACGGAACTCGTCGAGGGCCCGGGAGGCCCTTCTGACGCTGGCGGCGAAGTCGTCCGAAGGCGAGTGGGCGATCACCTTCGCGAGCAGCGAGTCGAACGCGGGGTTCGGCTCGTAGCCGGCGTAGCCGCAGCCGTCGACTCGCACGCCGGGTCCGCTCGGTGGTTCGTAGGCGGCGAGGACGCCGGACGAGGGCCGAACATTGCCGTCGGCGTCCAGGGTCTCCAGATTGACCCGGGCCTGGATCGCGAAGCCCCGCATCCGGCGGGCGTCCGGGCCTTCGAGATCGAGGTCCGCGAGCGACTCGCCGCGGGCCACGCGCAGTTGAGCCTGCACCAGGTCCACTCCGGTCACGGCTTCGGTCACCGTGTGCTCGACCTGGAGGCGTGCGTTCGTTTCGATGAAGGCGAAGCGGCCGGCGCCGCCGTTGCCTCCGCCCGCGCCGTCGCCGGCATCCACCAGAAACTCGAAGGTCCCGAGACTGCTGTACCTGGCTGCGCCGCCCAGACGGAGCGCCGCGTCGATGATCGCCTGGCGGACCTCGGGCCCGAGGTTCGGCGCCGGCGCCGTTTCGACCACCTTCTGGTGCCGGCGCTGGGCGCTGCACTCGCGCTCGCCGAAGTCGACCAGGCCGCCGACTTCGTCGCCGAGGAGCTGGACCTCGATGTGGCGGGCGCGCGGGAGGAGTTCCTCGACGTAGAGACCGCCGTTGCCGAAAGCGCGTTCGGCTTCGGAGCCGCAGCGTTCGTAGGCCTGGTCGATGTCGCCGGCCGTGGCCACGATGCGGGCGCCGCGCCCGCCGCCGCCGGCTAGCGCCTTGATGATCATCGCCCGGCCCTCACCGAGAGCCGCGAAGAACTCGCGCGTCTCCTCCAGGGTGGTCGTGTGATCCGTTCCCCGCAGTACGGGCACGTCCGCGGCGCCGGCGGCCGTACGAGCCTTCCCCTTGTCGCCGAACAGCTTCAGGACCTCCGGCCGCGGGCCGACGAAGGTGATGCCGGCCTCCGCGCAGGCGGCGGCGAAATCGGCGTTCTCGGCCAGGAAGCCGTAGCCCGGGTGGATCGCGTCGCAGTTCGCGTCGACGGCCCTTGCGACCACGTCCTCGATGTCGAGGTAGGCCCGCACTCCGCGGCCGCCGAGTACCACGGCCTCGTCGGCGATCCGCAGGTGGAGCCCGTTGGCGTCGTCCTCGGAGTAGATCGCGACGGTGGCGATACCGAGATCCATCGCCGCGCGGGCGATTCGTACCGCGATCTCGCCGCGGTTGGCGATCAGGAGGCGGCGCATCGGGCGGCGATTATAGAAGGCTGTGCTGGCGCTCCGGCTCTGGCGCGGGCTCGCTTCCGCCCGCTTCGCCGGCCGGGTCGGCTTCGCCTCCCGGCTGGACCGGAAGGCCGTTCCGGCCAAGTTCGATCAGGCGGTGCCTGGCGTCTCCCGTGAGACTTCGCGCGGCCCACTCCCTGACCTCCTCCTCCTGGGTGAAGACGACGATCTGCCGTTCCTCGCTGAGGGCGATCAGCAGGTCGAGAAAGCGGATCGTACGGTCGGTGTCCGAATGCACCGTCGCATCGTCGAGGAACAGGGGCGCGGACTCCTTCCTGTCGCCGAGCGCCTCGGCGAGGCCGATGCGGAGCAGCAGGTAGGTCTGGTCGACCGTGCCGTGCGACAGCTCGGTGGCGGAGCGGAAGACGCCGTCTTCCACCTCGAGCTGCACCTCCATTCCCTCTTCCGGGTCGATACGGACGGCCGAGTAGCGGCCGTCGGTCACCAGGCTCAGTCGCTTCTCCAGCGCTTCGCGCAGGTCCGGCGCGAGCATGCGATGGACCTCGTCCTGGGCTGCTTTCAGGTGTTCCCTGGTCGTGTCGAGGATGTCGCTTGCCCGACGCAGGAGCACGACCTCGCGCTCGGCGGCGGCTTGCTCCTCTTCGAGTTCGGCGAGCGAGGGGAGGTCGCCGTCGGTGGCGAGTTCGACCTGCTTCCGGTTGACCTCGATGCGGGCATCGACCGCATCGGCACGGGCCTCGACCAGCTTTCGTTCCAGCACGTCGTCGTCGAGCTTCCGGACGTCGTCCGTCTCCGCCGGGAGCGGGTCGGCGGCTTGGCGCGCCCGATCCGCGGCCGCGTCGCGCCGGGCCACGAGACTCCGGCGGTCGCTGCCGCCGAGGAGTCGCTGCAGGTGGTCCCAGTCGTTTCGCCGGTCCCGTAGCCGCCGCTCGCGATCCTGTAGCCAACGCGCCGCCGCCGTGGCGTTGCGGCGGCAGCGCTGCTCGTACCGATCGAGCAAGCCGGCGACGGACACTCCCGGATCCTCCAGGCCGCGGCTGCCGAGCGCGGTGCGGAGAGCGGCTTCGGCTGTCGTCTCCGCTTCACGCGCCGCTTCGACGCGGCTCTGCCAGAAGGCCTGTTCGCGGTCCCAGGCTTCGCGCTCCCGGAGTGCCGCGAGGGCGGTCCGCACGGCATCTGCGTCGGCTTGGAGGCCGAGGGACGCGAGCTGTTCTCTGACCTCCTCGATCTGGCGGTCTCTGCGCTTCTTCTTCCGCTTCAGATCCCGCAGGTCCGCCTTGGCGTCGGCCAGCTCGAGACCCCGAGACGCCTGTTCGTGTGAAGGAGGCGGGGGAGGTAGACGCAGTCGCTTCTGCGCGCGATAGATGAGGAGAGAGCAGACGAACGCGAGAAGGGCGCCGGCGATACCGATCGCGCGAGGCAGGAGGTCGAAGATCCCCAGCGCCACGACCAGGCTGCCGGCGCCCCCGACGGTCCAGGGCCAGTGGCCTAGACCGACGGCTGCTTCGAGCTGACGGCTCGGTTGCTCCAGCTCATCACGAAGAGCCGCGATTCGCTGTTCCGCGTCGTCGAGCGACTCGACGGGCGGCAGCTCGAGGACCTCGAGCGCGCGCTTGACGGTCGGCTCGTCGGCCTTCGAGATGACCGTCGCCGGAGGCTCGGCGGGTCCCAACTGTTCGCGCAGGGTGCGCGCTTCGGTGGCCGCCCGCCACGTCCTTGCCGCTTCGGCGACCTCCGGGACCACATCAACGTCACCCCCCTCGGTCGCCTGGCTCGGTTCCGTGGCCGGTCCGGCGCCGGTCTCTTCGCCGGGCGCCGGCGGGGCGCCGTCGGGGAACTTCGACGCAAACAGGTCGATCTCTGCCAGACGCGCCTCCAGTCGACCGAGTTCCCGTTCGGCATGCACGCTCTCGCACGCCTGGACGAGGGCGTTGGCGCTCCGGGCCCAGTCGCGGGCCGCGCTCAGCTCGTTCTCCAGGCTCGTGCGCAGCTTGTGGCGGCTTCTGCCCTGCTCCAGGGCCTCGCGGGCGCCGGCGGCGCGGTCGATCGACCGCTGCAACGGCCTGGTCGAGTTGCGCCGCTCCAGGCCGATCTCTTCGCTGGCGTACTCGCTCAGGGTACGGAGCGCCTCGACGGCGGTGGCGGCGCCGCCCGCCGAGGCTGCCGCCCGCTGTAGCTCTTCCTTGAGCGCGGAAGCCTCGTCGCCCTTCTTCTCGCTCTTCTGCCGCAGCCTCTGGATGTCGCCCTGGCCGATGACCAGCGTCGACGGCATGACCTGGCGGTTCAGACCGAGGAACCGCGAGCCGTCGATGCTGCCGCTGTAGATGATCTCGTCGCCGATGGCGCGCCCGGTGTCGGCGTCCTGGGCGACGCTTTCCTTCGTGTCGAGGTCGCGCTGCTGAATCTCGATCCGCCGCCCATCGTCGAGTTCGAACTTCACGGTGGCGCGCCACTGGCCGCCGCTCCAGGGCTTGTATTGGCGCTCGAACTCCCGTTCTTCCAGGGTGTTGGCGCCACGGCCGCGGCGCCGGCCGCAGAGACCGGCGAAGATCGCCTGCAGCCAGGTCGACTTTCCGGCCTCGTTGTCGCCATGGATGACGGTCATTCCAGGCGCCAGGTCGAGTTCGCCGTCGAGCTTGCCGAACTCGTGCGCGCGGACGCGGTGGATCTTCACCCGGCCTCTCCGTTCGAGGGGTCCGCCTCGGAGGCGCCCATCCGAAGCTCGTCGATCACGGCGAGGTCCTCCCGGCCGTCCAGCGCGCGGAGGCCGGCGAGAAGCACGAGCCGCTCGGTTTCCGGGTCCAGGTCGTCTTCGCGGACGCGCTGCACGAACATGCCGCGAACGGTGGGCTCCTGCTCGATCTGTTCGAGGTCGTACGGCGGGGTCAGGCCGGAGATGTCGACCAGCGCCTGCTCGATTCCGTCCGGCAGTTCGAACGAGCTGGTGGCGAAGTCGTCCTCGTGCAGGTGAAGGTCGTCCGGTTCGCCGATCAGCCGGATGCGAGCGGCGCCGGCCATTCCAGAGAGCGCGTCGCGGACCCGGTCCCGGGCCTGACCCGGGTTCTCGACCTCCGTCAGGTCGACGCTCAGGGTGTGAAGGGCCGGGGGCCGCGGGTCGAGCCGGCGACGCGTCACGCGACCATCTTCGATCTCCAGGATCACGGCGCTTCCGTAGGCCTCCTTGAACTTGAGCCGCTCGAGCGAGCCGAGGCGGGTCCAGGTCGGTCGGTCGGCGGGTTTGTGGGAGTGGCCCACGACGGCGTGGTCGAAGCCGGCGGCGGCGATCTGGTCGCCCTCGAACGGGGCGTGCCGGTACTGGCCCTGGAACGCGGCGTTCCGTTCCTCGCCGTGGAAGACGGCGATGTGAGTACCGGAGCCCTCGACCCGGAATCCGTCGTCGAAGAAACCGGGAGTGTCGGCGGGCTTGCGGTGGGCGGCGCCCCAGATGGTGACGCCATCGGCGAGCAGCTTCGACGTGAAGCGCGTCTCGGTGAAGACGTGGACGTTGTCCGGCCAGTCGATCCGCCGGTACGGGCTCTCCGTGTCCGCGTAGTCGTGGTTGCCGGGAGCGGCGAAGACCTGGAGTTCCGATCGCTCGAACGTCCGTCGAAGGAACTCGACCGTGTCCGGCGACACGAGTTCGTGCTCGAACAGGTCGCCGCCAATCAGCACCGCGGCAGCGCCTTCTTGCCGGGCCTGCTCGAACGCCCAGGTCACGCCCTCGCGCAGCCGCAGGCGCTGCCGGCGGGCGACCTCCCGGCTCGCCCAGCCGAACTTCGAGTCCAGGTGGACGTCGCTGAAGGCGAGGAGCTTCACGCCCCGGGCCTTCCAGGCGGAGCGCTGGCGGCGCCGGCGGTGCGCGTCACTGCTCGAGAACCGCGGGCCAGTTGCCGCGGGTGGTAAAGACCGGATCCTCGGCGGTGGCAGCGGCCGGAATCGCCGCCAGGGCGGCGATGGCGATGAGGGCGGCGAGGGCCGTCTCGCGGGCGAACGGGCTGCGACGACGGCGGCGCTTTGGCGTAGACATGAGGCGGATCCTCCTCGGCCGAGTCTATTCAGTCGCCGTGCCTGCGCGGATAGTGTCTGTTGCGGCCATGCGGCGTTCTTCTACCCTCGCGCTAGTCCTTCTGGCCGCGGTTCTCCCGGCTTGCGGCGAAGCGGACGGCGGCGCGGACGTGTCGACGGCGGTTCCCGCGCCGGGGCCAGTCTTCCTCGAGCGCGCTTCCGAAGCGGGACTCGACTTCGTCCACCGCAACGGCGGAGTCGGCGAATACAACTACCCCGAGCTTCTGGTGGGAGGTGGGGCGCTGCTCGACGTCGACGAGGACGGACTGCTCGACGTCTACCTGGTCCAGAGCGGTCCGGTTCCCGGCGCCGGCGGAAACGAGAGCTCATCCAGCTCGGGCGGCCCGGCCGCCGACCGACCGGGAAATCGCCTCTACCGCAACCTGGGCGACGGCGCCTTCGAGGACGTGACGGACGCCGCGGGTGTCGGCGATACGAGCTACGGCGCCGGTGCCACGGCAGCCGACTTCGACCGGGACGGCCTGGTCGATCTCTACGTGACGAACGTTGGCCCGAACCGGCTCTACCGCAACCTGGGCGACGGCACGTTCGGCGATGTGACGGAACCCGCTGGCGTCGGCGACCCGGCCTGGTCGTCCAGCAGCGTGTTCTTCGACTTCGACGGCGACCTGGACCTGGACCTCTTCGTGGCCAACTACGTCGTCTGGAGCGCCGCGCGTGAACGCCCCTGCCTGGGTCCGAACGGGCTTCGCAACTACTGTAATCCGGCGGAGTACCCGCCTGCGCCGGACACGCTCTACCGCAACGACGGCGGCGGCCGGTTCACCGACGTGAGCGAAGCCGCCGGCATCCGTTCGCTCGCCGGGCCGGGTCTGGGCGTCGTCGCGGCGGACTTCGACGGCGACGGGCTCACCGATCTCTACGTGGCGAACGACCAGGCGGCGAACCACCTGTGGTTGAACCGGGGCGACGGCACGTTCCGGGAGGACGCCCTGTCGCGCGGAGCGGCGCTCAACGAACTCGGCCAGCCCGAGGCCGGCATGGGCATCGCGGTGGCCGATCCCGACGGCGACGGCGACCTCGACCTCTTCCTGACCCACCTGAGCGGGGAGACGAACACGTTCTACCGGAACGGCGGCGGTGGGTTCTTCCAGGATGTGACCGACGAGGCGCGCCTCGGCGGCGTGAGCCAGCCGTACACCGGCTTCGGCACCTCCTGGTTCGACTACGACGGCGACGGCGTGCTCGATCTGTTCATCGCCAACGGCAAGGTGACTCCGGGAGATACCGCCGCTTTCGACTACCGCGAGCCGAACCAGTTGCTGCGCGGCACGCCCTCCGGCCGTTACGAGGACGTTTCGGGCCGGGCCGGCGCGGCCCTGGAGCTGCTCGAGGTCAGCCGGAGCGCGGCCTTCGGCGATCTCGACAACGACGGCGACATCGACATCGTGGTGGTCAATAACGAAGGACCGGCTCGGCTGCTCCGCAACGAGGTGGGGAACGCCTCGTCGTGGTTGATCGTCGACCTCTGCGGCGGCGGCGTCCTCGACCGTTCCGCTGTCGGCTCGCGCGTGACGATCCAGGCGGGAGGCAGGAGCTGGACCCGCGACGCGCGTCCGGCGCAGGGCTTTGCCGTTGCCAACGATCCGCGAGTTCACTTCGCGTTGGGCGACATTCCGAGCGTCGATCACATCAGGGTGGACTGGTCCCACGGCGGCGTCACCGAGCGCTCGGGTGTGCCGGTAAACGCCGTCTTGCGCCTGCTCGCGCCTGGTGGCAGCGCACCGGCTGAGGGAGTTTGCCGTGATGCTGCGTGAGGTGAACGTCCGCGGGGAGACCGGCGCGCCGCCGGTAGAGAGGCGCGCGAACACCGACGCCGAAGCTCTGGGTGCGCGAGTCTTCCGACCCGCATCCGCGGTCCTGCTCACCCTCCTGACTGGCTGTACCGCCCCGTCGTCCGACTCGTCGGCCCCGCTGTCGCCGATCGCGCAGGCTGAAGTCCCCGGAATCCCCGACCTCTCCGAACTCGACCCGGGCTTCGTGACGGCCGTTCGCGACGCCCTCGCGGTCGTCGACCGCGACCCGTCGAACGGCGCGGCGGTCGGCGCCCTGGGCCGCCTCTACCAGGCGCACCGTTACATCGACCAGGCGAGGCGCTGCTACGAGCGGGCCGAAGAGCTCGATCCCTCGAGCCCCGACTGGCCGTACTACCTGGGGTTCCTCGCGGAGGGACGCGGCGCTCACGAGGACGCGGTGCGTCACTTCGAGCGCGCCCTGGAACTCCGCCCGGCGTACTGGGCGGCGCGTGTACGGCTTGGCAACGCGCTGCTCGCCGCCGGCGACCTGGACCGGGCGGAGGAGGCGTTCCGCGCGGTGCGGGCCGCCGCTCCCGGCTCGCCCTGGGGCGAACTCGGCCTGGGCAAGGCGGCCCGGCGCCGAGGTCAGGCCGAGACCGCGGCTGAGCATCTGCGCACGGCGCTGGCACTCGATCCTGCCCATCGGGAGACCCGTTACCTGCTGGCGATGACCGAACGCCAACTCGGCAACCCGGAGCGCGCCGACGATCTGCTGGCCGAACTGGACGACACGGAAGTCCCGAGCCTCGACGATCCGCTGCTTGAGGCCGTGTTCGAGCTCGTACGCGACACCCAGACCATGATCCGTACCGCGAATCAGCGGCTGGCCGAAGGGGACCACCTTGCCGCGGAGCGCCTCTACCGCGAGGTGCTGAGGCTCGATCCCGACTCCTACGACGCACACCTCAACCTGGGCGTGCTCCACGGTCTGGCCGACCGCAACCAGGAGGCCGCGGCGTCGCTGGAACGAGCGATAGAGATCGATCCGGACCGCGCTGATGCGTTCGCCCTTCTGACGATCGCGTACATCAGGACGGGCCGCGCGCAGGAAGGCCTGCGGGCGTTGGAGCGGGCGCTCGCCATTGACCCGAACCATAAGAGGGCTCGGGAGATTCTCCGCGGCCTGGGCGGCGCTCCGGAGTAGCGGCGTCAAGCCGCAGGGTGCGCCGGCGTCTCCGCCGGCTGGGTAAGCGCGCCCCGAAGCGGCGACTGGAACCATGTCGGCAGAGTGCCTTCTTTGCCGCTTCTTTCCGACGAAGAGCAACCATGCTGGGCGGGATGCATGGCCGCTCGAATGCAGCGCGATTTCTGCCACGGACTGCTAGGCTGGGGCTGGTCCTGAGACCGAGGCGATCTCGCGTTTGTTCCGACGCGGCCCCTGGCCTTCGTAGTGGTGAGTCAACGGAGGTTTGACCATGTTGAGGATGCACTTCATGCGAGTGCTCTCTAACCGATGGTGGGGGGTGATGTTCGGGGTGGCGCTGTGCGGAGGCAGCCCTTGGTGGGAGGGGGCAGCCTTCGGGCAGATCATCATCACCGAGATCATCCAGAACCCGTCCGCGGTCGGTGACAGCGCGGGCGAGTGGTTTGAGCTGCACAACGCTGGTACGTCAGCGGTCGACATCGATGGTTGGAAGATCAAGGACGACTCTTCCACGAGCGAGACCCACACGATCAGCAAGCAGGGCGGCCTCTCGATTCCCGCCGGCGGTTACATCGTTCTGGCGCTGGACGGTGACTCGAGTGCGAACGGCGGCGTGACGGCGGACTACGACTACTCGGCGATCAGTCTCGGCAACGGGACGGACGGCCTTGTTCTGACGGACGCCGCCGATGTCGAGCAGGACCGTGTCGTCTGGGACAACGGCAGCACGTTTCCCGATCCGAACGGCGCCTCGATGGCGCTCCAGGTGGACGACCAGGGAAATCACCTCGACAACAGCGTCGGGGCGAACTGGTGCGAGTCGGAGAACGCCTGGCCGGGAAGCGCCGGCGACAAGGGCACCCCCGGTGCGGCAAACGACTGCATGTCCGGTCCGACCACATTCGCCGGCGCGATCCATGAGATCCAGGGAAACGGTGCGGCGAGTCCGCATGTGGCCGCGCTCGCGACCACCGAGGATAACGTCGTGACTGCGGTCGGCGCTGGCGGTTTCTTCATCCAGACGCCGACGGCCAGCAGCGACAGCGATCCCGACACCTCGGACGGTATCTTCGTGCTCTACGACGGAACGCTCACGATTGCCGTTGGCGACCAGGTCGACGTGACGGGGACGGTCGAGGAGTTCTTCGGCTTTACCCGGCTCGACGCCACCGTGGACGGCGCCTCGGTCACCGTCGACGCCAGCAACCAGCCGTTGCCGGCGCCGGTCGAGTTCGGGGCGACGCGGCCGTCGCCGGATCCGGCGAACCCGAGCTGCGCGATGGAGTACGAGTGCTACGAGGGCATGCGGATCCGGATCGCCACCGGAACGGTGAACAGCCCGAGCCAGTACTTCCGATCCGATCCGGTTGCCGAGATGTACGTCACACCAACTGCTTCGAGGTCCTTCCGGGAGAAGGGGCTTGAGTATCCCGGCGACCCGATGCACCCGAGCGTTCCGGTCTGGGACGGCAATCCGGAACTGTTCGAACTCGACCCGGACAAGCTGGGGCTGGCGAACCAGTCCTGGGTTCCGGGCACGACGTTTACGGCCATCGGCGTTCTTGGCTACGAGTTCAGCGGCTACGAGCTCTGGCCCACGGAACTGAGCGCCATCAGGGCGGCCCCCGCACTGCCGCATCCTGTCCGAGGCAGGGCCGGCGGCGAGGTTTCCGTCGCCTCCCTCAACATGCTGAACTTCGACCGGGACGCCGCTTCCTACGGGACGAAGCGGGACAAGCTCTCGCAGTACATCCTCGATGTGCTCCGCGCTCCCGACATCATCGGCGTGCAGGAGGTGTTCTCGCTCGCCGCGCTGGAGGGCCTTGCCCGGGAGATCCAGAGAGACGACCCGAATGTTCGCTACGCCTCCTACCTGGAGGTAGGGAACCGGGATCCGGGCATCAACGTAGCCTTTCTCGTCCGTTCCGGCATCACGGTCCAGGCCGTGACCCAGCATGGCAAGAGCGAGACCTACCTGAATCCGTCGACCAACATGCAGGATCTCCTGCACGACCGCCCGCCTCTCCGGCTCGACGCGGCGGTTGGCGGGCTTGAGTTCTCGGTCGTCGTCGTCCACAACCGGTCGCTGATCAGCATCGAAACGGCGCGGGTGCAGGCGAAGCGCCTTGCCCAGGCTCAGTCGGTGGCCCGGCTCGCGCAGTCGCTTCAGGATCGGAAGCTCATCGTCGTCGGCGACTTCAACGCCTTTCAGTTCACGGACGGCTACGTCGATGTGATCGGCCAGATCACGGGCGCCGTGACGGCGAGCGAGAACATCTCCTCGGGCCCCGATCTGGTCGACCCGAACCTCACGAACCTGATCGGACGGGTACCGGCGGCTCAGCGCTACTCGTACGCCTTCCGTAACAGCGCTCAAGTGCTCGATCACGCCCTTGTGAACGAGCAGATGCTGGCGAGCGTGGTCGGGATGGGTTACGCACGCGGCAACGTCGACGCTCCAGCGAGAGAAGAGAACAACATCGATTCGCCGTTGCGGGCTTCGGACCACGATGGCTTCGTTGTCTGGCTCCGCGCCCCTGGGCGCAGGGATCCGGGCGGTGGCGGCGGAGGCGGCGGCGGAGGCGGAGGCGGAGGGGGAGAACCTCCAGTCGGCAGTGCCGAGGCGGATCTCCGTCTCTCCGCAGTCAGAGGGTCGGGTTCTTCCGGACGCATCCGCTTCATCGTGACGGCCGAGAACAGCGGACCGGACGTCGCCCGCGGCGTTGTGGTCAGCAGCTCGGTGAGCGGACCGGCGGCGGGCACGCAAGCCCGGACGGCGGGCTGCGAGCAGGATCCGGACGGACTTCCGGATTGTGCGCTTGGCGACGTTGCGGCCGGCGAATCGGTCTCGTTCACGGTCGACTTCGCGTCGGGCTCGGGGAGCGGCGGATCCGTTGGCTACACGGGCTCGGTGCGAAGCGCAACTCAGGATCCGAATCCCGGCAACAACGAGTTCACGATCTCCGAACCGCTCGGACCCCCGAAGGCGCCCTCCGAGCTGTCCGCGACCGCCGTCGGCGCGACGGAGATCAGACTTCGCTGGCGCGACAACTCGGATACGGAGACCGGATTCGCCGTTTACCAGCAGGGTCCGGGCGACTCGACGCTCCGGCTGATCGGGACGGTTGCGGCAAACCGGGCGTCCGTCGTTGTCGACGAGCTCGTGCCCGGCATCACCTACGGGTTCGCCGTCGAGGCGCGGAACGGGCCGCTGGCCTCTGCCCGGACGCCCAAGGTGGAGGCGACGACGTGGTTCTCGGAGTCGTCCCGCTGTGGCGAGGCGGATGTGCTGTGCCTCGGCAGCTTCGAGGTCGAGGTGGAGTGGGACGCCGGCGACGGCAACGCGGGCCGCGGTGTCGCGGAGCGGCTCACCGCCCGCAGCGGCGACTTCTGGTTCTTTGGACCCGACAACATCGAGATGGTGGTCAAGGTGCTGGACGGCTGCGCGATCAACGGCCACATGTGGGTGTTCGTCGCGGGCCTGACGGATCTCGAGGTGACCACGACGGTGCGGGATGTAGGCAGCGGGAAGGAACGAGCATGGTCGAGCCCGCGCGGAACGCGGTTCCAGCCCATCCTGGACAAGGAGGCGTTTGCGAGCTGCGTTGCTCCCTATGGTGTTGCAAGCGGAGACGTGGTCGTTCTGAGCGGGGCATCGCCCGGCCTGCGGACGGAGCCCGAACCGGAGCGGGTGGCGGCGTCGGGAGCCGTGGGCGCCCTGTCCGAAGCCGCCTGCGTTGCCAGCGATACGGCACTCTGCCTCCGGGACGGCCGCTACGAGGTGCGGGCCGACTGGCGGGTTGGCGAGCGGAGCGGATCGGCGCACGGCTTCCGGCGCACGGCGGACACGGGGTTGTTCTGGTTCTTCAGCGCGGACAACGTCGAACTCATCGTCAAGGTGCTGGACGGCTGCGAGGTCAACGGTCACCGTTGGGTGCTGATGGGCGGGCTGACGGATGTCGTCGTCGACATCTCCGTAACGGACAGCGAAACGGAGGAGACCAGGATGTACGGCGCTCCGGGCGGCACGCCGTTCCCGACGCTGTTCGACCTGAAGGCGTTCTCCTGCGACTCCGCGCCGTAGCCCGGCACTGATCCGGCGTGAACAAGATCGGGGAGGTGGGAATGTGCTGAAGGCGGTTCAACTTGGAGCGAAATGCGGGCTCCGCGTGTCCGAGCTGTGCCTGGGGACGATGAACTTCGGCGAGCCGGGCCGGGGCCACCAGGGCGACTGGACGCTCGACATCGATGCCTCGCGGCCGATCTTTCAGGCCGCGATCGAGCGCGGCCTCTTCTACTTCGACTGCGCGGACACCTATGGAATCGGCGCCTGCGAGCGGGTGGTCGGCGCCCTGCTGCGCGAGCTGTTGCCGCGCGACGAGTACGTGATCGCCACGAAGGTCTCGATGCCGATGGGCCGTTCGCCGAACCAGGGCGGGCTGTCGCGCAAGCACGTCATGGAAGGCGTCGACGGCTGCCTGGAGCGTCTGGGCATGGACTACATCGACCAGTTGATCATCCACCGCCACCCGCATGGCATTCCGGGGCAGGTCCAGGCGCCGATCGAGGAGACGCTGGAGGCGCTGCACGACGTAGTGAAGGCCGGAAAGGCGCTCTACCTGGGCGCCTCGTCCATGTTCGCCTGGCAGTTCGTCGAGCTCCAGATGATGGCGCGCCAGAACGGCTGGACAGAGTTCGTGTCGATGCAGAACCACTACAACCTGGTCTACCGGGAGGAAGAGCGGGAGATGAACCCGTACTGCGCCCGGACGGGCGTGGCGCTGACGCCGTGGTCGCCGCTGGCGCGAGGCATCCTGACCGGCTCCTACAGGGGAAGCTTCGATGAGGGCGGCACGGACCGCTCGAAGGGTGGCGACCGGCCGCCGGTAATTGAAGCCCAGGTTGCCTCGCCACTTCGGCGCCAACGCCCGCGGTTCCCCAGACAGGTCTTGGTCCTTGAGGGCGCCGGTGCCGATG
>JAJDZH010000464.1 GCA_022824725.1 Thermoanaerobaculia bacterium | reverse complement strand
TCCGTCTCGAACACGCCGCCGAACTCGGTCTCGGCGTACGTCGCGAAGATCGGCAGGTAGAGCCGCCCCTCATGGCGGACGACCAGCGGCCTGTCGTTGGCCAGGAACTCGGCGAACAGAGTGGCGCCGAAAATGACGAGGAAGACCCGCAGCGACCACCAGCCCCGGCGGTTCGCCTTGAAGGCCGCCCACCGCCTCTTCGCCAGGCTGGGGAACTCCGCCGCGGACACCGGGTGCGCCGCCGCGCCATCCGCCCCTCCAGGCGCGGTCGACACTGGGTGCGCCGGCGCCCCCGCCGGCATCCGGCGCGAAGCGCCGGCCTCCGGAGGCTCAGCCCCGCTGCGCCCGGGCCCGCTCACACCTCGCGACTCTCGAAGTCGATCCGCGGATCCGTCAACGTGTACGTGATGTCCGTCAGAAGCTGCAGCACGAGCGCCAGCAGGGTCGAGATGTACAGCGTCCCGAAGATGATCGGGTAGTCCCGGGTGACGATCGCCTCGAAGCCGAGGAGCCCCAGGCCATCCAGCGAGAAGATGATCTCGGCCAGCAGCACGCCGGTGAACAGCGCCCCGACCAGCGCTCGCGGGAAGCCGGCGATGATGATCAGCATGGCGTTGCGGAACACGTGGCCGTAGAGCACCCGGCGCGTCTTCAGGCCCTTCGCCTTGGCCGTCAGCACGTACTGCTTGTGGATCTCGTCGAGGAACGAGTTCTTCGTCAGCATGGTGAGCGTCGCGAAGCTGCCCGCCACGAGGGCCGTGATCGGCAGCACGAGGTGCCAGAAGTAGTCCTTCACCTGGGCCCAGAGACCCAGATCGCCGAAGTCCTCGGACACCAGGCCCCTGAGCGGGAAGTACTCGATCATCCCGCCGCGCGCGAAGAGCACGATCAGCAGGACGGCGAGGATGAAGGCGGGGATCGCGTAGCCGACCAGGATCACGACGCTCGTCCAGACATCGAACGGCGAACCGTCGGCGGTCGCCTTGCGGATGCCGAGCGGAATCGACACGGAGTAGACGATCAGCAACGTCCAGAGCCCCAGGGACATCGACACCGGCAGCCGATCCAGGACGAGGTCGATGACCGGGACGTCCTGGTAGAAGCTCTCGCCGAGGTCGAAGCGCAGGTAGTCGCGCAGCATGATGAAGAACCGGACGTGCGCCGGCTTGTCGAAGCCGAACTGCCGCTCGAGCTCCTCGATCAGCGCCGGGTCGATGCCGCCGGTGGCGGTGAGCTCGGTCTCCATGGTCGCGCCCGCCCCGCCGCCGAGCAGCCCGACGCCGGCGTCGAGGCCGGTGCCCTGCAGCCGGGCGATCGCCTGGTCGACCGGTCCTCCGGGCGCCGCCTGGATGATGACGAAGTTGACGAGCAGCACGCCGACCAGCGTCGGCACCATGAGGAGGATCCGGCGCAGGACGTAGAAGAGCATGGGAAGGGTCCGGCGTGTATCGGAGCCCTAGCGGCCCTGACGAGTCTCGCCCAGCGCCGCGTCGACCCGGGCGCTCTTCTCCGCGTCGAACCACCAGAGGTGCGGGAAGCCGGTCCAGTTCAGGTGCTCGCGGCCGAGCGGCGGATGGCCGAAGCGATCCCAGTAGAGAAGGTGCCGTCCCTTGGGGGCGCCTTCCGGGATGACGTAGAAGCTCCACAGCAACACCCGGTCGAGCGCCCGCCCGGCGATGTTCATCTCCTCTTCCGTCTCCGCCGCGATTACCTGCTCCACCAGGGCGTCCACGGCCGGGCTGTCGATCCCCGCGTAGTTCAGCAGGTTCGGGAGTTCGGCGCCGTCGGACCCCATGAGACTTCGCATGAGCGTCGGCCGCGGGATGCGGTGCGTGTAGATCTTCTGCATCGTCATGTCGAACTCGTAGCGCCGGGCACGATTCGTGTGGATGTTCGCCTCGACGCGGCGGACCGTCGCCTGGATGCCGAGCCGCTTCAGGTTCTCCACGTACGGCACGAGCATGCGCTCGTGTTCCCTCAACTGAACCATGATCTCGAAGCGGAGCCGCTCTCCCGTCGCCGCGTTGACGCGCCGGAAGTCGCGCAAGACCCAGCCGGACTCGTCGAGCAGCTCCCCGGCGCGCAGGAGCGCCTCCCGGTTGCGGCCGTAGCCGTCCGTTTCCGGCAGGGCGAACTCCTGGGTGAACACGCGCTCGGGGACGTGCTCCCGCAGCGGCTCGAGCAGCGCGAGTTCCTCGGGCGACGGCAGACCGCGCGCCGCCATCTCCGAACCCAGGAAGAACGTCGCGTTCCGCCGCAGGGCGCCGTACTGGAGGGTGCGGTTGCCCCAGTCGAAGTTGTAGGCGAGGGTCAGGGCCTCGCGGACGCGAATGTCCTCGAACAGCGGCAGGCGGGTGTTGAAGACGACGGACCAGTGCATCCCGTAGGTCTCCGCCATCCGGTAGGTCTCCTTGTTGAAGAGCCCCATGTCGACCTCGGGAAAGTCGTAGGCGGTGGCGAACTCACGCTCGTCCTGGTCGCGGTAGTAGTCGACCACGCGGGCCTTGAGCGCCTGGATGCCCGCCTTGATGTCACGAAAGTAGAGGACGCCGAAGCGATCGAAGTTGTTGTAGCCGCGCCTGAAGTTGAGGTCCCTGGCCCAGTAGTCGGGGACCCGCTCGAAGATGATGCGTCGGCCCGTGTCGACTTCGCCGATGCGGTAGGCGCCGTTGCCGAGCGGCGGCTCCATCGTGGTCGCCGTGAAGTCCCGGTCCTGCCAGTAGTGCTTCGGCATCGGGAAGAAGGCGGCCGCCTCCATCACCGATCTGCGGCTTCTCCTGTCGGCGGCGAAGAGAAAGCGGAACGAGCGCTCCCCCAGAGGCTCTATGCCCTCCACGTGGCGCCAGGTGGCCTTGAAGCTGACCGTACCGTCGGTCTTGAGCGTCTCGAAGGTCCACACGACATCGTCGACGGTGACCGGGACACCGTCGTGCCAGCGCGCCTCGGGCCGGAGGGTGAAGGCCACCCAACTGTAGTCCTCCGCGATCTCGACCGTCTCGCACAGCAGACAGTAGAGGGTCGACAGTTCGTCCTCGGAGGACATCATCAGCCGATCGAGGGTGATCGTCGAGCGCCGCCACCAGTTGAAGAACTCGGGGCGCCCCTTGTCCGAGTACGGGTGCAGGTTGTTGAACGTGCCCGGGACGAAGAGCCTCACCTCGCCGCCCTTGGGCGCTTCCGGGTTGACGTAGTCGAAGTGTGGAACGTCGGCGGCGTACTTCGGTTCGCCGAAGTACGCGATCGCGTGGCTGGGCCCGGCGCCGGCGGCGGCGCCGGGCCGGGTCTCCAGCGCCGCGGCCGCACTCAGGCAGCACAGCGCGCCGATGGCGGCCGCGGAACCGGCGCGAAAGCCGGCCGGGGCGGATGAAGCGGGATTCACGGTTCGTCACGATAGCGGAGCGCACGGATGAGCGGGTCGCGCGGAGTACGAGGACTTGCGCGGACCAGGCCCGGACTGCGGACCGCCTTTCGGCCAGCCGCGGCGCGGTAGGCTGCCAAGGCATGAATCTGCTCGATCCCGATCTGTTTCGCCGAAGCGGCGGTCCGCCGCATGAGTTGTTCAAGGCCTGGCGCGAGAACGATCCGCTTCACTGGAATCCGCCGAACCCGGACTATCCGCCCCCCGGCATCGCCGTGCCGACGCGGGGCTTCCATGTGCTGACCCGCTACCAGGACGTGGCGGACGTCTCGCGCAACCAGCGGGTGTTCTCCTCCCACCCCGGCGGCCCGATCATCTGGGACTGGGAGGGCGAGGCACTGCGCCGGCAGCAGGCCGGGCTGATGGGCATGCCGCTCGAGCAGCACCGGGCGGTGCGAAGGCTCGTCGTGCCGCCGTTCACGCGCGGCGAACTGCTGGCGTTTCAGCCGGAAATCGACAAGGTAGCCACGGAGATCATCGACGAAGTGGCCCCTGCCGGCCAGTGCGAGTTCGTCTTCGACGTGGCGTCGAAGCTACCGGTCTACACGTTCTGCCGCCTGACCGGAGTGCCGGACGAGGAACGCGACGCCGTGGCGAATCTGGGCAACATGAACGCGGACGTCGAGAACTGGGGCAGTCCGGAGGAGGGCAGCTTGACGAAGGAGCTGTTCCAGATCGCGGCCCGCGTCTCGGCCGAGAAGCTGGCGAACCCGGACGACTCCCTGATGAGCCGCCTGGTGAATGGCGAAGTGGACGGCGAGCGGCTCGATCCGATGAACCTGAACATGTTCTTCGTCACCATCTCGATCGCCGGTCACGAGACGACCCGGGGCACGGCCGCCCACTTCATCCGGCTGATGAACGAGCACCCGGATCAGTACGAGACGATCCGTTCCGATCCGGACCGCTACCTGCCGAACGCCATCGAGGAGGTGCTCCGCTACGCACCGCCGGTCGTCAAGTTCCGGCGCACGGTGACCGAGGAGGTCGAACTCCACGGCAAGACGCTTGAGCCCGGCGACAAGATCTACCTCTCCTACCCGGCAGCGAACCGGGACCCCGCGATGTTCCCCGACCCCGACCGCTTCGACATCACCCGGGACAACGCGGCCAGGCACCTCGCCTTCGGCATCGGCCCCCGCGCCTGCATCGGCGCGCGCCTGGCCCGAATGCAGCTCTACTCCCTGCTGAGCGAGATCGTCGCCCGGATCCCCGACATCCGATCCGGCGAGATCGAACGGATGCGGTCCATCTGGTTCGACTCGATCATCCGGATGCCGGTGAGCTATACGCCGGAAGCGTAGCCGGCCCGCGGCGCATCGGCGTTGCGGCCGCGACCAGCGGCAGCCGAGTCACTGCTCCGGATCCCGCCCGAATACCGTCCACCCCGAGGCGATAATGTCCACTTCGTACTACACTGTAGCCTTAAATCGAGTCACGACATGCCCACTCCCCACTATCCGACAGCCGCCGTCCGCAGGACTCTGCGCAAGCTGGGCGCCGATCTGCGCGATGCCCGGCGCCGGCGCCGGCTGTCGATGCAGATCGTCGCGGACAGGGCCTTCACGTCCCGATCGACCCTGCAGCGGGTCGAAGCAGGTGACCACCGGGTCGGAATGGGAATCTACGCTTCGGTCATCCATGCTCTGGGGCTGCTCGACGGCCTCGGAGACGTAGCCGACTGGCGGCGGGACGAGTTCGGCCACGCGCTGATGACGGCCGAGCTGCCCCGACGGGCAAGAAGTCGACGGCCTGCCCGGTCGCGGTCCGATGACTGAAGAACCGCGCCGCCGGAGTCCCCGGCGGGTCGAGGTCTGCATGGACCTCAAGGGCGGGCCTCGACCGGTGGGTCTGCTGCGTTCCCACTCCAGCCGGCAACGAGCGGAAACGGTGACCTTCGAGTACGACCCCGCCTGGCTCGGCGGCGATGAGGGCTTCGCGCTTGACCCGGGTCTCCCCCTCACGCCCGGAATCTTCGAGGTGACCCGCAGGGGACGCCTCTCGGGCGCGCTGGGCGATTCCGCGCCCGACACCTGGGGCCGGCAGTTGATGCGGCGGGCAGCCCGCTTGCTTGCCCGCAACGCCGGCAGGCGGACCCGCAGCCTGAACGAGGTCGACTACCTGCTCGGAGTCCTGGACGACGTGCGGCTGGGCGCGCTTCGGTTCCGGGCCGCCGGCGAGCGACGGTTCCTGGCCCACGGCGTGGATGCCGTCCCGGGCTTGCTCGACATCCGCCGCATGGCCGCGATCATCGGCCGGCTTCTGCGGGACGAGGAGACGGAAGAGGACCTGCGGCTGATTCTGGCGCCCGGGTCATCGCTCGGCGGCGCCCGGCCCAAGGCCGCGGTGCTCGACCGGGAAGGCAGGCTCGCGATCGCCAAGTTCCCCCGGGAAACCGACGAGTACAGCCTGGAGACGTGGGAAGAGGTCGCGCTTCAACTCGCGGAGCGGGCCGGGATTCCAACGCCTCGGCACGAACTGATTCGGTTCGCTGGCCGGTCGGTGCTCCTGTCGCGCCGGTTCGACCGGGCAGCAAACGCCCGGATTCCCTTCGTCTCCGCCATGTCACTCACGGGTTCAGTGGACGGCGAACCGGGAAGCTACCCGGAGATCGCCGACGAGATCGCGCGTCACGGCGCCGACGCCCGCGCCGATGCGGCCGCGCTCTATCGGCGGATGGTCTTCAACGTGCTGGTCTCCAACGTCGACGATCATCTGCGGAATCACGGCTTTCTCCGACTCGACGAGAAGGGCTGGCGGCTGTCGCCGGCCTACGATCTGAACCCCACGCCGACCGACGTGAAAGCCCGCGTTCTCTCGACCCGCATCGACCTCGACGACGGAACCTGTTCGCTGGACCTCGCGCTCGGAACCGCGCGCTACTTCGGGCTGTCGCCCACCGCGGCGCGGCGCATCACGCGGGAGGTGGGGGCCGCGGTGCGCGGCTGGCGCGAGGTCGGCCAGGCGGTTGGCGCAGCGCCAGCGGAAGTCGACCGGATGGCGAGCGCGTTCGAGCACGACGATCTGAAGGAGGCTCTGGCCATCCGCGTCTGATCCCTGCGAAGCCGTGCACTGGGTGCGCCGGCGCCCTCGCCGGCTGCCGCCGAAGGCGGCCAAACAGCCGTCTTGCCCGGCCGGCTTCCCCTCAGGCCTCTCCTCGGACGCTTCCAGCCGCCTGACCGCAGTACACTCTTCGCCCGCCGCCGAACGACGAACAAAGGGATCGGGTGTGAACGACGTCTCGAGGCCCGTGGCCGCCGCCACGGCCGCCCCCCGCAGTACGGATCGCTACCTCGGCGAGGACTCTGCGTCGAAATCGCTCTACGAGCGCGCCCTCGACGTCATGCCCGGGGGCAACAGCCGCCACACGCTGGTCATGGACCCGTACCCGATCTACGCGGCCTCCGGGCATGGCTGCATCGTCACGGACGTCGAAGGCCAGGAGCGCATCGACTTCGTCAACAACTACACCTCGCTGATCCTCGGGCACTCGCACCCCGGGGTGACGGAAGCGGTCGCCCGGGTGATCGGGCAGGGCACGGCGTTCTCGCTGCCGACGGAGACGGACATCCGGCTAGCCGAGCTGCTGGTGGAGCGCATTCCCTACATCGACCAGGTGCGGTTCGCGAACTCCGGCAGCGAGGGCGTGCTGCTGGCGATCCGGGCAGCGCGCGCGGCGACCGGCCGCAGCAAGATCGCGAAGTTCGAGGGCTGCTACCACGGCATCTATGACTACGCGCAGGCGAGCGACAGTTCGCGGCCGAAGAACTGGGGCGAGTCGGAACGGCCGGCGACGACGCTCGAGCCGAGCATGGCGAAGAGCCTCGAAACGGAAGTAGTCACGTTGCCGCTCAACGACATCGAGGTCTGCGGCGCGCTGATCGACGAGCACGGGGACGACCTGGCGGCGGTCGTGCTGGACCCGCTGCCCGCCGCGCTCGGACTGATCCCGCCGAGAGCCGATTTCGTCGCGGCGATCCGGGCGAAGACGAGGGAGTGCGGCGCCCTGCTGATCGCCGACGAGGTGCTTTCGTTTCGCATCGACTACCGCGGCGCCTGCCACCGCTTCGGGATCGAGCCGGACCTCGTCTCGCTGGGCAAGATCATCGGCGGCGGCTTCCCAGTCGGCGCGGTGGCGGGCAAGGCGGACGTGATGAAGGTCTTCGACCACCGCGACGGCGAGCTGGTCCACCACGGCGGCACCTACAACGGCAACCCGGTGACGATGGTCGCCGGCTACGAGACGATGAAGCTTCTTGTGCCGGACGTCTTCGCCGAGTTCGATCGGCTCGGCGACCGGGTCCGTGACGGGCTGCAGGAAGTGCTGCGGCGCCACGGCATCGAGGCCGTAGCGACCGGCCGCGGCTCGCTCTTCTCCGTGGTCCCCGGCAACGAACCGCCGAAGGACTTCCGGGCCGTGTTCACCGCCCGCTCCGCCGCGCCGCAACTCCAGAAGATCGCCCTGGAGATGCTGAACCGGGGCATGCTGATGGGCGCCCGCGGCCTGTTCGGCGCGCTGTCGACGCCGATGGGCGACGCGGAGATCGACCGCTTCCTCGAAGCCGCCGACGGCGCCGCGGCGTACGTGCTGGCCGCGTAGGCCGCACACTGGGTGCGCTGGGTGCGCGGGTCTTCTGACCCGCCCGCCGCCGTAGGCGGCTTTGAATCGCCGGCCGAAGGCCGACCTTGTTTCCGCCCGCGCCACCCTCCGCCACAAGCCAGCATCGTCGCCGGCCGGAGGCCGGCGGCTACATTTCTGCCGGGCTACGCCGCTCCGCGGCTCCGCCCGGCGGGCGGGTCAGAAGACCCGCGCACCCAGCGGAGCCCCAGCAGGGACGGCTTCAAAGCCGTTCCAGGAGGAGGGCGAGCAGGGCGTCGCGGACCTGGTTGCGGAAGTCGAGTTCGTTCTGGTTGAACTGGACGGCGACGGCGATGCCTGAATCCCGGTGGTAGTACATCGTGGAACGCCAGCCGGGGAACCAGCCGCCGTGGCCGACGAGTTCGCCGTGGGGCGAGTCGCCGCGATAGACGCC
>JAJDZH010000255.1 GCA_022824725.1 Thermoanaerobaculia bacterium | reverse complement strand
GCCGCGGACGATCCCGAGACGGCCGCGGCCGCCTCGAAGTGCCCGTTCACCGGCATGCTGGCCGACATGGGCGTTCCGGTGACCGGGACGCGCACCGCGGAGAACGCCAACCCCGTCGAGAGCGGCAACGGCGGCCCCGGGGGCATTCCCTGGACGGTCGAGGCCCGCGAGCGGCTCGCCAACATCCCGGACATCGTCCGCACCTCGGCGATCGCGGGGATCGAGAAGTTTGCCGAGGACCACGGCTACGAAGAGGTCGACGCGGCCGTCCTGGAACGCGCCCGCTCGTTCTTCGGCATCGCCTGACCGCCCGGAGACAACGATGACGGTGTCACCCCTGGAGCGGCAGGCGAGCGTGAGTCCGACCGCCTTCGCGCGGCCGTACGTCATCTCCTGGAACCTGACGTACCGCTGCAACCTGGCCTGCGAGCACTGCTACCTCGACGCGGGCGGCAAGCCGCTGGTCCAGACGGCGAACTTCGCCGACCGTTCGGAACTCTCGACCGACGAGTGCCGCAAGGTGATCGACGACATCTGCGAGTTCGCTCCCGAAGCCCTCGTCATCCTCACCGGCGGCGAGCCGCTGCTGCGCCGGGACATCCTGGAGATCGTGCGCTACGCGGCGGAGCGGGACCTCTGGGTCGTCGTCGGCAGCAACGGCGTCCGCATCACCGAGAACCTGGCCCGCATCCTGGCCGGCGAGGGCGTCCGCGGCCTCGCCCTGTCGCTCGACGCGCTCGACGCCGAGGTTCACGACGGCTTCCGGCGGGTTCGCGGCGCCTGGCAGAACACGGTCGACGGCGCCGGGCACCTCGCCACGGCGGGGCTACCCTTCATCATCCAGACCACGGCCGGAGCCCACAACCGGGGTCAACTCGAGGAGATCGCCGAGTTTGCCTACAGCGAACTCAAGGCCCGGGTCTGGAACCTGTACTTCCTGGTTCCGACCGGCCGGGGCCAGTTCGTCTCCGACCTGTCGCCGTCCGACTACGACGACGTACTGGCCGCCCTCACCTCCATCCAGCGGAACTACCGGGGGCGCATGGTCGTCAACGCGAAGTGCGCGCCCCACTACGTCCGCCAGCTCCTCGCCGGGGACCCGGACTCGCCCTTCCTCAAGGCGTACGACGGCGGCGCCGGCGGCTGCCCGGCCGGCACTCACTACATGGGCATCCGACCAAACGGCGACGTCACGCCCTGCCCCTACCTGCCCGTGTTCGGCGGCAACCTGAAGCGGTCGACGCTCTCGGATCTCTGGAACGACTCCGACCTCTTCCAGTCGATCCGGCGCCGCAACGATCTCGGCGGCCGCTGCGGCTCCTGCGAGCTGTCGACGGTCTGCGGCGGCTGCCGCGCCCGGGCCTTCGGCATGACCGGCGACCTGATGGCGGAGGATCCCCTCTGCACTCACGAGCCCGGCACGTTCACGGCGGACCGGCTCCAGGCGTTCGGCGACCGCACGGGGCTGGCCTCGCTCGCCCGCTACGGCGAAGACAGCTCGACCAGCATCGCCTGGGAACCCGAAGCCGAAGCGCGCATGAAGCGGGTACCGGCCTTCGTCCGCGGCATGGTGGTGCGCTCGGTCGAGTCCCACTGCCGCAAGAACGGGATCGCGACCGTCACCGTCGACGAACTCGAGTCGATCCGCGCCCGGATGCCGACGCCCAAGGTGTTCGGCAGCCGCCCCTCCTGATCGGCGCCAAGGTCGTGGCCAGCAGCAGCCACCCGCTGCCCCGCTCCTACGCCCACGTCCCGCGAACGATCCTATGGCTCGTCCCGGGCGGCGAGCTCCTGATCGACGGACGAACGGTGACAGTCGAGCCGTTCTACCTCAGCAAGTGGCCGATCACGAACGAACAGTTCGAGGCCTTCGACCCGGACTACCAGAGGTCGCCGCTCTCCCCTGATGACCGCGGTCTCGCCGTCGGCATCAGTTGGAACCAGGCCGACGCCTACTGCCGCTGGTACGCCGAAGTGTCACGCAAGCCGATGAGACTGCCGACGCGAACGGAGTGGCTCTACGCCTGCCGGGGCCTCCCGGACCCCGACGACCAGCCGTCCTGGAACGCCACCCCGGACGCCATCGACCGCCACTGCTGGCACGCCGGCAACTCCGAAGGCCGCGTGCAGCACCCCGAGAGAAAGGAAGCCAACGACTTCGGCCTCCACGGCATGCTGGGCAGCGTCTGGGAGTGGGTTGCCGAGAATCCCGCCGACGCCCCCGATCGACGCACCCTCTGCGGCGGCTCCTTCCGCCTCCACCCACAAGAACTCCACCCCGCCCCCGTGAAGCACGAAACACCGGATTTTGCATCCGAAGAAACCGGCTTCCGCGTAGCCCGTTCCTTCCGCATAGGAGGATAGGCCGCGCCAAAGCGGAGCCGGCCTGACGGCCGGCGCTCCTCTCTGGCCGGCTACGCCGGCAGCGGGTCAGAAGACCCGCGCACCCAGCAGAGAACCACCTCTGACGCACGCCGCCCGCCGCTGTCGCCTACAGGTCTTACTCCGCAAACCCACGCCAGCCAGCCCGTGTGGGGTCAGGGAGGGGGTCCCGGCGGGCTGGAGCCAAGCGCCTGCCGTAGAGCTCTCCCCTGCCGACGCCCGACCGGAGCGCAGGCGACCGAAGCGAGCGCCAGACCCCCCATTCACCAAGCGGGCGTGAGCGTCCGTCCGGGACCCCCTCCCTGACCCCACACGGGCGGGTTCAACGCCCAGACCCGCCGCGGACGACCGGCGTCGGCGGCTCCTCGCCGCGGTGCAAGGCCAGGACGTTGTCCACGGCGAGTTGGGCCATCGCCAGGCGGGTCGGGATCGAAGCGCTGGCGATGTGGGGCAGCAGGACCGCGTTGTCGAGGTCGAGAAGGTCGGGGTGGACCTCCGGTTCGCGCTCGAAGACGTCCAGGCCGGCGGCCCAGATGGCGCCCGAGCGAAGCGCCGCCGCCAGGGCGGCTTCGTCGACGATCGGCCCGCGGGCGGTGTTCACGAGCACCGCGGTCGGCTTCATCCGCGCGAGTTCGTCTCCGCCGATCAGGCCGGCCGTCCCTTCGGTCAGCGGCAGGTGGATGGAGACGAAATCCGCGGAGCGGAGCAGCTCGTTCAGCTCGGTACGCCGGGCGCCAAGTTCGCGCTCCAGATCCGGCCGCCCCAACTCGTCCCAGTACAGGATCTCCATGCCGAATCCGAGCCGGGCGCGGCGGGCGACCGCCTCGCCGATGCGGCCCATGCCGAGGATGCCGAGCGTCCGGCCGTGAACCTCCTGGCCGGTCAGCAGCATCGGCCCCCAGCGCCGGTAGCGGCCGGCGCGCAGAAACCGCTCGGCTTCCGGCAAGCGACGGGCAGCAGCAAGCAACAGCGCCATCGCCAGATCCGCGGTGGCGCCGTCGAGCACCCCCGGCGTGTTCGTGACCCAGATGCCGCGAGCCTCCGCCGCCCCGATGTCGACGTTGTCGAAGCCGACCGCCATGTTCGCCACCATGCGCAGGCTGCTCGCGCGATCGAAGAGCTCCGCGTCCATCCGCTCAGTGAGCAGGGCCAGGATCACCTCGGCTTCGGCCGCCGCGTCGAGCAGTGCCGCGCGGTCCAGAGCCGCGTCCTCCTCGAGCATCCGCGTCTCGACGCCCGGCTCCGCCCGCAACCGCTCGACCGCCGGCGCCGGAATCGGCCGTGTGACGAGTACCTTCATGAAGCGTCCTCCCCGGATGTTCCGGGCCGCCGACCATCGAGTTCCCACTCGTGCGGCACGTCGAAGAGGCTCGGTTCGAAGCGTCCGGCCTCGATCTCCAGCACGTTCGCCTGCACCTTGCGGTCGTAGACGTGGAGAGATTCCTCGTCCAGCAGGAACACGCAGGCCGAGTAGTCCCCCTTCGTCATCGGCAGCCGCGGCACCGTCACCACCGCCCGGTGACTGCCTCGTCCCCTGACCGGCGAAAGGCCGGCCCGCTCGGTCGTGAACGCGCAGACCTGGACGCCGTCCGCGGTGTCGAGGCCCACCGCCAGGTGAAAGCCCAGCTCCTCTTCCCGGCTCTCCCACTCGATCTCGAGGGCCCAGGGCTCCGAAGCCCGGCGCCGGGCGGCGCCGTGGGGCCGGATGGCGACGATTCGCGCCAGGGCGCTTGCCGGATCGGCTCCTCCGTCGCTTTCCTCGACACTCTCGCCACTCTTGGCCATCAGGAACCGCTCGTACTCGCCGACCACGCGCAGCGCCGGGCCTGCCGCGGCGACTTCGCCCTGGCGGAGCCACAGCGCCTCCTGGCAGAACGCGGTGACGTAGTACATCGCGTGCGAGCAGAACAGGAGAGTGCCGCCTCCGGCCACGAACGCCTGCAGCCGGTCCATGCACTTCTTCTGGAAGTAGCCGTCACCGACCGAGAGCGCCTCATCGACGACCAGGATGTTCGGCTCGACCTGGACCGCGATCGAGAAGCCGAGCCGCATCGTCATTCCGGTCGAGTACGAACGCACCGGCTGGTCGATTGCCGCTCCCAGCTCACTGAACTCGATGATGTCGCCGGTCCTCTCCTTGAGCTCCCGTTCGTCCAGCCCCACGATCGCGGCGCTCAGGCGGATGTTCTGGCGGCCCGTGAACTCGTGGTGGAACCCGGAGCCGAGTTCCAGGATCGAGGCGACCCGGCCCTGGACGTCGAGCTTGCCCGAGGTCTGCCGGGTGACCCCCGCGACGATCTTGAGCAGGGTGCTCTTGCCGGCGCCGTTCTCCCCCACCACGCCCAGCCCCTCGCCGGCCGGCAGTTCGAAGCTGACGTCGTCAAGCGCCCGAAACGGCATGTGGGCAGGCCGTCTCGTCACCGCCTCCCGCAGCCGCCCCCAGGGGCTGGCGTAGACCTTGTAGACCTTGGTCAGACGGTCTGCCGTGACCGCGGAATCCGGCCGGTCGTGAACGACGGCTTGAGCGGCGGACGTCAACGCCTCACCCGCCGCCATCCTCACCCGAAGCCGCGATCATCGCCGCCACCTGCTCAGGCCGAACCCGCGTGAGCAGCGGCTCGAAGGGACCGATCTTGCGGTCGAGCAGCGGCGTGTGAACGTCCTCCCAGACCAGGGGCCCCGTCCGCAGGAAGGACTCGGCCCGCCCGGCGATCGCCGGCACGACCGGCTTCAGGAACACGACCAATTGCCGGAACAGCTCGAGGCCCGTGGTGCAGACGGCCTGCACTTCCGCGGCGCGTTCCGGATCGCGCGCCGCCTCCCAGGGCCGACGCTCGTCGATGTAGCGGTTGGCGCGGTCGGCGAGCGCGATGACGCGGCGGAGCGCCCGGTTGTAGTCGCGGCCTTCGTAGAGCTCGGCGATCTCCTCGGCTTCCGCCGCGGCCGCCGCCGCCAGCTCGGGCGCGTCGAGCGCCGCCGCCAGCCGGCCGTCGAACTGCCGGTGCAGGAAGCCGGCGCAGCGGCTGGCGATGTTCACCACCTTGCCGACGAGATCGGAGTTCACCCGCAGGACGAAGTCCTCCAGGTTGAGGTCGATGTCGGCGAGACCGTTGCTGAACTTGGCCGCGATGTAGTAGCGGAAGGCTTCCGGATCGAGGTGCTCCAGGTAGGTGCGCGCCATGACGAAGGTGCCGCGCGACTTCGACATCTTGCCCCCGTCGACGGTCAGGAAGCCGTGAACGAAGACCGAGGAAGGCGTGCGGTAGCCGCCGCCGTGCAGCATGGCCGGCCAGAACAGGCAGTGGAAGTACAGGATGTCCTTGCCGATGAAGTGGTACAGCTCGGCATCGCTGTCCGGTCCCCAGAAGTCCTCGAAGCCGAGCCCGTTGCGGTCGCAGTACTGGCGGAAGCTGGCCATGTAGCCGATCGGCGCGTCGACCCAGACGTAGAAGTACTTGTTCGGCGCATCCGGAATCTCGAAGCCGAAGTAGGGCGCATCACGGGAAATGTCCCAGTCGCGCAGGCCGTCGTCGAACCACTCGCGAAGCTTGTTGACGACCTCGCTCTGCAGGCGGCCGTCGCCGACCCACTCCTCAAGGAGCTCGCGGTAGTCGGAGAGGCGAAGAAAGAGGTGCTCCGACTCCTTCTCGACCGGCAGGGCGCCGGTCACGATGGAACGGGGGTCGATCAGATCGGCCGGCGCGTAGGTCGAGCCGCACACGTCGCAACTGTCGCCGTTCTGGTCCTTCGCCCCGCAACGCGGGCAGGTGCCCTTGATGAAGCGGTCCGGCAGGAACATCTCCCGCTCCGGGTCGTAGAACTGGCGCACCGTCCGCCGGTCGATCGATCCACGGTCGCGCAACCGCTCGTAGATTCCCTCGACCAGCTTGCGGTTCTCGGCCGAGTGGGTCGTGTAGTAGTTGTCGAAGTGGATCGAGAACGCCCGGTAGTCCTCGAGGTGCTCGTCCGCCAGCCGGACGATCAGTTCTTCCGGAGAGATTCCCTCCCGCTCGGCGCGCAGCATGATCGGGGTGCCGTGGGCGTCCTCGGCGCAGACGTAGTAGCACTCGTGTCCGCGCATGCGCTGCAACCGGCACCAGATGTCGGTCTGCACCGCCTCCACCAGGTGGCCCATGTGGATCGGGCCGTTGGCGTAGGGCAGGCCGCTGGTGACCAGAATGCGTCGTCGTTCGGGCATGGCGATCCCTCCAGCGCGGACGAAGCCCGGCGAAGACGGGAACAGGTGGGACGGTGGATTATGCAGGATCCACGGGCGCCCTACAGGAAACTTCGGCCGGGCATCATGCGTCTTCCTGATCAGAGAACGATGGCCTCCAAGCGACAGTCGCAAGAACCCAACCCCGACCTGTTCCTCGCCAGGCGCGCCGCCGCCGGCCACGCCGACGCCTGGGCCGAGCTGATCGAGCGGTACGGCCGGCGCATCTACAACATCGCCTTCCAGTTCGCCGGCAACAGGGCCGAGGCCGAGGACCTGACCCAGGAGATCTTCCTGCGCCTGTATCGCAACCTCGGCCGCTACCGCGGCGACGTGCCGCTGGCGGGCTGGACCCTCCGCCTGTCCCGCAACCTCTGCATCGACCACTACCGGCGGACCCGTACCGAGCGGCGAACGGTCGTGGTTTCGGAGGAGATTCTGAAGCACCAGGCCGGCGGCAGCGACCCGGCCGCCCGCGCGGAACGCAGGGAGAAGCTGCGCCTGGTCTACGGGGTCATCGAGGAGATGCCGGAGCCCTTCGCCGAGATCCTGACGCTTCGCGATCTTCAGGGTCTGAGCTACGCGGATATCTGCGCGTTTCTCGACCTGCCGGAGGGGACGATGAAGTCCAGATTGCGGCGCGCTCGCCTTGAGCTCATCCGCCGGATCGACCGCAAGCGGCAGGCCCTCGGTGATTCCACGCCGACCCGCGGTGGAGCCTACCGGTGAGCCGCAGGCGCCAACACGCGGCGACTCCTCCGGCCGCTGCCTACCTGGAACGGATGCAGGGCATCGAAGAACTCGGCGCCGACCTGCCCGTCTCCACCGAGCTTCAGGCCGGACTGCTCGAGATCGCCGTCGGCGCGCCGCTTCACCGGGATGGCGAGGCGCGAGCCGCGGAGCTCGAGTCGCTGGTCGGATCCGAACTCGAGCCGCCACCGGCTCTGCTGGAGCGGTTGCGAGCGATCCCGGAGCGCAACCCGGCGCACCGGCCCGAGGTTCGCGGCGCGCCGCCCCGGACCGCGACGGCGGTCGCCGCCAGCTACGTGCTCGCGGTCGCCCTGACCCTGCTTCCCGGCGACCCGGTGGCCGCCGGCCGCAAGGCCGCCGCGAACCTCGGCGCCGCGGCCGGCGAGCACGTGCTCGAGCCCGTCGCCGAAGCCGGCTCCTCGATGCAGGCGGGAGTCGCGCAGCGCTTCGGCGCCGTGCAGAATCTCCGCCCCCCGGTCGGATTCTTCACCGACCCCCTGGTCCTGGCCACCGACCGCGTGAGCGCCTGGTTTCAGAGCGCGGCCGACTCGTCGTCCGAGGCCGCCCGCAAACTGGGCGGCCTGTGGCCATGGAGCGATACCGGCAATGACGAAGGTCCTCCGCCCACGAGTGGAGACCGCCCACAAACCCCGAGGGAGGGAACTTCCGCATGAGTACCGAGAGCGAACAGACCCCGCCGCCGCCGCCGCCGACGTCCACGCAAGGAAGCCTCACGACCCGCCACGTGATCAGCGTCATCCTCGCCCTCTTCCCCGGGCTGGGCCACATCTACAACGGTCTCTACCAGCGGGGCATCGTGCTCTTCCTGCTGGCGGTCGGTTCCATCTATCTCGCCACCGAGGAGGGCGTGATGGGAATGGTCGTGGCCTTCGTGTGGCTCTTCAACATCATCGACGCCTACCGGCAGGCCTCCCTGATCGAGCGCGGCTACGCCACCGACCTCGGGCTGCAGGACGCCCCGAAACCGCCCGCCAACGGGCAACTGGGCCTGCTGGCCGGCGCCGGACTCTTCATCATCGGCTTCCTGGCCCTGCTCGACTACACCTTCGGCTATGACATCGACCGGGTGTGGGAGTACTGGCCCCTCGGCCTCCTCGCGGCCGGCGCCTGGCTGATGATCGGCGCCTACAGGCAATGGCTGCGCAACCGCGACGAGGCGAGGGCGGCGGCTTCGGACTGAAGGCACGGCTCTGATCGAGCCAGCTACTCGTCCTCGTCCTCGAAGTACCGCGCGACGGCCCCGTTGGCCGCGAGTTCGTTGCCCGCGACGATTCGTGGAGCGGCACCCTGGCAGCTGGGACGCACACGGTCACGGTGTACCCCTACAACGCCGCTTCCGGGAATTGGACGCTGAGCGTCAGCGGCACGGCGACCCCCGGGCCGTCGCCGCGCCCGCCCACACCCTCCTGCCCGTCGGGCTACACCTACGTGGCGGCGGCGAACCGCTGCGAACGGTCGCAGTCGTTCCGCATGCAGGCCATTGAAACCGGGGTATCGAGCCAGCAATCCTACTCCTTTACCCTGTCCTCCAGTTCCAGCGTCTCGGTCTCTTTGACCGGCTTGACGCGGGACTTCGACTGCAGGGTGGGGAACAGCCGCTGCACGAATCGCTGGCAGACCGCAGACGACGAATGGGGCGGTACGCTGGGCGCCGGCACTCACACGGTCGTCGTGTACCCGTACGGCAGCGGCGGGCCGGGCGACTACACTCTCACCGTTGCCGTGAACGATGTCTCCCTCGTCTCAGTCGTTGCGCCGACCGGTTCCGGTCCGGAAGAGATCGTGTGCAAGAAGGAGGACGGCACGGAGATCGATTGCCCCACGCCGGATGGGACGATCGTCGTGGTTGCCGATGATCCCGGCCCGCCACCCGGGGCCGGACCTGGCGAGGGCGATCCGGGCCCAGGGGACGGCGGGGACGGCGGCGACGGCGATGGCGGTGGGCCCACGCTTCCGAACCTAGATACAGACAGCAACAACATCGTGGACCACTGGAACGTAGTCGTCACGGAAGACGAGTGTTCCCTGAATTTCGATCTGAACGACCGCCTCGGTACCGAGTACGACGGCCCGAACACGGTGCGTGCTGACCACGGCGGCGTCGACATCCAGGCGAACGCCGGAGATCCGGTCCTGGCTTGGCGCGGGGGCTCCGTGTCACTCGTGAACAACACGCGCTGCGGCCACGGTGTGGACATCACTCACGACAACGGCTGGGTCACCCGATACTGCCACTTCCGTGAGCCATCTACTGCCAGCGGAACGATCAGGGCGGGCAGCCTGGTCGGGCTGGCTGGCAGAACCGGGAACGCGAGCGGCGTTCACGCTCACATTTCAGTGATAACGGGCCCGGAATCCCGGGTCGAGTACTTCGACCACGTCGACGCCGGAGGGCGGCCGACCGAAGACCAGAAGAACAGGGATGGCTGCTAATGCGAAGACAATTTCCTGCCGCCGCTATCTGTTCGCTCTTGCTTCTCTCCGCGTGGGCCGGACCCGCGTCTGGCGCGGAGAACAACGTTCTCTCGCTCGTAGATGGTGACTTTCTCGGCGGCTTCGTCACGAACGAGGGCCGCGCTGTCGTGGCGCTCCACCCATCGCCCGATCTTGAGCAAACCCGCTCGACGCTTGTGTCGTGGAGCGGCGGCGACGCTCACGTGCAAGAAGTCGACTTCCTGGTCAAGCGGTTGCGGGAGGCGTCCGAAGGCCGGCTACTGACTTGGGGTTACAGGCGGCAGGACAACGATCACCTTTGGGGGCTCAGGGTGTATCGCGTAACGCCAAGCGCATTCAAGCTTGAGCGAGAATTCGATCTCGACCAGGAATGGACGGGTGCCGCTTGGGCGTGGGCTTCGCACGACTTGACCGTCTGGGTCGGGATGCGGGACCTGTATCCTCCGAGGACTAGGAGATCGCAGACAAAAGCGCTCGGGAGAGAGTTCGCCGTCGGCAGCATGAAGACGGGGAAGGCACGACGGACGATCGGCGTGGAGCTTTTTCCCGCGTCGCCACTCGAGGATGATGTGACGGCCTTTGTCATCTTGGATTCCGACGGGCCCACTGTGCTGGCCTCCTACAGCACTCACCTGTTCCTGCACCGCTTTACCGATGGAGGCCTGGAATCAAGGCCGATCGATCATCTGCGGGCGGTAGTGCATCCCCGGGGCGGTGATCTTGCTGTCGTCTGGCAAGAAGACGATCAGGTTCTCTGGGCGCGCTCCGGCGACGAATGGCAAGCCTACGATCTGTGGAATCTGGCGTACACGTTCGATGTTCCGCGCGAGCCGTTTCTGCGCCGCAAGGTGGGGACTGGCCAGCCTCATCCGACACGCGGTTTCGTCGAGATGCAGGAGGATGGCGAC
>JAJDZH010000126.1 GCA_022824725.1 Thermoanaerobaculia bacterium | reverse complement strand
CTACGACCGCGGCATCTTCGCCCGCTACGACGCGGCCACCGGCGAGCGCTTCTTCCAGGCGCGAATCGAGGACTCGAACGGCCACTTCACGACCTCGCCCTGGGCCTACCGCGACCGCATCTTCGCGACCGACGAGGCCGGGACGACCTTCGTCTTCGGCACCGGCGAAGAGTTCGAGCAGCTTCACGCGAATCCGCTGGACGAGATGACGCTCGCCTCCCCGGCCCTGGCCGGCGACCGGCTGGTCATGCGAACTCGGTCGAAGCTGTACAGCATCCGGGAGGACTGACGACGATGACGGCTTCCATGCAGTGAAGCGACACGCACTGAAGCCCGGAGAGACCCGAGTTCGTCGGGCTCAGTCCGCGGAACCTCCAAGCACCCAGGCATAGGCCGGCTGAGCCGCAACGTCCGCCGGCAATGCCGGCGGGATGCCGTCTCGATGGAGCGTGAGCAGGAGCTTGCGGGCGTCGGGAAATGCCTCTCCCGCAGCCTCGAGAGCCCGCAACTCCCGTTCAGCCGTCACCGGGTCCGAAGCGTCGGCACAGACCTGAATGAGCTCGCGTTGCCCATCGGCGGAGCGGACCAGGAAGTCGACTTCGTATCCCTTTCGCGTTCGAACATAGGTCACGTCGAGTCGTCTGCGCTCGAGCTCGACCAGAACAGCCGTTTCCAGGGCATGCCCAACGTTCGCACGCCCGGTGCGGTCGAATAGCGGGATCAGCCCCGTATCGACGGGATACACCTTGCGCGGATTCACCATTCGCTGCCGTTCCGAGCCCGACTCCATCCAGACCACACGGACGAGAAAACAGTCCTCGAGGTATCCGAGGAATCGATGCACCGTGTCGCGCGCGATGGCGAGGCCCTGGGACTTGACCGCGGCATGGAACTTCTCGACACTGAACAGGCTGCCGGCGTTGCCGAGCAACTGCCGGACGAGCCACCGCAGCCCGGTGACGTTGCTGATGTTGTGACGTTCCACTACGTCGCGCAGGATGGCCACGTCCACGTAGTCGCGGAGCAGTTGCTGCCGCGAGGCGGCGTCGAGGCCTTGCGCCTCCGGGAATCCACCGGTAGCAAGCCACGCGGAGAAAGCTCGCTCCAGGCGCAGTCGCTCGTCCCGAGCCAAGGTCCCGATATCGGACGGAGCCTCGATGCCCTGGTGGCGAATGGCCTCCTCGAAGCTGAAGGGGTGGATCAGCACCTGCCACGCCCGGCCGCGGAGCGCGGTCGCGATCTCCCGCGACAGAAGCGCGGCCGACGAGCCTGAGACGACCACCTGCACATCGCGGGTGTCGAGCAACCGTCGCACGAAGCGCTCCCAACCCGGCACGAGATGCACTTCGTCGAAACACCACATGACCCGTTCACCGTCCGGTCCGGCCGGCGATAGCCGGTCGTACTCGTCGAGCAGGAGACCGAGATGTCGGGTCTCCAGACCTGTCAACCGGTCATCCTCGAACGACAGGTAGGGCGCACGGAACGGCGCATCGCCTTCCGGCGTCAACTCCCTCCGGAGTTGGTGAAGAAACGTCGTCTTGCCGGCCCTCCGCATCCCCACCACAGCGGTGACTTTGCCCGGAAAACGCGTGCGCCCGGACACACGTCGGAGAGTGTGGGAAGGCAACGGGTTCTGCAACGACTCCGCGAGTAACTCGGAGAGCACCTGTCGGAGCTGAGTTGGCACGACTTCCATGTCATTCTCCCTCCAAGAAGGAGAATATTCCACAGATTTCTCCCTTCTACAAGGAGAACCTGTGCCGATTTTCTCCTTATCACAAGGAGAACTCGATCGGCGGCGCAGCCGCTACCTGGCGGGCGGCCCCTGGACAATGCCCTCCGGCCCGGCGCATGCGAGCGAGAGGCACAGGGCGGCGCCGAGCCAGGGCGTGGTTCGTGGCACGACGCAAGCCTCTCACGGAACAGAGCAGCCAGGAGAGAGCCGGCGCGGGCGCCGGCGCACCCAAAGGTCAGACGATGCGGACTTCCGGCACCGGCAGGATGAACTTGCCGCCGCGGCGGCGGAACTCCGCCTGCTGGGCGAGGATCTCCTCCTCGAAGTTCCAGGCCAGAAGCAGGACATGATCCGGCGCCGGTTCTTCCAGGAGTCGCTCCGGCGCGACGATCGGGATGTGGGAGCCGGGCGTGTAGCGGCCCTGCTTGAGCGGGCTGCGGTCGGCGATGAAGTCGAGCAGGTCCGGGCCCGCGCCGAAGAACTCGAGCAGCGTGCTGCCCTTGGCGGGCGCACCGTAGCCGGCCAGCCGGCGACCGGCCGCCTTGAGGCCGTTGAGGCAGTCCATGACCTCCGTCCTGAGCCGGCCGACGCGTTCGGAGAACGTGTTCCAGGTCGAGAACCTGTCGATGCCGAGCTCGCGCTCCGCGGCGAGTACCTCGGCGACGCCGGCATCCACTTCGCCCTCGCCGCGGCGCATCACGGTGACGCGGAGTTGGCCGTGGTGGATCGGCAACCGCTCGGCGCGAACGACCTCCATGCCGTGGTCCTCGAACAGGCGCATCATCGGACCCAGCGCCCAGTAGGAGACGTGTTCGTGGTACACGGTGTCGAAGGCGAGCTGGTCGAGCAGGTCGACCAGGTAGTGCGCCTCCAGGACGAAGGCGCCGCCGGGCGCGAGGGCCGTGTCGAGGCCGGCGACGAAGCCCCGGAGGTCGGGGATGTGCGGAAAGGTGTTCGTCGCCGTAATCAGCGCCGCCCGGCCCCAGCGGTCGGCAATCTCGCCGGCGGTGTCCGCACCGAAGAAGCCCCGGTAACGCTCGATTCCGGTGTCGCGGCTGTACTCGGCCAGGTTCTCCGCCGGGTCGACGCCGAGGGTGCGGGCGCCCCGGTCGCGGAAGCAGCAGAGGAGCGAAGCGTCGTTGCAGCCGATGTCGATGACGAGGCCGCCGTCGGCGAGGCCGTGGCGCGCGGTGAGCGTGGCCGCCAGGTCGTCGAAGTGGGTTCGCAGCGTGTCGGAAGCGGACGACACGTAGAGGTAGTCCGTGAACATCGCCTCCGGCGGCACGCGGTCGACGAGTTGCACGTGGCCGCAACCGTGGCAGAAGCCGACGCGCAGCGGGCAGCGCGCTTCGGGCTGACGGAGGTCTTGGGCGGTGGGGAACTTGTTGGCTAGCGCGGTGGCGCCGAGGTCGAGAAAGGTCTCGACCGTGGCGGCGGCGCAGACGAGGCAATTAGCCACGGTGGGATTCCCGGAGGCCGGCGCTTCGCGCCGGATGCCGGCGGGGGCGCCGGCGCACCCAGTGGCCGGCGCACGCGGGGCAACTAGCCATTATCGGGTTCCCGGGGCGCCACCAGGTCGCACACTGGGTGCGCCGGCGCCCTCGCCGGCTTCTGAAGAAACGGCGCCGCGAAGCGGCGACCGCCCTGTCCGGAGCCACCCCGAAGGACGTCAGCCATGGTGGAACGGGGCGACGAGCTGCGAGCCGTGGGACTCGTGGCCGACGGGCAGTTCGTAGAGGTCGGCCAGCGCCGAGCGAACCGCGGCCCGGCGTGCGGGCGGCACGACGAAGAGCAGGAACCCTCCGCCGCCGGCGCCGCAGAGCTTGCCTCCGAGAGCGCCGGCCGCGATGGCCGCGTCGTACCAGCCGTCGATCAGCGGCGTCGTGATCGACCCTGCGAGTTCCCGCTTCATCCGCCAGCCCCGGTCGAGGAGCCGGCCGATGCCCTCGACATCGATCTCGCCCGCGCCCAGCGCCGCGTGCAGGTCGCGGGCCTGGTCGCGCATCCGGCGCAGGGACTCCAGGTTCATGTCCGTACGGTCGTCCTGTTCGGAGAGGACGGCGCTGGCGTCGCGCTGGTGTCCGGTCCAGAACATGAGCACGGAACGAAACAGCTCGCGCAGCCGGTCGCCCGGAATCCGCAGGTGCTCGACGGTCACCCCGCCGTCCGGCTTGAACGACAGCAGGTTGAGCCCGCCGTAGGCCGCCGCGTACTGGTCCTGCTTGCCGATCCGCGCGCCCAGGACGTCGATCTCGATGTGGCAGGCCTCCTCCGCCAGTTGCCCCGCCGAGGCCCGCTCGCCCCTGTAGGAGTGCAGCGCATTCAGCAGGCCGACGGCGAAGGCGCTCGAGCCGCCCAGCCCGGTGGAAGCCGGCACGTCGCCCACGGTCGAGATGTAGACCGGCGGGTCGACGCCCACGAAGCGCAGGCACTCGCGGGCGATGTTGTTGTCGAGTTCGTCGATCCGTTCGACCTGTTCGCTCCGCGAGTAGTTGACGCGCACCGGCTCGAAGAAGAGCTCGCTGTGCCGCTTCACCGTGACGTAGACGTAGCGGTCGATCGTCGTCGAGAGCACGGCGCCGCCCTCGCGCCGGTAGAACGCCGGCAGGTCGGTGCCGCCGCCCACCAGGGACACCCGCAGCGGGGTGCGGGTCACGATCAGCCTGGACTGGTCCACGTCTGCGAGAGTTCCAGCCGCCTCAGCCGTGCCGGAGCGCCCAGTCGTAGGGGATCCGGTCCGTGAACGGGTCGAGCCGCTCCATCTCGTCCGGATCGTGCGGCTCGGTGGCGGCGTTCGCCATGATGACCTGCCTGTCGCCGTACGCCTTGTAGCCGTTGGCGATCCCCGGCGGGATCTGGACCAGGACGTAGTTGTCCTCGCCGAAGAAGACCTCCTGGAGCTCGCCGCGGGTCGGCGAATCCTCACGCAGGTCGAACATCACGAGCTTGGCCCGGCCGCTGACGACCGCGTTGTTCACGGTCATCGAGCGGTGGACGTGCCAGGCCTTGACCGTTCCCGGCCAGGCGGTCGAGAAGTAGATCTCGCCGAAGCCGAGGAAGTGCTCGTCCGTGGCCTTCAGCATGTGCATGATCTTGCCCCGCTCGTCGACGATCTGACGAAGCGGAACCACCTTGACGCCGTGGATCATCCCCCACCCTCCAGGTCTGCTGCCTCCGGTTCTTCCTCTTCGCCGCCGGCGCCGGCGGTCCAGCGCAGCGACCCGTCCAGCCGGCCCGAATCGAGCAGCCGGTTGAGCCAGCGCAGGCGAACGAAGCGCGCTTCGCCGTAGCGCGCCGCATCGAGGCCTATGCGGCGGTAGTCCTCGATCAACCGCTTCGCGCCGGCGGCCGCGTCCCGGAACTCGAAGTCCGGGAAGGCGCGGGCGAACTTCTCGAACGAGGCCCGATAAGTGCGCTGGTCCGCGCCGGGTTCACCCCGCACCTCGACCTCGCAGCCGGGTACGAGATCGGCCGCGATCTCCGCGAGTTCGATCACGCGGTGGTTCAGGTGGTCGGCGCCGGTGTTGAAGGCCTCGTTGTGAACCAGCGAGAGCGGCGCTTCGAGCACCCGGCCGAATGCCGACGCCACGTCCTCGACGTGGACGACCGGCCGCCACGGCTTGCCGTCGCCGAAGACAACGACTCGCCGGTTGGCGAACGCGGCGCCCGTCAGGTCGTTCAGGACCGTGTCGAAGCGCATCCGGGGCGACAGCCCGTAGACGGTGCCGTTGCGCAGGAACGTCGGCGAGAAGCCGTCGCTTGCCAGCTCCCGGATCGCCTCCTCGCTCCGGACCTTGGAACGCGCGTAGAGGGTCCGCGGGTCGAGCGGCGAGGTTTCGTCCACCGTCTCCGTGCTGGACTGGCCGTACATGATGCAGGACGACGAGAACAGGAAGCGACGCACCTCGGCCTCGCGCGCGAGTTCCGCGAGCCGCACGGAAGAACGGTGGTTGATCTCCTCGGTCCAGGTCTCGTCCAGGTTCCCGATCGGATCGTTCGAGAGCGCGGCGAGATGGATCACGGCGTAGAAGGCGCGCAGGTCGGCCGGCTCCAGGTCGCGGATGTCCTTGCGGATCGACGGAATCGGCAGCGGGTCGCCGGTGATCGTGCAGTCGTCGAAGTAGCCGGTATCGAGGCCGACGACGTCGTAGCCGCGCTCCAGCAGCCAGGGCGCCATGACCGAACCGAGGTAACCCCGGTGCCCGGTGACCAGGACCGGACGGCGAACGAAGGCGGTGCTCATCCCGCCGCCGCCGTTCTGCCGGCCGCTTGAAGGCCCAGCAGCCGCTCGGCGTGGGCCCGCAGCGGTTCGCTCCCGGTGACCAGCCCGAACGGGCAACCCGCCGCGTCCGCCGCCTGGCCGTCGCGCTCGTCGTCGCCCAGGAACGTCGTCCGCGTCAGGTCGAGATGGTGGTCCCGCTGCGCCATGAAGAGCATCCCCGGCGCCGGCTTGCGGCAGTCGCAGCCTTCGTCCCAGCCGTGCGGGCAGTAGTAGATGCGGTCGATCCGTCCGCCCGCCTCCTCCGCCTCGGCGCAGAGGCGCCGATGGACCGCGGCCAGGTCGTCCTCGGTCATTCGCCCCCGCGCGATTCCCGGCTGGTTCGACACGACGAGCACCCGCCAGCCGGCCCGGTTGAAGGCGGCGAGCGCCTCGCGGGCCCCCGGCAGCCAGCGGAACTCATCCGGTGTGCAGACATACTCCGCCCTCGGAGGGCGCACGTTCAGCACGCCGTCGCGGTCGAGGATGATCGTCGGCGTGCGGGCGAAGAAGGCCTCGGTCAGCGGCAACCGCTCGTGGCCGCCAACACTGTAGTAGCGGTGCTCGCTCCAGTAGGCGTGGAGTTCGCCGCGGGCGGTCAGCGCCGGGTAGACCGCTTCCTCGAACAGCACCTGGCGGTCCGGCAGGAGCGGCAGCACGGCCGACTTCTCGAGGATCGCGTAGCTGATCTCGACGCCGCTGAGCCCGGGCGTCGTCCGGCCGCGGTCGAAGACGGTGACGAAGCCGTCCTCGCCGACGATCACGCTGTCCC
>JAJDZH010000403.1 GCA_022824725.1 Thermoanaerobaculia bacterium | reverse complement strand
TCGCCCCAGTGGTAGCCGAGCGAGGCCCGTGTCTTCAACTCCGGCAGCGGCGGCGCGATCGGCGTGTCGCGGTTCAGCAGGCCCGCGACGTCCTTCCGCTCGCGATAGACGACGCCGTCGCGTTCGAGCTGCTTCAGCTCGTAGCTCTGCGTGTACGTGCTGTCCACGCTGAAGGAGAGTTCGCCCGGGCCCGCGTCCACATGGCCGTGGAGGTGGAAGTCGAAGCCCGAGGTCTTGATTCCCGGCCAGTTGATCAGGTCGATCCGCACCCGCTCGATGTCGGCGGGGTCGCAGGAACCGTCCGCGACTCCGCCCGGACAGACGACGCGGCCCATGACCGCGGCCAGCGTCGCCTGGTTGCCGCCGTTGCCCTCGGCGTAGAGCCGAAGCACTTCCTGCTGCGGCAGCAGGGCGATCACGTCGTCGAAGTCGTAGGTCCAGTAGTCCAGGGTCACGTCGATTCCGGGGTGAGGCGAAGAGCACCAGGCCGAGGTTCCAGGTGAACGCCTGCTCCGGCAGCAGCGCCCGGCTGCCGAAGGCGTCGACCGCCTTGTAGGTGCCGACCGTGTCCAGGAACTCCAGCGTGGTGCGGACCTCCTCGTTCAGATCGTCGACCGAGGGCGCCCGGAAGGTGGTCTGGATCGAGGTGCGGAACGACAGCACGTGGCCCTCGCCCGACGATAGCCGCCACCGGCCCGAGAACTTCGGGTCGAAGCTGTCGATCTCGTCGTGGAGTTCGTAGTTCGCGGCGAACTGCATGTCGCCCCCTAGTGCGTTGAGCGACAGCTCGCCGAACGCGCGGTGGACCTCCTGAGAGTCGCCGTAGGGGTAGTAGCCGGTGGTGAGGGTGAAGGCGCCGGCCCGAGCGCCTCTCTGCCTGCCGGTCGCCGGGTCGACGCAGGAGCGGTCGCCCGGGACCACGCAGGGGTTCAGGTCGTAGTTGCCGACCGCGTTCGGAATGGCGCTGACGTCCAGACTCCTGTACTGATAGCCGAACGCGTAGTCGAGCCGCTCCGGCAGCCAGTTCCCGGAGAGCGTCGCCTCGGCGACGACGAGTTCCGCGTCGTTCTCGACGTCCACCTGTTCGTTGATCCAGTCGATCAGCGCGGGGCTGTTCTCCAGCCCGGCCCGGTACGTCGGGTTCGGACTGTTCTCCCAGCGCGCCCCCGGCTGAGCCGAGTACTCGATGGAGTTGCCGAACGGGTTGTAGAACATGCAGGCGCCCGTGCCCGGCTGGGCGCCGCCCGTGTCGCCGAGCCGCAGGCCGGAGGGGCTCGTCTCGTCCGCCACGACGCCGACGCCGCAGTCCGGGCCGCCGTAGCCGCGGAAGGCGAGGAACTTCCGGTACGCGTACTCCGCCGGCTGGTTCATGTTGCCGCTCGCCTTGGAGTAGCTCAGGCCGATATCGAGGCTCGCCGCCTTGCCGCCGACTTCCAGGTCCCGCTCGACCGACGCCGCGAACCGGGTCGTGTCCGTGGCCCGCCGCAGGCCGCGGCCGGGACCGGCGTTGCCCACCAGGCGGCCGAAGAAGTACCAGTCGTCCTCCAGGCACGCCTGCGCGGAATCGAAGCCGGCGCCCTCGAAGTCCGCGCCGCAGAACGCCTGGCGACCCGGGTTGATGGTGGGCACCACCTGCAGACCGTCCAGCAGGGACACCGGCGCGAACGAAGGCGTCGTCACGTAGTTCGGAATGACGGACTCGGCGACCAGGGCCTCCAGGTGGTAGCTCGCCTCGTTCCCGAGCGGGCCGTTCAGTTCGGCGAAGAAGCGGTTCGTCCCGGTCGCCTCGACCAGGCTGTCCCACGGCTGATAGCGGAAGGCGCAGGTGAAGCCCCGGTCGTAGCCGCCGAGGTCGTTGCAGGCGGGATCGACGAAGTAGTCCGTGCCCGCCGTGCCGTTGCGGGCCCGGGTCAACTCCTCGACGAAGGCCGAGGACGACTCGCCGCCGACCAGCTTCGGCCGCAGGAAAATGCCGGGGTTGCCCGTGTTGGACCAGCCCCAGAACCAGCCGGTGGAGCGGTCCATCAGCGTGAACGGCCGCTCCCGGGCGCCCAGGTTCGAACGCTCCGCCCGTTCGAGCGAAAAGACGAGGTGGTGGTCCGAGCCGCCGAGCTTGCCGCCCCAGATCGCGCCCGCGGTCGAGTCTCCGGCGCCGTCCATGCTCTCGTGCGAGAGCGAGACCTCGAAGCCGGTGAACTCGTCGCGGGTGACGAAGTTGGCGACTCCGGCCACGGCGTCGGAACCGTAGATTGCCGCCGCGCCCTCCTTGAGCACCTCGATGCGGTCGAGAGCGATCGAGGGAAAGGCGCTGATGTCGACGAAGCGGCCGCCGAACAGCCGCGCCGCCACGGGCGCCTGGCGCTTGCCGTTCAGCAGCACCAGCGTCCGAGATGCCCCGAGGCCGCGCAGGTTCACGTTGGCGACGTTCTCCGGCACCGCCGTCCCCTGGTCGTTGTACCAACTGTTCGCTTCGCCGATCACGCCCGACGAGGCGGTCAGGTTCTTCATCAGGTCGTAGACCTGGAGCGAACCCTGCTCCTTCTGGGCCTCCCGGCTCAACACCTCGACGGCGAAGGGAAGATCGACCGCGGGCTCCTCGATCGCCGAACCGGTGACGATGACCACGTCGTGGGCGTGAAAGTCGGCGAGGCCCTCCTCTTCCCCGGCGCCGTGATCGTCGTGGTCGTGGTCGTCTTCCCGGGAGACGGCCGGCGCCTCCCGCGGCCCGTCGGCAGCCGCCCTGGCCGCGCTCGGTTCCTCGGCGCGACCCGCTCCCGCGGCGCCCAGGACCAGGAGCACGGTGAGGATCCACTGGTTTGGAGCGTTCATCCGGTGATCTCGCCGCCGGCGCACGGTCGCCGCCGGGGCCGCGGGGGCGTGGCCCTACTGTTCCGTCGGGTCGGCGCCGTCGCGCGGCGCGCCGGTGCCGGAGGAGCCCATGAACAGGCTGCGGCCGTCGGGGAGCTTCATGTCCCGGCCGCTGCCGCGGCAGTTCGGGGTGCACATCCGGTCCTTGCTCTGGTAGCCGCGGACGACGACTTCCGTGCCGGGCTTGAGCAGCGTGCGGGTCAGGCCGCGGCGCACCAGCGTGTTCGGCGTGCCCGCTTCGAGTTCCCAGGTCATCGTCTCGCCGTTGCCGAGCGTGGTCTGGACATGAACCCAGGCGTGCGGGTTGATCCACTCGACCTTGGTGATCGTGCCCTCGACCTTGATCGGCAGGTTGGCGTCGAACTCGGCGGAGAAGGCGTGGTGGGCCGCGGCCGGGCCGGCGACGCTCAAGCTCGCCGCCAGAACGGCGACGGGGAGAAATCGGTGCGCTCGTCGGGACATTGGTACCTCCTGTGGCGAGAATCATATTCCAGGCCGCCCCGGCCTCGTCCCGCTTCCGGGGCGGAGTCGGCGAGTTATGGTGTAACCTAAGAGAACGTAAGGAGTTACGGTTCGTCGGGTGTCGGCGGAAGCGTCGTATGAGGCGGTCTCAGGTTGTCGGCTCGACGAGTCGTTCAAGTTCGGAGGAGGAGAGTCCACGATGAATGCCCCCAGACCTTTGATCCTCACCGCGATCCTGGTGTTCGGCGCCCTGGCGACGGGCCTCGCCGAGGAAGCGGCAACGGCGCCGCCGGGCGAACCTGGCGCCGCTCCCGTCGTCTCCCAGGAAGAAGAGGGCGACGACGACGAGGGCGTCGTCGAGTTCGACGCCGATGAAGTGGTCGTCGTCACCGGCTCGGCGATCGAGGAGCCCGCGGTCGACCTTCCCTTCGCCGTCGAGGTGCTGGACCGGGAGATGCAGAAGGAGCAGGGTTCGCTTCAGGTCTACGACCTGATGAAGAGCCTGACGGCGTCGTCGGGAGTGATCGGCGAGGCGAACAGTTGGTACAACGATCAGGGGGCGGCGGTGCCGGAGACCGTCGCCAACGTGAATCTCCGCGGCCTTGGCGCGTCACGGACCCTCGTGTTGCTGAACGGCAAGCGTCAGGCGCCCTTGCCGGCGCGGCTCTTCGGCGGGCGCTTCGTCGACATCAGCGCCTTTCCGTCGCTTGCGATCGACCGCATCGAGGTGCTGAAGGAGGGCGCGGCGGCCATCTACGGTTCGGACGCCGTGGCCGGAGTCGCGAACTTCGTGACCAGGGACGAATTCACCGGTTTCGAGGTCAGCCTCTCGCACGAGGCGATGGACGGCGCCGGCGACTCGACGGCGGGGGCGATCTGGGGCGGCAAGCTGGGCGGTTCGGACCACCACCTCGTCTTTTCGCTCGAGCGCGCGGAGCGCTCGCATCTTGGCGCCCGGGAGCGGCCGTACACGCTGATGGATCGCTCCACCGGCTGGTTCTGGGGCTGGTCGAACACGGGCAATCCCGGCATCTTCCTGCGGCCGAACCTCACCGGCGGCGAGACATCCTCGGCGTTCGTCGAGGAGCTGGCCAGGGCCCGCAACGGCGCGGCCGGCACGGACTACTTCGTCGATCCCGCCTGCAACGGCGTCGGCGGTTACGACCGCGGCTGGACCTGCGCGTTCCGTTATCAGCCGTGGGACAGCCTGATCGAAGCGACGGAGACGAACCGCTTCTTCGCGGAACTGAACGGGCCGCTCTCGGACCGCACGACCTACCACGTGGAGGCCCTGTTCTCGGAGTCCACGATCCCGAACTACGTGACGACGCCGTCCTTCCCGCCGGTGTCGCTGCTGGACGGTCTTCAGGTGGTGCCCTCGATCAACCCGGGGCGCCAGGAGCTCTGCGGCGCGGACTTCGCGACGGCCGGTTTCGATTCCGAGCAGGCGTGCCTGGAGGACGACTGGTACTTCTACGGCAGGCTCGTCGGCAACGCCGGCCCTGGACGCGGCCTGCGGCGGGGAACGGACACGTCCCGCCTCGCGGCTTCGATCGACCGCGACCTGACCGTTGGCGGCAAGGCGGCCAACCTGGACCTCGGCGTGAGCTACTCGAAGGCGAGCGGGAACATGAACCATCCGTCGGAGTACGCCTACCGCAAGTTCCTGGCGTTTCGCGGCTACGGCGGGCCGAACTGCGGCGTCGGCGTCGTGGCCGATGACACGAGCCCCTCGGGGATGCGGCTGGGAGACACGAGCGGCGCCCAGCCCGGCGTCGGTTCCTGCATGTTCTACAACCCGTTCGGCAACGGCATCGAGTTCTCGGCTCAGCCCGGGGCGCCCTGGGAAGACAGCCCGAATCCGACGTATCGGGCCGGCCTGGCGAACAGCGCCGAGCTGATCGGCTGGATCAACGACCAGGTGAACGTCGAGAACGAAGCCGAACTCGTGGTGGCCGAAGCCACGCTCTCGGGGAACTGGGTGCCGCAGCGGCTCGACTACGCGTTCGGCTATCAGTACCGACACCTGGACGTGAGCGCGATTCCGAACGACGTCGGCAACTACGCGCTGAACCCGTGCGTCGTCCCCGGCGACCGTTCGTGCGTGGATCCCGCCACCGGCCGTCAGACGGGCGCCCGCGCCGGCGCCTTCACCTTCACCTCCGGCTACTACCCGTACGGCGACTCACAGGGGGTTCACCGGGCGTTCGGCGAGTTGTCCGTCAACGCGCTCGGGGGGGACATGCAGTTCGCGGCGAACTACGAAGTCCACGAGGAGGTCGACAGCTTCGATCCGAAGTTCTCGGGCCGTTGGACGCTTTCCTCCGGCGAGGGCCATCTGTTCTCCTTCCGCACCTCGGTCCAGACCACGTTCCGGGCGCCCTCCGTCGACGATCTCAACGAGGAGGTTCGCACCAGCCTGGAGTACCTGAACACGGTCGGCGTCTACAAGGCGGTCGACGCGTTCGGGAACCGGGCGCTGCTGCCCGAGCAGGCGTTCACCTACAACCTGGGCTTCGTGCTCTTCGCCTCGCCCGGAATCGACGTGACGCTGGACTACTGGACGTACGACTTCGACGACGTGATCGCTCCGCTGCCGCAGCAGGAGGTCGTGAGGCTCTACGCCGAAGGCTTCGGCGGCAACCGGGCGGCCCTCGATGCCGTCAGCGGCCGCGTCGTCTGCCCTGGCGGGTTGGCGGACGGGTCCTGCTCACCGGGGGACATCGAGCGGGTGCGGATCGACCTCATCAACTGGCCCGGCATCAAGACCTCGGGTTTCGACTTCCACCTGCAGGGCCTCGTCGACGCGGGCAGGGGCGAGGTTTCCTTCAGCCTGGACAGCACGTACACGCAGAGCTACGAACTGAAGAAGCTCGAGCGGGACGGCGTCGTCTATCGCGAGAAGAAGGACGTTGTCGGCCTGCTGAACCGCGACACGCCGATCGCGCCGCCGCTGCCGGAGATGAAGACACGGGCCTCGCTCGGATACCGCTGGGGCGACTACAGTCTGATCGGTTGGGCCAACCACATCTCCTCCTACGAGGACAGCAACGTGGCCTGGACGCCGCCCGAACTGCTGCCGATCGACGAGTGGCTCACGTTCGATCTGACGTTCCTGTGGCGTTTCCCGCGGCTCGGTTTCGACCTCGCCCTGTCGGCGATCAACCTGACCGACGAAGACCCGCCGCTCGTCTTCTTCGAGCAGTCCTTCGACCCCTTGACCGCGAACCCGAAGGGCCGCCGGTTGAAGGCGTTGATGACCTACCGCTTCGGCGGCGGCTCGTAGCGCTCGTCCTCCCGCTTTCCGCCGGGGTCCTCGCGTGTAGCATCGGCGCTGAACGAGGGAACGGGCTTCTTCCCGCCGGGTTCGTCGCCGATGCAAGCTGCCTTCCGATCCATCCCGGCCGGTTCGCCGCGCCTTCTCGCGGCCGCCGTCCTGCCATGCCTCTGGGCCGGGCCGCTGGTTGCGCAGGAACCCCCGGGACGGCCGGAAGACTCGCGGCCACTGGTGGAGCGGGTGCAAGCGGATGTCGACGAGACGTCGCTTCGCTGGCTGGGTATCGCGCGCGTTCGCTACTCGATTCCTCTCGAGTTCTCGGCGGGCGGCGGAGCCGTCCTGGCGCGCATGCCGGCCAGCCATGACTGCTCCACCTTCTGCGAGTACCGCGGGTTCGTCGCGCAGCTTGAGCCGGGCACGGCGGGGGGGCAGTTGGGCGTCGGCTACGCGCGGCTGATCGGTACGCCGACGTCACGTTCCTTCGTCCTGAACAACGTCTACGTCGGTTGGAGCGCCCGGGCCGTTCTGGTCCGTACCTGGGGAGACTCCGATCTCGATCCCGCGCGTCAGACGCTGGCCGGCTTCGAAGGGCAGTTCGCGCTGCCTCGCATCAGCTTCAACCTGGGTGTGTTGCGGAGGATCAGCTCCGCTCACGAAGACGCCGACCGCTACGTGTACACGGCCGGCATCGGTTGGGGCTTCTGATGCGGGGAACGGCGTGCCCGGCGTCCGCCCGCCCCGGGCTGTTCGCGCTGGTCGCGGCGCTGCTTCTTGGACTTGGCGGCGCCGGCGTCGCGCGCGGCCTCGAGACGGATCAGTTCTTCGCCTGGGGCCGCCACCTCGAGGACATGGCCGAGGTGCTGAACGCCCGCGTCAACCTGGAACTCGAGCGCCTGGTCGCGGAACTGAACCGGGACGGCAGGGAGCGCCGCTGCGAGAACGTGCGGTTCCGGTTCTTCAAGCGTCACCGCATGCTCTTCTTCGACGGCTTCGAGACCTGGTCGGTGAACTCGCCGCTGGTGAGCCGTTCGCCGTCCGGACCCGAGGAGATGCGGGAGTTCAAGCGGAAGTACCTCTACGGCGGAACGTCGCCGCTCTTCGACACCGGCCGCTGGATGCCGCCGAGTCCGACGGTGGAGGTCAACGGCGTACGGCTCGGCACGGACAAGCTGACCCACCTCCTGGGAACCGCCTGGTACTACCACCGCTGGTATCGAAAAGCCCGCGCGCGGGGCTTGACGTCTGCCGAAGCGGAGGATCGAGCCGTACGTCGCGGCCTGCAGCACGAGATCACGATTCTCGGCAGGGCCGTCTCGGGCGTTCTCTCCCTGGGTGACCTCGAGGCGAACTACGAGGGGATGTGGTTCTACGAGCACCTCTGCGCCGGCGACGACCCCGTCATCGTCCATGACGCGGGGGGTTGGCGTCTCCGCAGGCCGTTCGATCTGCGGGACTACGTGACGCCCGAATGGGACGAGTCCTACCATCCCAACATCTACGTGCGGCGGAAGTGGAAGAAAGTGAAGCGGCGGATGCTGGGATACTGTTCGATGCTCGAGCACCCTCAGGTGAGGGCGACGCGCCAGGCCTATCGGGAAAGGGACCGGGTCACCGAGACGGAGAAGTTGATCGATGAGATGGTCGTTGCCGGAAAACTGCCCGATCCGTCCGGGTTTTCGATCGAGAGGGTGTGTCGTGAAGCTCCGAAATGAAGCGTTGCTGGCGGTTGCGCTGCTGGCTCTGGCCTGCGGCGAACCAGCCGCGGAAACCGATGTCGCGGCGGCCGAACCGGCCCTGGAACTGATCGGCGTCGGTTCCTGCCTGAGGCAGGACCTGCCGCAGCCGATCTTCGACGCGATCCTCGACGACGACCTGGACCTCTTCGTCTTCCTCGGCGACAACGTCTACGGCGACGTCGAGTCCGAGGACCTGCGCGAGCTG
>JAJDZH010000241.1 GCA_022824725.1 Thermoanaerobaculia bacterium | reverse complement strand
ACAGCAATAGCGGACATCACGTTCCTGTCGGGAAGAAAGCTCGGGCGCAAGTTCGTCGCTAGGCAGTCGCGCAAGGACGTCAACGTACGGCACACCCTTCACCCGGACCAAAGGACGTCGAGGCTTCAGAAGCGCGCCTTCTTCTTGGGAGACGCTCGGATCAAGGCGACGACGATTCACAGCTTCAAGGGCTGGGAAGCGCGTCACCTTGTACTGTGTGTCGAGTCGTTGTCACGCCCTGAAGACAGTGCCGTGCTCTACACGGCACTCACACGGCTTCGCCGCCACGAGCGGGGAAGCTGCCTTACCGTGGTGTCCTGCTGTGAAGAACTCCGCGCGTTCGGCAGGTCGTGGCCTCAGTACGAGGAGTTCTGAGCCCAGTCGCCTGACTAGGGCCGTGACCTTGAACGTCAGACGCGCGCTTCAGCCCGGAACCCAACCGCTCCAGTCACTCGGGCGCCTCATGCACCACGAGCTCTGAACCGAAGACGACGCCGGCCACGTCGCAGGCGCGTTCCAGGTTGCGCAGCTTGTCGGCGGTCGAGAGATTGGTGTTGATGTGCCAGCCGCCGGGAAGGGAGCGAACGTGCTCCGGAACTCCCGTCCCCTCCGCGGTCCGGGCGATCTGCGTTCGCTTGCGGCCCCGGATCTTCTCTTGCAGCCGCTGGTAGAAGTCCGCGCTCCGACGGAGTTCGTAGAGGCGACCTATAGCGGCCACGTAGACCTCCGTGTGGTTCCTCACCGTTCGCGTCTCGTCCCGGAACGTCCAGGAGACTCCTCGCCCAGCCTTGGGCGAGGCCGGCGACCGGCGACGACGCCCGGCAGGCCGATGCGCTTCGAGGTTCAGAGGTTGTCGATCCGACGCGTCGATGCCAGCAACGCGAGCCATATCCGGAAAACGGAATCCATGCTGGATGAACGCCTTGACTTCCTTGTTCAGTGCTCGACCGGTCGGCGCCTTCACGCCCTTCCGCGTCGCCGCAGCCCTGGCCGCAGCCGCTATCGTCTTGGCGAGCTTGTCGTTCGACCCGGCCAGCAGATCGGCCCATCCAGTCTCGACGACTCGAAAAAGCGGATGAAGTTCGACTTCCCCGCCCCGTTGGCCCCGATCAGGACTGCGGCTCGCGGCAAGTCCGCCAACTCGAAATCGGCGAGCGAGCGGAAACCTCGGACACGGACTCGTTCGATAGAGGTCCGGCCGTTCATCGTAAGCTCCCGTCAGACGGCAACGCCCCTGAATCGGCCGAAGCGAGTCGCTCAGCCCAGCGCACAACTGTCTGTGCGATTTCCAGCGCCTCCCGGTACTCCCGGTCGGTCACAGGCTGCTTGAGGGCCGGATAGCGCCCCTCGACCGCATACACGGTCAGCCGGGCACAGCGGCGGACCGCGGACGGAATCTCTTCGTCCTCTGGAAGAAGCGACACGAGAACCGCGAGATCGTGGACGTACGGCGGCTCCACACCACGCGACAAGAGCACGGCCTTGATCGCCTTCTCGGCGGCTTGCTGCAACTCGAAGCAGAGATCCTCCAAGTAGATCTCCTGGCTTCTGGCCGATGCCAAGGAGAGATTGCTCCGCGCCCGGTTCAGCCACTCACGCGGATCGTCGGGCGCAAACCGCTCAGGCGGCGTCATACACGATCCGTCCCTCGGCCAACGCCGGCCTGTAGACCAAGCCGAGACTGTCCCTGTAGCGCTCCAGGTCCGCGGGCGTCACGAGAACCGCGTCGACCGGGACACCCACACCGGCCAGCCGCTCGTAGACCTTCGCCGCCACGCCCCAGCGGTCTCCGCCTTCAGTAACAACGAGCAGGTCCAGGTCGCTGTGTGGACCTGCCTCACCGCGAGCTGCCGAACCAAACAGGATGATCTTCTCGGGATCCACGGCCTCCACGATGCGGCGAACGATCTCGTCGAGCTTCTCCTGATCCAACACTTGGGTGGTCTCCTGCCGCGAAGCCTACCGTTTCGCGAAGCGCAGCTTGAACGCAACGCTCGACCCAGACAGGTCAGTACGGACAGCGCATCGAAGCTCGGTCGCCGCTTCAACGACCGCGACGCTGGCTCCGGGGGATGCTCAGACTCGGCGAAGCAGATCGTCTACCGCTTCCCTCGTCGTCCCCTCCCCACCGCGATCGGGGGTTCGGGGACCGGCTTCGCGGTGCTCGGCGAGAGCCTCCTCGACCCGCCCGGCTTCTTCGGCGAGACCGACCCGTCCCAGGAGCAGCGCGGCCGCGGAGACGGCGGCGACCGGGTTGGCGATCCCCCGACCAGCGATGTCCGGCGCGCTGCCGTGCACCGGCTCCGCCAGGCAGAAGCGCTCGCCGCAGTTGGCGGAGCCGACGATGCCCAGACCGCCGACCAGGGCGGCGCCGGCGTCACTCAGAATGTCGCCGTAGAGGTTCGGCGCGACGATCACGTCGTAGCGCTCCGGCTCGAGGATCATCCGGTAGGCCATGGAGTCGACGAGCTGTTCCTCGACTTCCATCTCCGGGAAGCCAGCCGCGACGTCGAGTGCGGTCTCCCGGAACAGGCCGTCACTCAGGCGGAGAACGTTCGCCTTGTGGACGACGGTGAGCAGGGGCCGTCTTCCTCGATCGGCGGCCCGTGACTGCGCCAGTTCGCAGGCGAAACGCACGATCCGTGCCGTCGCCCGACGGCTGATCACCCGCTCGGCGACGGCCACCTCGCCTTCGCGTTCCCAGCGTTCGCGGCCGGCGTAGAGGCCCTCCGTGTTCTCGCGAACCACGACGGCGTCGACGGCGCCGCCGCGGAGCGGGCGCACGTTCGCGTAGAGGTCCAACCGCCGACGCAGTTCGACGATCGGGCTGCGATAGCCATCGACCGCATGACTCGGCGATGAGACGGCGCCGAACAGCGCGCCGGCACAGCCTTGGACCGCCTCGACCGTGGCCTCGGGCAGCGCTCGGCCGGTGCGCTCGAAGGTCCGCCAGCCCATCTCGGCCTCCACCCATCCAACCCGGTCCCCGCACACGGCATCCACGACCCGCACCGCCGCGTCCACGACCTCGGGCCCGATGCCGTCGCCGCCGATTCGCGCGAGGCGAACCGGCGCCGCGGCCGAGTCGTCGTGGCCTGGCGTCACGGCGCGCCTACTCCGCCGCCAGGCGTCGCTTCGTCTGCTCGATCAGGCCGCCGGCCGCGAGCATCGACCGCACCGCCGGGCTGAACGGCGAGAACGCGAACACGGCGTCGCCGTGGCGGATCGCCGACGCCTCGAGATCGACCTCCACCTCCCCGCCTTCCTCCAGAGCGTCGACTGCCTCCGGGCAGACGATCGCGAGCAACCCGTTGTTCAGGGCATTCCGGTAGAAGATGCGCCCGAAGCTCCGCGCGACGACGGCGCCTACTCCCGCGTAGCGCAGGCAGACCGCCGCCTGTTCGCGGCTCGAACCGCAGCCCCAGTTCCAGCCCGCGACGATGACGTCGCCCGGCCGGACCCGTTCGACGAACGTCGGATCGAGGTCCTCCAGCGCGTGGGGAGCGACCTCCTCGGGCCGGCTCTTCGTGTACGTGTAGCGGCCGGGAAAGATGACGTCCGTGTTCACGTGGTCGCCGTAGCGAAAGACCCGGCCACGGAACGGTCGAGCGACATCGACCGGACCGTTCACCCCACGACCTCCCGTGGGTGAACGATCCGTCCGGCCACCGCGCTCGCCGCCACGACCGCCGGCGAGGCGAGGTAGACCTCCGAGCCCCGGTCTCCCATCCGGCCCTGGAAGTTCCGGTTCGCGCTGGAGATGCAGACCTCGCCCGGCGCCAGAACGCCGAGGTGGTTGCCCATGCAGGGGCCGCAGCCGGGCGTGCCGAAGACGGCGCCGGCCGCGGCGAGATCCGCGACCCAGCCGCGAGACAGCGCTTCGCTCCAGACCTCGCTCGA
>JAJDZH010000106.1 GCA_022824725.1 Thermoanaerobaculia bacterium | reverse complement strand
CTCGGTCCGCTGACGGCGCCCCTCCGCTACGATGCCGGCCGTGCGCGAGGCCGCCGGCAAGAGGAACGTCGCCGACATCGACTGGTCCTCCTGGCGCGCCGTCGACCGGGCCACGCTGACGTTCGTCCTCGAAGGCAGCCGGGTGCTTCTGATCCGCAAGAAGCGGGGTCTGGGAGCGGGCAAGGTCAACGGCCCCGGTGGCCGCCTCGAGCCGGGCGAGGAGCCCATCGACTGCGCTGTCCGAGAGGTCGAGGAGGAACTCGGCATCACACCGCTCGGCCTGGAGTACCGCGGCGAGAACCTGTTCCAGTTCGTGGACGGCTACTCCATTCACGTCTACGCGTTCACGGCCACCGGATACAAAGGCGATCTTCGGGAAACTGACGAAGCCACGCCCTTGTGGACGGACCTGGACTCCATTCCCTACGACGAGATGTGGGAAGACGACCGGCTCTGGCTGCCGCACTCCCTGGCCGGCCTGACACCACAAGGCCGGTACATCTTCGACGGCGACCGCATGCTGGACTGGGAACTCGAAGTCGCCGGCCGGCTGTACAGTCCCGAACAGCCGCCCGACTAGCGCTACTCGCCGCCGCCCGTGGACCCGGCTCCGCCGGCCGCCCGGATCGCGGCCGCGTCTTCCGGCTCGACGTAGGTCCAGGCCAGGAAGGGCGCCATCATCTCGTCGGTGCTCTGGGAGCCCCAGTCGACCGCCCGGCCGATGTTCAGGAAGGGATACTCGTCGAGCTTGGTCTCGGAGTTGTCGTAGACGGCTTCGATCTCGACGCGAGTACCGGCCGGCAGCACCTTGGGCTCCCGGTAGATGTAGTTCGTCTGCCAACTGTAGTCGTACTCGGGCACGTCGAGCAGCACCTCCGTGCCGCCGTTCGGGTAGTACGCGGTGTACTTCATGCTCTGGCCGCGGAAGTGCATGTGCGGGTGGAGCGACAGCAGCACGGTGTCCTTCTCGAAGATCCGCGACGATCCGACGCGCCAGCTTCCGTGACCCGGCGGGATCTCGAAGGCGCCTGCGCCGATCGTGTTCCAGGTCACCTTGTGCTTGACCTCGGCGCCGACCGGATGGAACCGGAAGGCGACCGCCGAACGGTCGTAGCCACCGGAGCCCGGACCGGGTTCCTTGTGGTAGTGGACGTTGAGGCGGACGACCATGCCGGCCTGCAGCAGGTTGCCGAAGCCCGGCGGATAGATCGTCGGATCCTCGCCGGCCGCGATCGAACCGAGCGAGAAGGTGTTCTCGCTCAGCACGTCGACTTCACCGTCTTCGTTCGGGGTCAGCGCCCGGCCGGTGATGTGATGGACGAACTCGGCGTCCGGCTGGTACTCGATCGCCTGGAGCCAGCGCGGCTCGGGGAGCATCTCTTCGGTCAGCGTGATGTAGAAGTTCGGCTGCTCGTCCTCCACATCGTCGCCGACATGGTACGGCTCCTCCATGTAGACGATGAGGTCCGGCTTGCCGATCAGGAAGCCGCCCGTGTCCTCCCACTCGCGGGGCGCCGGGCCCTTCGCCGGATCGCCCTTGGGCGCGCCGCGCTTGGCCCAGGCCACGACCGTATCGATCTCGTCCTGGGTCAGGGTCCGCTCGTTGACGAAGACGCCTGCCGTGTGGTCCGAAGCGTCCCAGGGAGGCATTTCGCGGCTCTGCACCAGGCGGGCGATGGACCGGGCCCACGGCCGCACCTCTTCGTAGGTCATCAGGGACATCGGCGCCACCATGCCGGCCACGTTGTCGCCTCCCGGGCGATGGCAGGTCTGGCAGTTCTCCTGGAAGATGGCCAGCACGTCCTCGTGGAAGGTGACGGCTTCCCCGCCATCGGCGGCGACCGCCACGGAAGCGAATCCGAGCATTCCAAGAACGAGAAGTGCAGCGATCGAGCGGTGCATGGACGCCTCCAGCTTCTGACCAGTTGTCCGAGTCGGCAGGCGGACTCTAGCAGGTAGGCCCGAAGGCCGGCGCTCCACGCCGGATGCCGGCGAGGGCGCCGGCGCACCCAGTGTCTGTCCCGCAGGCTCCTGGCTACTCCCAGACTCCCTCGGGGATCGGCTTCGCCTCGACGACCTCCACCGCCACCTTGTCCGGGCCCATGACGAAGAAGCTCCGCATGTCGAATTCCGGACGGTAGGTGATCGGCTCGACGATCTCGACGCCGGCCGCCTTCAGCCGCTCGAAGACCGGCTCGATGTCGCGGTAGGAAAGGGCAAAGTGGTCGATCACCCGGCCCCGTTGGGGCTCCACCTCCAGCAGGGGCGGAGCGTCCTGCGGCCACCAAGGCGCCAACGGCTCGTAGTCCGGCAGGTTGTAGATGATGAAGGTCACGTTGTCGGTGCGAAACGCGTTGAACCAGGCCCGGTGCTCCCGGTGGAACTCCTCCCAGGTCGCGAACTCCGCATCCGGACCGACCGGCCGGGGATTGCCCTCGGCGGTGCGCCGCGCCGGCAGGCCGAAGTGGCGCTCGTACCAGGCCGCGGTCTCGTTCACGTCCGCCGCGAACAGATGGACGTGGGCGAAGCGGTGGTGTTCCATCGTGTTCACCTCGATCATCTCGTCGTCCGGTCCATTGACGTAGATCACATGGCCCCGGCCCAGACGGTAGATCGGCGTGTGGATGTCGACTCCACGGGACACCAGCCAGCGGTACTGGCTGGGAAGGTCGACGCCGCCCCAGCCGAAATGCCAGATGCCGCTCTGCTGGCTCCCGTCCGGCGGCTCCTCGACCTCGTTCAGAAGGATGAAGGAGCGCTCCGTGAACAGCGCGTCCGCGACGCCCCGGAACTCGATCGGCATCGCGCCGAACGTGGTCCGGTAGAAGTCGACCGAACGCCCGGTGTCGGTCACGTTCAGGTGGATGTGGTGGAACCTGGCCGATTCGACGGCCTCCCGCGGTTCCTGGGCCGCCAGGGGCACGCCCACGGACACCGCCACGACCGCCCAAAGGGGCGCCCGCCAGAAGCCCAGGCGCCCGGCCGGCGTC
>JAJDZH010000251.1 GCA_022824725.1 Thermoanaerobaculia bacterium | reverse complement strand
CGGTCAACCAGCAAGTCGTCGCCCCAAACGGCTGCCGGACCTTCCAGGACCTGAGAGGAGAACGAACTCATGGCGATCGCCTTCACCCTGAACGGCAAGTCGACGACGGTCGAGGCGCCGCCGGAGATGCCCCTGCTGTGGGTGCTCCGCGACGAACTCGACCTCAAGGGAACCAAGTTCGGCTGCGGCCGGTCCTTCTGCGGGGCCTGCACGGTGCACGTCAACGGCGAGCCGGAGCGCAGTTGCCGCATGCCGGTCTCGCGCGCCGAGGGGAAGGAGATCACGACGATCGAGGGCCTGTCCGAGGACGGCGCCCATCCCGTGCAGGTCGCCTGGCAGGAGATCGACGTTCCGCAGTGCGGCTACTGCCAAGCCGGCCAGATCATGTCGGCCTCGGCGCTGCTCGCGGGCAACCCGCAGCCGACGGACGGCGACATCGACGAAGCGATGAGCGGCAACATCTGCCGCTGCGCGACCTACACGCGCATCCGGTCGGCGATCCACCGCGCCGCGGACATCGCGCAGGCGACGCCGACCAGCCACGAGACGGCCACTGGAGCGGGAGGGAGTGAGGCATGAACACGGTAGACAAGACAGGCAACCTCTCCCGACGCGGCTTCCTTCACGTCACCGCCCTGGCGGGCGGCGGCATGCTCCTCGGCGCCCGCTTCTCGCTGGACGGCGCGCGCGGCGCCGCCGCCGCCACCGCCGACGGCGAAGCGGCGCTCAACGCCTTCATCCGCCTGACGCCGGACGGCATCGCGACGATCATGGCCCAGAACCCCGAGATCGGTCAGGGCGTCAAGACGATGCTGCCGATGCTCATCGCCGAAGAGCTCGACATCCCGTGGAGCCAGGTCCGCGTCGAGCAGGCGGATTTCGATTCGACGAAGTACCGCGGCCAGATGGCCGGCGGCAGCATGGCGACGCCGATGCACTACCAGTCGATGCGCCGCGTGGGCGCCGCCGCCCGCGCCATGCTCGTCGCGGCCGCGGCCAAGCAGTGGAAAACGAAGCCGGAGAACTGCACGACCGAGGCCGGCGTCGTCCACTTCAAGAAGAAGTCGCTGTCCTACGGCGAACTGGCGACCGCCGCGGCGGAGATCGAGCCGCCCAATCCCCGGACCGTCCCGCTCAAGAAGCCCGCGGACTTCCAGATCATCGGCCAGGAGATTCCCGGCGTAGACAACCCGAAGATCGTCACCGGCGAGCCGCTCTTCGGCATCGACGTCACGGTGCCAGGCATGAAGTACGCCGTGTTCGAGAAGTGCCGGGTTCACGGCGGCAAGGTGAGGACCGCCAACCTCGACGCGGTCAAGGCGTCGCCCGGCGTCACGGACGCCTTCGTCGTCGACGCGCAGACCGGAAGCGCCGCGCCCGCGCCGTCGATGTTCCAGGTCACGCCGCCCAACGGCATCGCGATCGTCGGCGACTCCTGGTGGCTGGTCAACGAGGCGCGGAGCAAGCTTGAGGTCACCTGGGAAGAGGGCCCGACCGCGTCCCAGAGCACCGAGGCCTTCGACCGGCAGGCCGAGGAACTCTCCAAGCAGCCGCCGGAACAGGATCTCAGGAACGACGGCGACGCGGCCGGGGCCCTGGCCTCCGCGGCGAAGACGCTCGAGGTGGCCTACCAGTACCCCTTCCTCGCCCACGCGCCGCTCGAACCGCAGAACACGACGGCGCACTTTCACGATGGCGAACTCGAGATGTGGGCGCCGATCCAGACTCCGCAGTTCGCGCGCGGCGACTTGGCCAAGGCGCTGGGCATTCCCGAGGACCAGATCACGATTCACCTGACCCGGATGGGAGGGGGCTTCGGCAGGCGCCTCTACTGGGACTACATGCTCGAGGCGGCGCTGATCGCCCGGCAGGCGGGTGTTCCGGTCAAGCTGGTGTGGACCCGCGAGGACGACACGCGCTTCGACTTCTTCCGCCCCGGCGGCTACCACTATCTGAAGGGCGGTCTCGACGACTCCGGAAACCTCGTGGCCTGGCGCGACCACTTCGTCTCGTTCGGCGAAGGCCCGCGCTTCGCGGCGAGCGCGGAGATGGCCCCGAACGAGTTCCCGCAGGCGTTCGTGCCGAACTTCGCGCTGCAGGCGTCGAAGATGCCGCTCGGCATCCCGACCGGCGCGCTGCGCGCTCCGACCAGCAACGCGATCTCGTTCGTCGTCCAGTCGTTCATCGACGAACTCGCGGCCGAGGCCGGCAAGGACCCGCTCCAGTTCCGGCTCGACCTGCTCGACGCGGCGCCGGAAGGAATGAGGCCGGCGTTCGACGCGAAGCGCATGAAGGCCGTGCTCGAACTCGTCCGCGACAAGTCCGGCTGGGGCACGGCGGACCTGCCCGAGGGCACCGGCCAGGGCGTGGCCTTCCACTTCAGCCACCGCGGCTACTTCGCCGAAGTCGTCCAGGCCACGGTCAGCAAGGAAGGCGAACTCGGCGTCGACAGGATCTGGGTCGCCGGCGACGTCGGCAGGCAGCTCGTCAACCCGAGCAACGCCGTCAACCAGGTCCAGGGCTCGGCCCTCGACGGCCTCGCCCAGGCGCTCGACCAGGAGATCACCTTCGAAGGCGGCCGCACGAAGGAGAGCAACTTCCACAACTTCAAGCTGCTCCGCATCGACCAGGCGCCGCCCGTGGAAGTCCACTGGGTCATGAGCGACAACCAGCCCACCGGGTTGGGCGAGCCGGCACTGCCGCCCGTGCCGCCGGCGCTGTGCAACGCCATCTTCGCGGTGACCGGCAAGCGGATCCGGTCGCTGCCGATCTCCAGGCACGACCTGAGCTGGACCTAGCCGCCGCACCACGACGGCACACACTGGGTACCCCACACACCGGGGACGTCCCAAACTGGGTGCGCCACCATCGGGGACGTCCCACACTGGGTGCGCCGGCGTC
>JAJDZH010000290.1 GCA_022824725.1 Thermoanaerobaculia bacterium | reverse complement strand
CATTCCGAGGCCGTCGAGCACGGTGCAGCCGCGAGCGGCGGCCGCCGCCAGCAGGCGTGTGGTGGGTGGATTCGGAACGACGTCGGCGACCACCATGGCGGGTTCGAGAGTGTCGACGTCGAGCGGCACTGCCGCGTCGACATCCGGGTAAAGCCCGATGGACGTTGCGTTGATCACGATGTCGACGGTCTTCGACAGGCGGTAGACACCGCGCCAGTGCACGAAGCGGGCTTGGGTCTCCGTATGGCCGGCGATGTGGGCCGCCAGTTTCTCGCCGCGTTCGCGGGTGCGGTTGACGATGGTGATCTCTGCTGCTCCGGCCAGGGCGAGTTCTACCGCGATCGCCCGCGCGGCGCCGCCGGCGCCGAAGATCGCGACTCGCTTGCCTGCTGCCGGCATCACTTCCTCGAGCGAGCGGAGGAAGCCCTTGCCGTCCGTGTTCTCGCCGATGAAGCGGCCGTCGCGGTCGCGGACTACACAGTTCACGGCGCCGATCAGGCGGGCCGATTCGCCCAGACCGTCCAGGTGCTCGATGACCGCGACCTTGTGGGGCAGCGAGCAGTTGAACCCGGCCCAGCCCATGGCCCGGGCGCCCGCTACCGCCGCCGGCAGCCGGTGCGCTGGCACTTCGCAGTTCAGGTAGCGCCAGTGAAGCCCGTGATGCCGGAACGCCGCTTCGACCATCTCCACGGTCGGGTTCTCGGCCGCCGGGTCGGCGAAGGATCCGACGATCTGGGGGAGGAAGTTCATGTGCGGCGCCGGTCGGCGCATAGTGTAGGGGCTTGCGGATCAAATCAACGAGGAGGGCAGCAATGGCCAGACGCTTCGCACTCGCATTTCTGATCCTGACGGTAGCCGCCTGTGGCGGCTACGATGCCGCCGATTCCGGCGGCGAGGCCGGTACGGAGGAGGCCGGCGTCGCCGCGGCCGACGCAGCGCCGACCCATCTGGGCGGCTGCATCCTGCTGTCCCCCGTCGGCGATGTTCCCGACGACGTGTACCAGCACGGCGACGTGGTCGCCACGGAGGCCATGCCGCCGTTCACCAAGGAGCTGGAGGTGTATGGGCTCAAGCTGGCGGCCCGCGACGACATCTCGGACGACTTCCTGCGGCTGGTGGCGAAGACGATCGCCGAGTCGTTTCCGCGGGACGCCGGCCTCGACGCCGATCTCCAGCGCGAATTGCTCGCGAACCACTATCGCTACAGGGCCCTGATTCCGGTTCCGCTCGGCGACGACATGAGCTTCACGGAGGAGAACGAGGAGCAGTGGGCCGAGATCGAGAAGAACCACTCCGTGTGCGACATCATCATGCAGGGCACTCCGGTAGGGCCCGAGGGCCAGGTGATGGAGGTGGTCGAGCACATCCTCCACTACGTGACGGACATCGGCCTGCACTACACGTTCCCGGACGTCTGGGGCATCTCGGAAGATTCGGAGCTCGCCCGCGCGATGAGGAAGGCCGACGCCGAGGGCTACTACGTGTTGGACACGTACCTCGACATTCCGGACGAGGAAGCGCGTTTCCGCGTCCAGATGCAGGAGTTCGCCTACTGGTTCATCTCGACGGCCTGGAACCTCCAGGCGCCCTACGGCCCCGTTTGGGAAGACGAGTGGACCATCGTCGACCAGGAGGACCTGCGCCGGAAGTTGCCGGAGATGTACGCCGCCTACGAGGAAACGGCGGCCCGCGTGATGGTCGCTCCCAGCCTGGAGACGTTGCAGGAGATCGGTCCGACGCGGGCTGAGGAACGGGGAAACTAGCGCCGCGCTGGAATAGCGCCGGAACCGGCCAAGTTACACGTTGCCGGTCCTTTACCGTCCACAGGCGGGGTAGAGTAGGCGGTTTGTATGACGATTCTGCTTCAGAGTCAGTCGGAGCCTTCACGGGGCGATGTCGACCCGCTGTTTCGCGAGGCGGAGCAGCGGGCTCGGTCGTTCTCCCTGTTTCAGGAGGCGGGTGACAGGCAGGTCGGCGGGGGCGCCGGGCGCATCTCGGGGTTGATCTCCGAGCGGCGCATCCGCCAGACGCTCAAGCGACTCGCCAGGCTGGAAGTAGACGAGTACATTCGCCGCACGGTGGCCCCGGCCGAGGATCCGGGTCGCGTCGGTACCGGCGCGGTGCTGGCCGCGACGAGTTGGGAGCTGGTTGAGGAGCGCAACCACGGTCCGCTCTACGCCGCCGTGTTCGAGACCGGGATCGACGGCCACAGCCGGCGTTTCGGCGTGCTGGCGCAGGAGCGCTCGGTGCAGAACGGCGTGTGGATGCCGGAGCACCACGAGCTCGCTGTCGAGGTGGTCCGCTCCTTCGCCCGCCGGGCTCTGCCCGTGGTCGCCCTGATGGACACGCCCGGGGCGGACGCGGGCGAGGAGGCGAACCGCGGCAACCAGGCCCACTCGATCTCGCGGCTGATCGCCGAGATGGCGCAGCTCCACGTGCCGACGGTGGGGATCGTGCTCGGCAACGGCTACTCCGGCGGAGCGATCCCGCTGGCCACGACGAATGCCCTGCTGTCGGTGCGGGACGGCGTGTTCAACACGATCCAGCCGCGCGGGCTGGCGAACATCGTCCGCCGCTACGACCTGTCCTGGGAAGAGTGCGCGAAGGCGGTCGGCGTCTCGGCCTACGAGCTCTACGAGCAGGGTTATCTCGACGGCGTGATCGACTTCGTTCCGGGCGAGGGCGGCGACCGGTTGGCCTGTTTCGAGGACGCCGTAGCCACTTCGATCGCCCTGGTGGAGCAGCGGGCGAAGATCTTCGTGCGCGACGAACCGGCCGTGTTCGAGCACTACCGCCGCAACACGCGGCGCTACGTCGACCCCTCCCGCAATCTCTCCGTGCTCGAGGAGGTTGCCCACCTGTCGCGCCTGCACAGCCCGGCGGAGCAGGCGAACGTGGTCGGTCTCGCATTCCGCTACCTGCGCTACCTGGGCTTGCGCCGCCGCCTGAGTTCGGCGACCGTGTCGGGCTATGGCCGCCTGGCCGCCGCCGAGGTGCCGGCTGGAGCGGCCAGGGCGCGCCGGGAGCGGCAGCGCCGGGCCTCGTTCGAGCGTTGGCTCGACAATCCGCTGGCGGTTCGCTACGACGACGTTCTGAGCCGGACCTACAAACGGTACGCCGCCGCTCGCGACTCGCTGCACGAAGGTCGGGGCCGGCTCGCATCCTTCCTGCTCGGCAGCCGCGAGTACCACTTCAACCGCGCCCGGGCCGAACTGCTGCTGGAGTACGGCTTCCATCTGTACAACCAGTGGAAGGACGGGGCGGAAGACAACTTCGGGCGCCTGCTCGCGGTCATGCGGACGGTCGAGGAGGAAGGGCTCGAAGGAGGGACCTCGGCTTCCGAACCGGGCGATGTTTCGCAGGCCGCCGACATCACGGTGCTCGACGTGATCCTCCAGCCGCAACTCCTGCGGCTGTTCCGGCGCGAGTGCGAGAACTTCATCTGCTTCGACCGGCTCTACGACCACATCTTCCTGCACCTGCGGGAGATCGCCAGCGAGGCGCGCGAGGAGAACGTGATCGCGCGCGAGTCGGTTCACCTTCTCCTGCGCCATTCGCTGAACGCGGCGATGGGGGAGCTGACGGCGGGGCTCGAGGGTGACGCGGCGGAGGAGGCCGAGGCCCGCCTGCGCGGGCAGTTCCGTTCCTGGTTGCGCCACTTCTCGCGGCACCCGCGGCGCGGCCGCCTGCTCAAGGCGGTGGCCGAGTGGAAACGGCTCCAGATGCCGCGGATCTCGGAGCCGCTCTTCGGACTGGTGACCTTCCTGTTCGAACGCCTGCTGCCCAACTTCTACGAGGACGAGCAGGGGATCCGCGGTTACGACGGTCGCATCTCGCCCCGCAACATCGGAATCAAGGACTTCTGGAACCGTCTCGACGCCGCTTACCGCGACCTCTTGCTCGAGGATGTTCTGTCCGAGCAGAAGAGGAGCACGCCGCGCCGGCCTCAGGCGGTCCTCGATCGCTTCTTCCACGACGTGCAGGAGATCGAAGCGGACCGGATGACCGCCGATCCGGTGAGCTTCCCTGGACTGCGGGTTTCGATCGAGCGGGCCCTCGAGCAGGGCGTCACGCCGTGCGGGACGGTGGCGGCTCTGGCCCGAATCCGTACCGGCGCCCTGACCGACGGCGAGGACGGCGCCGCGGGAAGCCGGGTTGGAGTACTGGTCTCCAACCTCGCGTTCCAGGCCGGTTCGTTCGACATGGCGAGCGCCGAGAAGTTCTGCAAGCTCCTGCTTCGTTGTGCGGAGGAACGTCTTCCGGTCGTCTGTTTCATCTCCTCGGGCGGCATGCTGACCAAGGAAGGCGCCGGCGCCCTGTTCTCGATGTCGATCGTCAACGACCGGATCACGCGCTTCGTCCGCGAGAACGGCCTGCCGATGATCTGCTTCGGCTACGGCGACTGCACGGGCGGCGCCCAGGCCAGCCTGGTTACCCATCCCCTGGTCCAGACCTACTACTTCTCGGGCACGAACATGCCTTTCGCCGGGCAGATCGTCGTGCCGTCGCATCTGCCGATGGCTTCGACGCTCTCGAACTACCTGAGCGAGGTCGAGGGTTCGATGGACGGGCTCGTCGAGCATCCCTTCGGCGAGGAGCTCGATGAGCAGTTGCGTCAGGTCGATTCGCAGATTCCGGTTCCCGAGGACACGGTCGATGCCGTTCTCCAGCGGCTGCTCCAGGAGGAGCGACGCGTCGAGTTCCTGACTTCCCGCCGCCGGAGGCGGGAGGAGGCGAACGTGAACGAGCCCGCGCCTTCGGTTGCGCCGCGCCAGGTGCAGCGGGCTCTGATCCACGCGCGCGGTTGTACCGCCGTGAAGCTCGTTCGGGTTGCGCAGCGGGCCGGCATCGAAGTGATCCTGGTGCAGTCCGACCCGGACGTCGACTCGCCGGCGGCGACGATGCTGCGCGAGCGCGACACGCTGGTCTGCATCGGCGGCAGCACGCCGGACGAGAGCTACCTGAACGCCCACTCGGTGATCCGCATCGCCGAGCGGGAAGGGGCCGACGCCCTCCATCCCGGGATCGGCTTCCTCTCCGAGAGCGCTTCCTTCGCCGACCTTTGCCGGGGTCACGGGCTGAACTTCATCGGTCCGACGGGCGATGCGATGCGGCGGATGGGCAACAAGTCGAACGCGATTCAGACCGCGGTGCAGGTGGGCGTGCCCGTGGTGCCCGGCAGCGAGGGCATCCTGACGGACGTGGACACGGCGCTCGCCGTCGCCGAGTCGATCGGCTTCCCGGTCATGCTCAAGGCGGTTCATGGCGGTGGCGGCAAGGGCATTCGCCGGGTGGACCGGGCGGAGGACTTCCGGGAAGCGTTCGCGCAGATTCGCGTCGAGGCGGAGAGCGCCTTCGGCAACGCGGACTGCTATCTCGAGAAGTGCGTCGTGTCGCTGCGCCACGTCGAGGTGCAGGTTCTCTGCGACCAGCACGGCACGGTGCGCGTGCTCGGCCTGCGCGACTGCAGCGTCCAGCGCAACAACCAGAAACTGATCGAGGAATCGGGGTCGACGGCGTTGCCGGAGGCGCTGCGCGACGAGAGCTTCCGCTACGCGGCCGCGATCGCCGCGGAGATCGGCTATGTCGGCGCGGGCACCGTGGAGTTCATCTTCGACCTCGAGGACCAGAAGCTCTACTTCATGGAGATGAACACGCGGCTTCAGGTCGAGCACCCGGTGACCGAGGCGGTCACCGGAACGGACATCGTCAAGGCCCAGTTCGAGATCGCCGGCGGGGCGAGGATCGCCGAGGCGCCCTTCGCTGAGGACGGCTATGCGATGGAGGTCCGGATCAACGCGGAGCGCGCCTCCCTCTCGGCGGACGGGATCGATCTCCTGCCCTCGCCCGGGACGGTGACGCGCTGCGACTTCCCGCAGCGTGCGGACATCGACGTGCTGGCGGCGATCGACACGGGCGCCGTCGTGTCGCCCTACTACGACAGCCTGGTCGCGCAGGTCGTGTGCCACGGCAGGGACCGCGCGGACACGATCGCGCGCCTCATCTCCTACCTGGAAGAGGTCGCCATCGAGGGCGTGTGCACGAACCTGCCGTTGCTGGGCCGTGTCCTGGGCGACGAGCAGTTCCAGTCGGGCGACTACGACACGCGCTTTCTCACGGACTTCCTCGACCGTACCTCCGGCGACGAGCTGGTGGACGAGGTCGAGCGCTTCGCGGGTGTCGGCCGAAACGCCGACCGGGCCGACATCGAGATCGAGGGCAGCGACGAGCTCAAGGTCAAGGCGCCGTCCGGCGGTCTCTTCTACGCCGCGTCCTCCCCGAACGATCCTCCCTTCGTTCGCGCGGGGGACATCGTGAGCCGGGAGAAGACGCTGTGCCTGATCGAGGCGATGAAACTGTTCAGGCCGGTGTCCCTCGCGTCGCTTGACGGCGGCGCCGAGCTGTTCGACGGCCATTCCCGCTACGAGGTGATGCGAGTCAACGCGGCGAACGGCCAGGTCGTGAACCAGGGCGATCTGCTCTTCGTCGTGAGGCCGGCGGAAGGCTGACCGGCGGTTGCGGCGGACGGACCACACTTCAGGAGCGCTATCGGCCGGGAGGTCCCCGTGCTGAACCGCCTCTTCCATCTCGACCGGCACCAGACGACGGCCAGGAGAGAGGTCGCCGCCGGCGTCACGACCTGGCTGACGATGGCCTACATCGCGGTCGTCAATCCGCAGATCCTCAGCGAGGCGGGGATGGACCGCGGCGCGGTCTTCGTCGCCACCTGTCTCGCCGCGGCGATCGCCTGCGCCGCGATGGGGCTGTACGCGAACTACCCCATCGCGCTTGCTCCGGGGATGGGGATCAACGCCTACTTCACGTACGGCGTCGTGCTGGGGATGGGCCACCCCTGGCAGGTTGCACTGGGAGCGCTGTTCATCTCCGGCGTCTGCTTCGTTCTCATCTCCGTGTTCCCGATCCGAACCTGGATCGTCGACGCCTTTCCGCGTTCTCTCAAGATGGCGACGGCAGCGGGCATCGGCTTCTTGCTCGCCGTCATCGCAATGCGGAACGCCGGAATGGTCGTCTCCAGCGAGGCGACGCTGGTCGGACTCGGCGACGTTACGTCCTGGAGCGTCGTCCTGGCGGTGGTCGGGCTCGTCTTGATCGCCGCGCTCGATGCCGTGAAGAAGGCCGGCGCCGTACTGATCGGCATCCTCGCCGTGACCCTGATCGCCATCCTCGTCGGCGAGGCGAGCTGGCAGGGAGCGGTATCGGCGGCGCCGTCCCTGGCCCCGACGTTCGGGCAGTTGGAGATCGTCGCCGCCCTCGACGCGGCATTCATCGGGATCATCTTCGCCTTCCTGTTCACGGATCTCTTCGACACATCGGGGACTCTGATCGCGGTTGCGAAGCAGGGCAACCTGCTCGACGGGGACGGCAACCTGCCGCGGTTGAGGCAGGCGGTCATCGTCGACTCCGGCGCCTCCGTGCTCGGGTCGGTTCTGGGGACTTCCTCCGTCACCAGCTACATCGAGAGCGCTGCCGGCGTGAAGGCGGGAGGGCGCACCGGGCTGACCTCCGTCACGGTCGCGGTCCTGTTCCTGCTGACCCTGTTCCTGTCGCCTCTGGCGGCGACCATCCCGCCGTTCGCGACCGCGGCGGCCCTCCTCTTCGTCGCCAGCGTCATGATCCGGAACATGATCGAGATCGACTGGAGCGACGCGACCGAGTACGTGCCGGCGGTCGTGCTCGCCGTGACCATCCCGTTCAGCTTCTCGATCGCTCACGGCATCGCGGCCGGCTTCATCACGTACACCGCGATCAAGCTGCTGGCCGGTCGATTCGGTCAACTACGCCCGGCGGTGGCGGTCCTCGCCATGGTGTTCATCATCAAGATCGCCCTTCTGGGCACCTGACGGAGCCACACGATGCGAATGGCGGTTTCGATCCTGTTCGGTATGGGCGTCCTGGCGTCCTGGCCGCTGGCGGCGCAGCCTTCCGGCGTCTGCGAGACGGAGGAGACGTACCAGGCGCTCGACTTTCTGGTCGGCGAATGGAGGCTGGTGTCCGGTGGTGAAGTCGTTGGCAGCAGCACCGTGGAGAAACTGGCGGACGGCTGCCTGATCGCGGAAACCTGGACGTTCGCCGATGGCCGATCAGGGCGCAGCTACAGCGCGTTCGACGTTGCCGGCGGCGTATGGCGCCGTTTCAGCGTCTCGAACGGTGGCTCGCTGGTGCGGTCGGAAGGCAAGCCGGAGGGTAGTGAGCTGGTCCTCACGGGCGAGTTCATCTCCGCTGACGGACGGCGCTCGATCTGGCGGGAGCGGCTGACGCGAGAGGCCGCTGGCCGGATCGCTGCGGTCTCGGGCTACTCGCGGCGTGCGGGACGTGGCGACCGTCCGTCCACTCTCGTCTTCGAGGGGACCTACGAGCAGGTGGGTCGGCCCGTTGCCGATCCGCCGGCGCCGGTCGAAACGGCCGCCAGGCCGTCCGCACCGGTCGAAGAGAGACCGTCAGCCGTTGAACCCGTGTCGGATGACCCGGCGCCGGTCGAGCCTCGGCCGGCCCCTGCTCCGGTGACGGCGACCGGTGAAGTAACGGCCGAGTCGGCTCGGGCCGACGACGCGGCGGCGATCGAACGCATTGCCATGGCGTCGCCCATGGTGCTTCGCCTTCCGCTGGGGAAGGTCGAGTCGCTTCCCGAAGGCTACGGTTGGATCACGCGGGACACCGCTCCTTACCTGTGCGAGGGGACAACGATCGAGAGTGTGCAGGTCGAACGTCGCGTTCGCCGCGGCCGGGTCGAGCTCGGCGTGGAGTTGGCCGTCCACGGTACGCGGGCGGCCCGGCGGGTCAACGTTGGCGTCGAGCTTCGCCGGGGCGGTCGCCCGGATGCCAATGAGGCGGTCGCCTCGGGCGCTGTCGCGGGCCAGGTCGGCCGCACCATTCCCGCGCAGATCGAACACGGCTCGGTGGCGCTCGAGATTCCCCTGGCGATGGACTCCGACGCTTTCGACGAGATCGTCGGGGGCGCCGAGCGGCCGGAGCTCGTCATCACGCTGACGGTCGGCCGGTGAGTTCGACAGGGCGCGAAGGGGAGGAGCGGTCCGCCGCTCCGGTGCCGTTCCGCCGGCTGCTCGGACTGGCCCGGCCGTACGCGCGGCCACTGGCCGCCGGCACGGTTCTTCTCCTGATCGGCACGGGAGTCTTCGTGCTGGTGCCCATGCAGGCCGGCGATCTGGTGGACACCGCGATCGAGGCGGACCTTGAGGGAAGACTCGGTCGGATCGTCGCTTCGCTGGTCGGCCTGTTCGCGATTCTCGGCGTACTCACCTACCTGCAGACCTGGTTCCTCGGCTCGGCCGGGGCGCGCCTGCTGCGGGACCTGAGGGCCCGGCTCTTCAGTCACCTGGTCGGCCTGTCGGTCGACTTCTACGACCGCCGGCGCGTAGGCGAGCTCCTGTCGCGCATGGCGTCGGACCTGACGGTCGTCCAGACCGCACTGACCGAGCAGATTCCGTCCGGATTCCAGGCCGCGGTGCGCTTTGTCGGCGTCCTGGTGATCCTGCTCGTCCTGCACACTCGCTTGACGGTGGTCGCGCTGCTCGTGGTACCGCCCGTCGTGCTGTTCGCCATCTTCTATGGCAGGAGGTTGGAACGGGTGGCGCAGGAGGAGCGCGACGCCGTGGCCGAGACGTCAGCCTGGGCGGAGGAGTCGCTGGCCGGTATACGCACCGTGCAGGCCTTCTCGGCGGAGGACCAGGCGAGGGGTCGGTACGGGCTTCGGCTTGCGGATCTGCTCGGCGTTCAGCTCCACAACGTCCGTCTCTACGGGGGCTTCAGCGGCCTGATGGCGTTCTTCGGCTACACCGCGTTCGCCCTGGTGCTGGGCTACGGCGGGAGTCTGATGCTGGAGGGATCGCTCTCGCCGGGAAGGCTCACCTCGTTTCTTCTCTACACGTTCTCCATCGGGATGTCGGTGGGCCAGTTGGGGGCTCTCTACGCCGGCTACAAGCGGCTGCGAGGAGCGAGCGCGCGGGTGTTCGAGTTACTCGACCAGCGGTCCGCGATCGTCGATCCTCCGACGCCGGCGAGGCTTGCCGAAACCGCTGGTGGCCTCAGCGTCCGTTCGGTCGGTTTCCGCTACGAGGGCGCGGAGCAGCCGGCGCTCAGAGACGTTTCGCTCGAGATCGCTCCGGGCGAGCTGGTGGCCCTGGTCGGCCCGTCCGGTTCGGGGAAGAGCACGCTCTTCGGTCTGCTGCTTCGCTTCTACGAAGCGCAGCAGGGGGAGATTCTCCTCGACGGCCTCTCCCTCCGCGATGTCGCGCTGGCCGATCTGCGGCATCGGATGGCGCTGGTGCCGCAGGACATCTTCCTGTTCTCCGGCTCGGTGGCCGAGAACATCCGGCTGGCCAGGCCGGACGCGGGCGACGACCAGGTGCGGGCGGCCGCCGAAGCGGCGGGCGCCGCTTCCTTCATCGAACGCCTGGACCAGGGCTTCGAGACGGAGGTCGGCGAGCGCGGCGTGCTGCTCTCGGCTGGCCAGCGCCAGCGGATCGCGATCGCGCGCGCGTTCCTGCGCGACCCGCAGATCCTCCTGCTGGACGAGGCGACGAGCTCTCTCGATCCTGACTCGGAGGCGACGGTCCAGCGCGCGATCGAGCAGTTGCTCGAGGGCAGGACGACGATCGTCATCGCTCACCGCCTGGCCACCGCGCGCCGGGCCCGGCGCATCCACGTCCTGGACCAGGGGCGGCTGGTGGCCGCCGGCAGCCACGAGGATCTTTACGAGGCGAACGAGCTGTACCGGCGCTACTGGTTGCTCCAGAGCCTGGAAAAGCAACAGCCGCCCGCGCCGATCCGGTCGGCGGCGGGCGGCTGAGGCAGGTCGAACGCTGAAGAGTCGAGCTTCTAGAAGTTCTGACCCCAGGCGTAGTTGAAGCGGACGTAGTAGTAGGACCCGTTGAAGCCGAACGGCGAGAACTGGCCGTAGCGGTTGCCGACTCCGTCGGCGCCGCCGGGGTTCTCTTCCGGATAGGTGTTCAGCAGGTTC
>JAJDZH010000099.1 GCA_022824725.1 Thermoanaerobaculia bacterium | reverse complement strand
CTGTGCCCTCGGGCAGCGCCAGGCAGCGCTTGGCCTCGGCCAGGCGGTACTCCGCGTACATCGAGCCGCCGAGGACGGCGACCGTCCGGCCGATCAGGGCCTGGGCGTCCGCCGACGTACCGGCGGCGACGACCACGCCGGCGCCCTCGTTGCCGGCGGGGATCGTCCGGTCGAGGCGTCCGGCGACCTGCCGCGCGAATCCCCTGGGGATGTCGGCAACAGCTACCGGGCCGTGCTCGCCGTCGGCGGTGCGAACGGTGGAGACATCGGCCGGCCCGAACAGCACGCCCAGGTCGGAGGGGTTGATCGGCGAGGCCTCGACCCGGATGACGACCTCGTCCGGTCCCGGCTGGGGCACCGGGACCCTGAGCAGCGCGAGTTCGACGGTGCCGCCGCCGGTGTCGTTCGCGCGGATCGTGGAGTGAAGAGCGAGGCCGTTGGCGGGGAGTTCGGTCATGGGTTCCTTCCTCGTTGGTGGGCGGCAACTCTATGCTCCACTGCTTGCCGTCAAGGGCATCGGGCCCTGGACCGTCGAGTACGTCGCGATGCGCGCCCTCGGCGACCGCGATGCGTTTCCCGCGAGCGATCTCGGCCTGCGCAAGGCGATCGACAAGGCGGAGCCGCCCGGCGCGGCCGAACTGGAGGCGATTGCGGAGGCCTGGCGTCCGTTTCGCGCTTACGCGGCGATCCTGTTGTGGCGCGGCGGCGGCGGGGGTTGACTCAGGGCTTGCTGACGTCAATGACCCTGACGGCGATCTTGCGAAGCTGTTGGGGCGGCAACTGCCTGGCGAGGCAGTTTTCGAGTCGTTGCCGGAGTTCCTCGGGGCTGTCCGGTCGGGTCCCAGTTTCGTCCAGCGGTGTCTTCTCCTGACCGCCGAACCAGAACACCAGGTAGATTCCGTAGCCGTCGGTCGCCGGGTCGATCGTGTACTTCGCAACCAGCTGGTCTCGGGCTGCGTGCCAGAGGGCTTTGTGCGATTGCTTCTTCGCCTCAATGGGTACCTTGAAGTCGCGGCAGTACAGAGTGATGTCGGAGCGGCGGCTACCAGGGGCTGGCGCCTCCGGCAGGGTGACCGCCTCGGGCAACAGGGGCTGCAACTGCCGGAGCAGGTTGTCGCGACAGGGGTTCGCGCCGTTGGGAGCAAGGGTTCCGTTCTCGGTGTAGTTCCAGTACGGACGCCAGTCGTTCGTGTCGGAGTTGCGGATCGATGGTGCGAGTTCGTCGAGACGGTCTAGTACGAGTGCCGCGAGGTCGGCGGCGTTGGCGGGGGCCGCGTTGTTCAGAGTTGCGCGGACCGCTTCGAGTGCGGGGAGTTCGTAGGAAGCGTCGCGGTCGGCGACGACTTTGCGGTCGTACGCGATGCGCAGGTGGTGGCGCCAGTGTGAGAGCCTCTCGTCGTTGGCGAGTCGATGGAGGGCCGCGGCGGACTCCGGTTCGGGAGAAGTCGTCAGTTGCCGGATCAGATCGGGGAGATGCCAGACCGTCCATTGACTCTCGTCCTCGGGGCCGTCCTCGAACTCGATCGGGCCGATAGCGAGTGCCAGTTGCCGCACGAGGACCTCCAGCGCAGTGGGCGTTGCGTCTTCGGGTCGAAACAGTTCCTCTGAGCGCAGGAAGTTCGCGAGCTGGCGGCCTCGGAGTTCTTTTCCGTCGACGAACCGGTCGAGCGGGTCGGCAAATGCCTCCGGCGCCGCGATGAGACCCGCGGCCAGCCAGTGAACGCGCTGGGCGACCGTCATGCTCTTGCCTGCCAGCTTCTTCTGGATGAGCTCGATCAGTTTTCGGCGGTCGGCGTTCCGCAGGGCCGTCCACAGGAGGCGAATCAGGTCCGGGAACTGGCGGGCCGGGCATCGCACGGGGAAGCTCCGCAGCAGGGGCAGGCTGACGAGCCGAGCAAGTGCCGCGTGGTCTTCGTCGTGTAGCAGTTCGGGGAACCCAGCTACGTGTTCTCGGCCCCCGCGGAGCTCTGTCCGGGCAAAAGGCAGGAACACGGAGGCAACGAGTTCGGGGTCGTCCGCGATCAGCCGCCGATACCACTTGGGCGGGAAGTTCCGGCCGACCGGAACGCAGTAGTGGAACGCGAGGGCCACGCGCCGCTTCTGTTCATCCAGACCGATTGGTTCATCTTGCTGGCGGTCCCGGTCCTCGAGCGCGGCCAGAAACGGCATCGCGAGCCAGGACATCCTGGATTTGCCGCGGAGGCGGAGGATCTCGGTTTCGTCGGGCAGGTCGTCTCGCTCGATGACTTTGCGGATCGCCTCGTGCGCTGCCGCGGCCAGGTCCTCTTCAGCACCGAACTTGGCGCTCAGGCGTTCGAGGAGAGACTCTCTTCTCCACGCGACTCCCTGGAACCACTCACTGGCCAAGTCGTGCAGGAGTGCCGGATTCCCCCGGTTCTCGCGCAGTGCGGGCACTTCCGCGCGGAGCTCCTTGAGCCACTGCCTGCGGCGGCGTTCCCGCTCGTCGGCGACCGTGCTTCGGGTTACACGCCCCGTTACGTTTGCCCAACCAGCTTCGTGGCGTCTCCAGGCGGGCTTTCGCAGTTCGTTCCCGGTTTCGGATTCCGGCTTCGGCGCCGGGGAAGGCCGCCACTCGGGATGCTCCTGCAGACACTCGTCGAGGAGTTCCTGGGAGAGACCGGGGCTGGTCTCACCGGTGTGGAGACGATGTTGCGCCCGCCTGAACATCAGCTTTGCCAAGGCAGGGTGGCTGTCCGCGAGCGATCTGGCCTGTTCGAGGCTCCACGCGCCGAAGTCGGGTGGTTCGGCCCCGTGGAACCTCATCAAGATCTTCAGGGCCTTTCCGTGGAGGTCGTCATCGTCGGCGCAGCGAAGCAGTCCCTCAAGCAGGGCGGCCTTCAAGGCGGCCGGGTGCTCTTCGAGCCAGCGGCGGATGTCGAAGAGATGCTCTTGGGCCATGGGAGTGTTGTCGAGGCCCCAGAACGGCTCGTGGTTGTTCGCAGGCGCGCTCAGCCAGTCGTAGATGCGGGCCGGTTCCGCCGTGCCTCCGTGACTCCTGAGCGCACGGGCGAGTAGCCTGATCACGACGACGGGAAACTCCCATCTGCTCAAGACGCTGCGAAGTTCGGGCGCGTGCCGAGCCAAGCCATCCATGAGATCGGGAATCCCCGCGTCGGGCGTTCTCTCCTCGATCCTCTGGCTCCAGAAGATGCGGTGGCGTCCGATCAGCTTGGTTGGCTTGCTCCGACCGAGATGGCTCCAGATCTCCGTTGGCGGAATCGCGTCCGGATAGAGGCGATCCAGGACTCTGCCCATCAGTTCGTTGTCGGGGTCCGACACCGCGTCTTCGTGAATAGCGGTGAGCAGCTTTCGCAATTCTGCGTTCCTGACGCTCACGTCGGCGCACTGCTCAACGAAGGCTTCGAGAGCGCAGAAGACCACCCTCGGCCACCAGGCCGGTTCGTAGACGACGGCCAGGATGGCCTCGGCGAGACCCGGCATCAGCCTGCCGTGACGGAGGACGTTGAGTAGGAACTCGGTCGAGAGCTGGTCTTCATCGCCCCCCGGAATCGCCGACAGCCGTGCGCGAAGCTCGGCTTCGAGGGCTGGAGACGCCAGGGGAGCAAAGGCTGCGGCGGCGCGATGACTCAGACTGTGGAGACGTCGTCCTTCGCGGGTCAACGCTTCAATCAACAGTTGCTTCTCATTCGACGCGAACGGCGCGAGGTCGCCATAGAGGCCGACGCCGATGGGATCGCGCTCGATCAGTTGCGACCGAGCCGGTTTCGAGTGAGCGGCGAGCCAGGCCGAGAGTCCGCGCTGGGCGGTGGCAACGCCGCCATCACGGGCAGTCACCATTGAGACGACACGCGCTGCCGGGAGGCCGTCTTCGATTCGCTGAGCCAGATAGCGACCGGCGAGGAACTCCGCGACATGCCGTTGGGCCGGCTCGAAGCACCGCTCCGCGGGCGGCGCTTCCGCCGCGGCCCGGAACAGCCTGCTGGAGAGTGCGGCCCGCTGCCGGCGACTCCAGGCTTCGGCATCTCCGGGGGAGGCAGCCGGCGGTGGCGGGTCGACCAGATCGGCGGGCCTGTAGCCCGTGGCAGAGCCGGTCTCGGGGGACGAGAGCCGGACGCCGGTCGTTCCTGACAGCAAGAGGAAAGAGCAGAGGCGCCCGGCGGTTTCCAGGAGGAGGTCCGGGGCGGCACGCCGGACGCCGGCGTTCAGATGCTCCTCGTTGGGCTCGGATGCGAGGTGGCGGCAAGCGAACTCGAACAGCTCGGCCCGATTCTCGGGCCACTCCCCCGCCCGGACGCCGGCGGCCAGCAGTTCGAGATTCTGGGGATTGCGAATCAGATCGCCGAGCCCCCTCTGCTTCGCCATGTCGAGGAATCGATTTCCGTCGGCGAGATAGGAACGCGACTCGACGACCTTCACTGCTTCCTTCTCGGTGAGATGACGGAGCCGGAGCACCGCCACCTCGCCGTCGGGGGCTACTGCCTCAAGGCGTTCCCGGTCGTTCGTGCCCAGCCAGTCCGCTTCGCGGCAGGAAAGCCGGAACCGGGGTTGCCCGAGCCGGTCCAGTTGCCTTCTCACGTCGTCCAGCGGTGTGCGGGCGTCGTCGCTGCCGGCTCGGATCTCGTCCAGACCATCGATGAAGAGTGTCTTCCGCCGCCACTCCGGGTGGTGAGCGGCGTCGAGGGTGATGAAGTCGCGGGCCGAGATGAACTGTGCCTGTTCGCCCAGATTCCGGCAGGCCTCCCGGAAGGATGTCGTCTTGCCCATGCCGGGGTCCCCGAGCAGCACGTAGGCGGGCGCCGAGTCGAAATCGGAGAGGGGCTTGCTGGCCTCTTCCCGCCCCTGCCGTTCGCCGATCTCGGTGCAGCTTCTCTGAACGAACTCGCTTCGGAACCAGGCGGAGGCGGGGCGGGACAGGAAGATCTCCAGCGGGATGCTCCCGTGCGGTTCGCCGCTCTCGGTCACCAGCAGCGTGCGGTGGGCGCGGAACCGCTCCTTGAAGATCCTCATCCCGCGGGAGGACCGCACTCTTGAACCGGTCTTGACCTCGATTGCCACGCTTCGGAGCCCCGATTGCAGGACGAAGTCGACCTCGTCACTGGCCTCGCGCCAGTAGAGCACCCGGGTCGCAGGGTTGCAGGTGTTCAGGAGATGGGCGCCGACCGCGCTTTCGACCAGGCGACCCCAGAAGCTCCTGTCCGCTTTCGCGTCCTCGAAGGAGCGGTTCGACCCCACGGACATCAGCGCGGTGTCCAGCACGTTGAACTTCGGCGGCGAGTTGCGAATCCGAAGCGTGCTCGGCGAGTACTTCTGCAGCCCGGTGAGGAGCCCGATGCGGGAGAGCAGGTCGAGATAGCGGGCGAGGGTGGTGGCGTTGCCGGCGTCCTGCAGTTCGCCCAGCATCCTGTGGAGAGGGAGAATCTGGCCCGAGTAGGCCGCGCCGAGTTCAAACAGGCGTCGGATCAGGGCGGGTTTGTCCACCCTGGTCATGGCAAGCACATCCTTCTCGATCGCGGGTTCGATCAAAGACGTCGTGACGTACCTGCGCCATCTTGGCTCGTAGTCCCGCCAGTGCGGCGGCCACGTCTCCGTCAGGCGCATGGCCCCCGGGTTGCCGCCGAAGTAGACGTATTGGTCCAGATCGAGCCCGAAGGCCGTCTTCATTTCTCCGAATGACCAGTGGCGGACGTCGATGACCTCGAACCGGCCAGCCATGCTCTCGTTCAGGCTCGACTGAATGGACATGGGCGCCGAGCCGAGGATCACGACGTGCAACGGAAGCTCTTCCCACCTGTCCTTGTCCCAGAGGCCCTTGACGGTGCTGGACCAGTCGGGGATGCACTGAAGCTCGTCGAACACCAGTACGCTTCCTCCGTGCTTGGCGGCGTCCGCTCTTGCCAGCCCCCAGACTTCGGTCAGCCAGTTCGTATCCCGAGGCGCCGTAGGTGACCGCCGTCGAGCCGTCGGCTCGTTTATCTGGCGGCTTGTCGCGTCGTTGTCGGGGGAGTCGACTGCGTAGTAGCGCCAGTGGCTGGCTAGAGTTCGCAGTGTCTGCTTGACGATCGTCGTCTTGCCGCTTTGCCGCGGTCCGAACAATGTCTGGATCGTCCGTGGAGGTTCCTCTAGACGTCGTTTCAGGATGGCGACCTGCTCGCGTTCATACTCCATCGCACGGATCAGTGTATGACGCTGAGTAGATTTATTCAAGAGAGTAATCTACCTTAGGTGCTGGGTGTCTTCCTTCTTGGGCTTCGCGTAGGATGGGACTCACTCTGCCCACCGCCACCTGGAGAACCTGAATGAACGCCACGTACCACGACTTGGACACTCCGATCGGCACACTCCGGCTTGTCGGAGGCGAGGAATCGATCGATCGCATCGACCTGCCGAACCGGGCGGCCGAGCCGCCGGACCCGGCCTGGGAGCGCTCGAACGGCGCGCTGCCCGCGGCGTTGGCGGAGGCGAAGCTGCAACTGGAAGAGTACTTTGCCGGCGACAGGCGGGAGTTCGACCTGCCGCTCGCGGCTCGGGGTACGGAGTTCCAGCGCGGGGTGTGGGCGGAACTGCGGCGCATCCCGTTCGGTGAGACGATCTCCTACGGCGAACTCGCGACCAGGATCGGCAAGCCGACGGCGTCTCGCGCGGTTGGTGCCGCGAACGGCCGCAACCCGCTGCCGGTGGTCGTTCCCTGCCACCGGGTGATCGGAAGCGACGGGCGGTTGATCGGCTTCGGTGGCGGTCTGCCGACGAAGCAGGCTCTGCTCGACCTGGAGCGGCGGGCGTCGGTGCTAAGCTGACCCGCGCTCTCGAACGCACCGTTTCGCCGTAGCCACCTCCGCCTGGAGACTCCCATGCGCACACCTCGACTCGTGCTAGCGGCTGCCGCCGCCGGCCTCCTCTTCGCCGGCGTCGCTCTGGCCGCGCCTCCTTCGACCGAGAACTGGCCGGCCTTTCGCGGGCCGGACGCGATGAGCGTCGCCGCCGACGATCCCCGTCTGCCGGAGACCTGGAGCACGACGGAGAACGTGGTCTGGGCCACCGAGGTGCCAGGGCTCGGGTGGTCGTCGCCGATCGTGCAGGGCGACCGGGTCTTCGTGACTTCGGTGTGGAGCGAGGGCGAGGTGGAGGAGCCGAAGAAGGGCCTCTACCTGGGCGGCAACCGCATGCAGCCATCCGTCGACGAGCACCACTGGTCGGTCTTCTGCTTCGAGGTGGAGACCGGCGAGAAGTGCTGGGAGCGTGAGGTGCTGAAAGGCGCCCCGGACTTTCCGCGGCACCTGAAGAACACGTACGCATCGGAAACTCCGGTCACGGACGGCGAGCGGATCTACGCGTACTTCGGCAACGTCGGCGTCTTCGCCTTCACGCTGGACGGCGAGCCGGTCTGGGAGCAGCGCTTCGAGGTCGTCCGGACGCGCTTCGGTTGGGGGACGGCGGCGTCGCCGGTCGTACACAACGGGCAGCTCTACGTCGTGAACGACAACGAGGACCAGTCCTTCCTGATGGCCCTCGACGCCGCGACCGGCGAGGAGCTGTGGCGCGACGCCCGTGAGGAGGGCAGCAACTGGGCCACTCCCTTCGTCTGGGAGAACGAACTCCGCACGGAGGTGATCACGCCGGGCACCGACCAGGTGCGCTCGTACGACGAGCAGGGAAACCTCCTGTGGCACTTCGGCGGCATGTCGTCCATCGCGATTCCGCAGCCCTTCTCGAAGTACGGCCTGCTCTACGTGTCGTCGGGTTACATCGGCGACCAGGTTCGTCCGGTCTACGCGATCAAGCCGGGCGCCGAAGGCGACATCACGCTGGAGAAGGACCAGCAGAGCAATCGCTGGGTGGTCTGGTACCAGCCCCAGGCCGGCGCCTACAACCCGACGCCGTTGATCTACCGTGACCGCTTCTACACCCTGCTCGACCGGGGCTTCTTCACCGCGCACGATCCGAAGACCGGCGCGGAGGTCTACGGCAAGCAGCGGATCGAACGCGGCTCGGGCGCCTTCACGGCCTCTCCCTGGGCGTACAACGGCAAGGTCTTCGTGCTGAGCGAGGACGGCGACACGTTCGTGATCGAGGCCGGCGACGAGTTCGAGGTCGTCGGCAAGAACTCGCTCGACGAGATGAGCATGTCGACGCCGGCGATCGCCGACGGCAGCCTCTACATCCGCACCCGGAGCAAGCTGTACCGGATCACGAATCAGGCGGGCGCCGCGAGCGGCCCCTGAACGCCGGGCCCGGTTCGGCCGCGCTCTGGTTCGGACTGACGGCGCTTACCCTGCCGGCGGCCGCCGTCGACTTCGACGCGGTAGCGGAGGTGTTTCGCAGCCGCTGCGCCGGTTGTCACACGGAGGGTGGCCCGGCGCCGTTCGCGCTGCGGACGTTCGAGCAGGCGCGCGCCTGGTCTTCCTCGATTCGCCGGGCGGTCGCCACGGGAGCGATGCCTCCATGGCACGCGGATCCGCGTTACGGCGAGTTCGCGAACGACCGCCGTCTGCCGGCGTCGGAGAAAGCGAAGCTGCTGGCCTGGATCGATGGCGGCAGCCTGGCCGGGTCGGCGCCGCGGGCGGCGGTGGCGATCGAACCGCCCGCGTCTTCCGGGAGAATCGACTGGAACATCGGCGTTCCCGATCTCGTTTTCGAGCTGCCGGAAGAAGTGACCGTACCCGCTGCCGGGGATGTTCCGTACCACGGCTACCGGGTGGAGACGGGTCTGGCCGAGGACGTGTGGATCCAGGCGGCGGAGACGCGGCCCGGCAACCCCGCCGTGGTCCATCACATCATCGTGCAGGTGTTCCCGGGCGCGGGAGGCGGCCGGGCAAGCCCCGGCGGCGACCCGCGTACGGCGGGAGACCTCGGCGGCTACGCTCCGGGCACCGGGCCCCTCGTCATGCCGCCGGGCGTCGGCCGCCGGCTCCCCGCCGGCGCCGTGCTCGACTTCCAGATGCACTATACGCCGACTGGAATGGACGAAACGGATCGCAGCCGGATCGGCCTGGTGCTGGCGGCCGAGCCGCCTCGCCACGAGTCCCGCACGGCGCTCTGCTCGACGCCCTTCCTGTGGATTCCGGCGGGCGAGCGGGACGTCCGCTTCGAGGCCGACCTGACCTTTCCGCGCGCCACCCGCCTGCTGTCGCTCAGGCCGCACATGCACCTGCGTGGCGACACGTTCGAGTTCCGGGCGGAGTACCCGGACGGACGCTCCGAGATTCTGCTTCTGGTCACCGGCTACGACTTCAACTGGCAGACGACCTACCGGTTCGCCGAGCCCAGGCCGCTTCCCGCCGGGACGCGGCTTCGCTGCACGGCGACCTACGACAACAGCGGCGGCAATCCGCTGAACCCCGATCCGACCCGGGACGTCTCCTGGGGACGCGAGACGACGGACGAGATGATGATCGGCTTCGTCGACTACTACGAAGTGGACGGGTAGGACTCAGCCCTCAGGCGGGATTCCACGCGCCGCGGGCGACCGCGGGGACGAACCCGTCGAGGCCCTCGGGCGGATAGTCGACGGCGCGGCCGAGTTCGGCGCTCATGTAGGCGGCCATCAGCAGGCGGGTGACCTCCAGGCCGTCCTGGAAGGTTTCTCGCGGCCGTTCGCCGCGCCGGAAGCTCTCCACCATGTGCCGGTTCTCGGCGTCGTAGCCGTAGGCGGCCGGCTCGTTCGCGAGCACCGGCATGAGGCCCATCTCGGCGTTCTGTTTCTCGACCAGGTCCTCGCCGCTTCGCTGCTCTAGGTCACGGCTGAAGAAGAGCTCGAGTTCCGTGTCGAGGCTGTTCGCCCGCATGGAGTACTCCGGTCCGAGCAGCTCCATCGACAGGCGCAGGCCGGCCCCCACGTAGCTCCACGAGGTTGTCGCCTCGACGACGAGGGGCGTCCCGTTCTCGTCTTCGTACTCGACCATCGCGCGGGCGAAGTCCTCCGCCGGCCGGCGCAGATAGTCGACGGCGTCCCCGTACTGGTCGCGCAGCTTGCGGGCGTACTCCGGACGCTGCCACTTGAGGCAGTGGATCTGGGCGTGGACGCGCTTCGGGCTCAGGCTGTTGCGCGGCTTGCCGGGCTCGGTCAGCAGGAAGCGCGCGGCCTCGACCGAGTGGCACATCATGTCGTTCAGCACCCCGCCGCCCTGGAGTTCGCCCTGCCAGAACCAGGCGTTGTGCGGGCCGGAGTGTTCTTCGGCCGCGCGCGCCAGGTACGGGCGGCCCGCTGCCCGGGCGCCGCGCTCCCAGGCCAGTTCGCGGCCGCGGACCACTGAGGGGCTGAACACCTGGTTCTCGAGGTAGCCGTCGAGAACGCCGATCTCGTTCACGAGGTCGACCATCCGAAGCGCTTCGCCCGCGTTGCGGGCGAGCGGCTTCTCGCAGGCGATGCCGACCAGGCGGCCGCTGCCGCTGGCGACGGTCCTGGCGATCTCCTCCATGTTGGCGATCCGGTGGTCGTTGCGGCCGCAGATCCAGATCGCGTCAATGGCTTCATCCGCGACCATGTCCGCGATCGACCCGTAGGCCCTGGCGTCACCGACGTCGAGTTCGGTCGCGAGCGCCGCCGCGGACTCGGCGCTCTCGCGGTTCGGGCTCCACACGCCCCGTACGTCGGCGCCCCGGACGGCGGTCCAGGAGCGGATGTGGAAGCGGGCGATGAAGCCGCTGCCGACGAAACCGACGCCGAGGGGTCGCTGGGCAGGCAACGCGTACGCGGCCCTAGTCGGCCGCCTCCCTCAACTCCTTCGCCGTCGCGATCCAGCGTTCGACCATCGACGCCGACGGCGCACGGCGGCTCAGCTTCTTCCGGGCCTTGACGGCGCTCATCTTGAGCGCGAGGTTCAGGGGCCGTCGGCGGCTCAGGTCGCGCACGGTGCGGACGCCCGAAGCGACGAGCAGTTCCGCGAAGTCTCCGCCGACGCCGCGAATGCGCATCAGGTCGGCCCGGTTGACGAACCTCTGGATCTGGCGCTCCGGCAGTCCGGTTCGTTCCGACAGGAGCCGGCGTTCGCGACGGTCGCGGCAGGCCGCCAGAAGACCGTCCGTGGTCCGAATTCCGGCCTTCGCCAGTTTGGCGGCTACTGCGGGACCGACGCCTCCGATCTTCCGGACGCCGTAGGGCATCAACCTACGGAGTGGAAGAGCGTCGTCACCTACTCGCTGCCTTCGAAGGTGAGGTTCAGACCCTCGACGTCGGCGGTAACTTCGACCTCAACGATCTGTTCGCCGAGCTTCTCGTGCCAGAACACGAGTTCGTAGGAACCGGCGGGAAGTGCGTCGATCCGGTACTTGCCGTCGCTGCCGGTCGTGGCGTGGAAGGAGTGCTCCATGACGAAGACATAGGCGGACATCCAGGGATGAACGTCGCACTTCACCTGAATCGGCTTCTCGGGCGCGCGGAAGGACTTCGTCCTCGTGCCGCGCGAAGGCTGGCCGATGTTGAACGGCCGGTTCGCCTTGGCCAAGGCGCGGACGTTGTGGAGGGTGGGGTCGTCGTTGACGATCTCGATGTCCTGCTGGACGCGGACGCCGATGATCCGGGGCGTGTAGAGGCAGCCGCGCTGTTCCAGCCGGACGGCCTCCTCCGGCTGGTCGCCGGCTGCGCCCTCGGGCGCCTCCCGGAGATAAACGAAGACGTTCTCGACCGCGCCGTCGTCGGCGATCAGGCTGTCGCGCGAGAGGACGCGCTTCCCGTCGTACATCGCCGCGCAGTTCGGATCGGCGTCCATGCGCAACGGGTAGCGCCTGAGCGGTTCACCTTCGTAGGTGACCGTACCGCTGATGCTGAAGTCCGTGGCGGCCAGGGAGGCGCTGCCGGAGACCAGGACGATGGCGGCCAGAGCCCAGGCGGCGACGACGGGGCCCGAGCGGCGGGCGCGCAGGTGGAGCATCGATCGTCGTCTCTTCGCCGTCAGCGGGAGTAGAACTCGATGACCAGCGGCACTTCGCAGACGATCGGGACTTCGTCCCGAACCGGCGTGCTGCGCAGGGTCGCCTGGTAGCCGGTTTCGTCGGTCTCCACGTAGGTGGGGACCGTCACGCCGCGCGGCTCGTTGAAGCAGCGCAGTTTCCGGCTCTTTTCCCGCACCTCGACGACGTCGCCTTCCTTCACGCCGTAGGACGGGATGTTGACCCGCCGGCCGTTGACCAGGATGTGGCCATGGCCGACGAACTGGCGCGCGGCGAACACGCTGGGCGCGAAGGCCCGATGAACGACGGAGTCGAGACGGGTCTCGAGCAGGCCGACCAGGTTGTCGCCGGTCACGCCCTTCATCCGCGTCGCCCGCTTGTAGTAGTTGCGGAGCTGGCGCTCACTGACGTTGTACTGATAGCGCAGCCGCTGCTTCTCGAGCAACTGCCGCCCGTAGTTGCTCTGCCGCCGCCGCCGCTTGAGGCCGTGCATCCCCGGAGGGTGGCCCTTCTTTTCCATGTACCGCGCGGCCTTGGCGGTCAGGGGGATGCCCAGCTTGCGCGAGAGCTTGACCTTGGGCCCGTTGAACTTCACCTTCTGTATCTCCGAATGTCCTGTGCCATGTTTTCTGGGATCCTGCTGCTGGGATTCTGCGCCGTTCGATCCGCACGCGGGCACCAGGCCGATCTCTTGTCCCGAACCGTCGGTTTGACCGGCGTCGTGGCCCCTGGTTGCCTGGCCGGGGCTGGCTGGCGCCTGCAGCGGAGCGCGGATTGTAGCAGCGAGTCGCCGCCGGCCCAAGCCCCCGGGCGGTCCGGTTTCGTTTCAGGGATGCGTCTCAGGCTCGGCCGCTTCGTCGAAGAGACTCCGCTGGTCCGTGCGACGCCGGAACGCCGCCGTCGAGGGTTTGCCGGTGCGCCCGTTTCGGCCGCCGGCGAGGCCGACCCGGCGGCGCACCGTCTCGAACAGCCTGCCGATCTGTTCCGCGTACTCTCCACGGCCCTTCATGCGGTGGTGGAAGCGGGGGTCGTTCAGGTTGCCGTCGCGCGCCTCCCGCAGCCGGTTCAGCACCCGGTCCCTGCGATCCGGGAAGTGCGTCCCGAGCCACTCGGAGAAGAGCTCCCGAAGCCCGTGGGGCAGGCGCACCAGGATGTAGCCCGCCCGGCTCGCCCCGGCTTCGGCTGCCGCTTCCAGAATAGCCGGGATCTGCTCGTCGTTCAGGCCCGGGATGATCGGCGCGGCCATCACCCCGCAGGGGATGCCGGCGGCGCTCAGTTCACGCAGCGCCTCGAACCGCCGCCGCGGGGTCGAGGCCCGTGGCTCCATTCGCGCCGACAGCGAGGCGGAGACCGAGGTGATCGAGAGGTAGACGCCGCAGGCCTGGAATCGGTTGAGCTCCACGAGCAGGTCGAGGTCGCGGGTGACCAGGTGGTTCTTCGTGATGATCGCCACCGGGTTGCGGAACTCGGCCAGGACCTCCAGACAGCGCCGCGTGATCCGGAGCTTTCGCTCGATCGGCTGGTAGGGGTCGGTGACGCCGGAGAGCACGATGACCTGGGGTTTCCAGCGCGGGCTCAGGAGCGCCTTTCGCAGCAACTCCGGCGCACGGTCCTTGACGAGTATCCGGCTCTCGAAGTCCAGGCCGGCGGAGAAGCCGAGGTACTCGTGGGTGGGACGGGCGTAGCAGTAGATGCAGCCGTGCTCGCAGCCCCGGTAGGGGTTCAGGCTGTATTCGAAGCCGATGTCCGGGGAGTCGTTACGAGACAGGACGGTCTTCGAGTGATCCCGAAACAACTCCGTCACGGGAGAGGCGCCGCGCTCGGCCAGGCTCTCGCCAGGTTCGAAGTCGACCTCGAGCCGCTCGAAGCGGTTGCGGGGGTTGACGGCGGCGCCTCGGCCGCGCACTGCGCCTGGGGGAGTCTTCCGGGGGTTCGACCGGCGGCCGGAGGCGCTGTCGGGGACCTTCACGAGGAGGGCAGCCTAGCACGCCTTACGCCCTGTTTGCGGTTTCTGGCCGGCCTCGGAGCCGTGACGGTCAGCGCAGAATCAGCCGCGGGCTGCCGGCACGTGTCGCCCGGGCGCGAGCGACGACCGAGGCCGTGTCGAGGTTCCGGGCGTTGAGCGCGCGCATCAGGCCGTCGGCCTGCTTCGGAGCAACCGCGAGCACCAGCCCGCCGGCGGTCTGGGGGTCGAAGGTCAACTCCAGGTGCGGCCCCGGCGCTGCAAGTCGCTCGACCTGGACGGGCAGCCGTGTGTTCTGATCGTGGCTCGTGCTGCGCTCGCCGCGGTCCAGGAGCTCGAGCGCGCCCGGTAGCGCGGGCAGGGCGCCGACGAAGATCTCGATATCCAGGCCGCTCGCCTGTGCCATCTCACCCAGGTGACCGGCCAGACCGAAACCGCTGACGTCGGTCGCGGCGGCCACGCCGGCTCGTCTGGCAACCTCCATCGCGGCCCGGTTGCTCATCTGCATCGAGGCGAGGCATGTCCGCAACCAGCGGCCCGGACAGAGGCCCATCCGGTCGGCGGCCAGCAGCACGCCGCTGCCGAGCGGCTTGGTCAGAACGAGCGCGTCGCCGGAGCGGACCCGGCTCTTGAGCAGCAGGTCGCAGCCGTTCTCGGAAACGCCTTCCACGTGGAAGCCGACGACGAGTTCGGGGCCGGTGTTCGTGTGGCCGCCCAGGAGCAGAACGCCTTCCGGGTCGAGCGCCGCACGGGCGCCTGCCAGTACCTGGATCAGAAGTTCCTCGGCCGTTGCGCCGTCGGCCGCCTGGGGCAGGGTGACCAGAGCCTGGGCGAAACGGGGCGTTGCGCCGGTGGCGTGGAGATCGGAACAGGCGTTGACAGCGGCTACGCGGCCCACGAGCCAGGGGTCGTCAGTGAAGGCGGGGAAGGCGTCCAGCGAGGCGACGACCCGGTCCCCGGCCGGCGTCCGGTAGGCGACCGCGTCGTCCGGCGTCGCCGTGTCCAGGATCACCTGCTCGCCGGTTTCCCGGTGAGCGTCCAGACCTGCCCGCGCCAGAGCTCTGCCCAGCCGGTCGGGTCCGACCTTTGCCGCGCAGCCGCCGCAGAACATGGGAGTCGACGCTGGCTCTCCGTCCGTACGATGCGCCTCCGGGCCGGCCTTCATGGTTCCGAACGCGGGCAGCGGCGCGCCGTCCGGGTCGAGCGCCTGGAAGCGTTCCATGAACCGGCGATCGATCCGGTCCTTGAGCCGCATGACCCAGCGACCTTCGAAGGCGGCGCCCCACTTGGCGCCGGCGGCGCTGCCGTCGCCGAGGTTGAGCAGAGTCAGGAAGTCGTCCTGCGGCCGGTACCGCCGGAGTCGCTCCCCGGTGTTCAGGCGTTCCAGATTCTCGATCAGGTAGGGCCCCATGCGCACCGCGTAGACGCCGGCGCGAGGCCGGTTCGGCTGGTCGATCAGGGTCGCGCAGTCGCCGACTGCGAAGATGTGGTCGTGGCCCTCCACCTGCAGCGTGGAGCGGGTGCGTGCGAAACCGCGATCGCAGAGGGGCAGGTCGGAGCCCCGGAAGATCGGCAGCGCGGCGGCGCCGGTTACCCAGAAGGTCAAATCCGAGTCGAGGCTTGCGCCGTCTTCGAGCCGCACGCCGCGCTCCTCGACCGCCGCGACCGGCGCCTCGATCAGCGTCAGGAGCCCCCGCTCGCGGGCCGCGGCCTCGACTCGCCGGGCCAGCGCCGGATGGTAGCCGGGCAGGATGCGGTCGCCCGCCTCTACGATCGTTACGTAGGGTTCGAGTCCCAGACCGCGCAGCCGGGCGTCGATGCAGAAGGCCAGTTCGATGCCGCCTGCGCCGCTGCCGACGATGACCACGCTCGGCCGCTGGCTGGTCAGAGCCTCGACCCGGCCGGAGATCGCCGCCACCAGCCGGTTGATCGGCCGGGTGGGGACCGCGTGCTCGCGCACGCCGGGCAGTTCCAGGCCGGCCACGGTCGAGCCGACGTCGAAGGAGGCGACGTCGAACGAGATCGGCTCGCGGCCCTCGACCAGCAAACGCCGGTTCGCCGCGTCGACGCCCGTGCAGGGTGCAAGGACGACCCGGACGCCCGCCCGGCGCGCCAGCGGCACCGCGTCGATCTCCAGTTCATGCCGTGCGTACTGGCCGGCCACCAGTCCGGGCGCCATGCCGGAGTAGACGGCGATCGGCGTGTCGACGACGAGGGTCGCCTCGACGGTCGGGTCCGGGTGCATCATCCAGTGACGGAGGACCTGGATGTGGGTGTGCCCGGCCCCGACCAGGACGACCTGCGGCATCAGTGCCCGTCTGCTGTGTCCGCGGCCCGCACCGCCCCGGACGCTTCGAGACCGGCGATCCGCTCCGTGCCGTAGCCCAACTCCGCGAGCACTTCGCCCGTGTGTTCGCCGAGACGAGGGGCGGGCCTTCGGATGGTCCCCGGCGTTTGCGAGAAACGCCAGGGTACGCCGGCCATACGCAGGTTGCCGAGTTGCGGGTGCCTGACGACCTGGCTCATCGCCATCGCCTCGACCTGGGGATCGTCGAAGAACTCCTCGGCCGAGCGGACGGCGGCGCAGGGAACGCCGACCGCGACCAGCTCGGCCTCCAGCTCGCGTGCGGGTCTTCGTGCCACGATCGGATCGATCTCGTCGCTCAACGCGGCTGCGTTGCTGACCCGCTGGGGGTTCGTTTCGTAGCGCGGATCACAGGCGAGATCGTCGCGGCCGATGGCTTCGCAGAAGAGCCGCCAGAACTTGTCCGTGCCGGCGGCGATGAAGATCGGCCCGTCGGCGGCGGCGAACATCCGGTACGGGAAGATGCCGGGCGGGCCGGTGATCTCGGCGTCCAACGGCTGAAGGTAGGACTGCGCCTGGGCGCTCATGATCGCCTGAAGCAGCGAGGTCTCGATCCGCTGGCCTTCGCCGGTGCGTTCGCGGTGGAGAAGTGCGGCGTTGATCGAACAGACCGTGAGCACGGCGGCCATGTAGTCGGAAACCGCCACGGGACAGATCGCGGCGACGCCGTTCATCAGTTGCTGCAGGTGGGCGGCGCCGGCCATCGACTGGAGCACCGGGTCGTAGCCGGGTCGCTGGGCATACGGCCCGCTGCCGCCGAAGGCGCTGGACGAGGCATAGACCAGTCCCGGGTTGTGGCGGCTCAGGGCGTCGTAGTCGATACCGAGCCTGGCCGCGACGCCGGGGCGGAAGTTCTCCATCGCGACGTCGGCGGTCCGGGCGAGGTCGTAGACCACCTGCCGGCCCTGCTCCGTCTTGAGGTCGACGGAGATACCTCGCTTGTTCCGGTTCCACGCCTGGAACATCCGGCTCTCGCCTTCGATGAAAGGTCCCCAGTGCCGGGCGTTGTCGCCGCCAGGCGACTCGATCTTCAGGACATCCGCGCCCATGTCGCCGAGCAGCATGGCGCCGTAGGAGCCGGCGATGAAGCTCGTGAAGTCGAGCACCCGGATGCCGTCGAGGGGGCCGCCCGAGCCGGACCCGGGCGAAGGCGTTTCAGACATTCGGGCGATTGTAGCCGCAGGACTTCGCCGCGGCGTGCAGTCGGGACAGTCGCTCGGACAACCTGCTCGCAGCCGCGGCGACGGTGCCCTCGACCCGCGTATGCTACGAGTTTGTGCCGTAGAACGCCGCGACGAAGGGAGCACCCGTGAAGATCAAGCTGGACATCGACTGCACGCCCGAAGAGGCGCGCGCCTTTCTGGGCCTCCCCGACCTGGCGGGGATTCAGAACGAGATGCTGGAGAAGTTCCGGGATCGCATGGCCGCCAACCTGAAGTACGCCGATCCCCAGGAGATGTTCAAGCTCTGGTTCGGCGGTCTGGGGACGGGCTTGCGGCCGCCGGCCAGAGAGAACAAGGCGAACCGCGACGCCGACTGATCCGTTCGCGCCCGGGCGGCAGCGCCGACGCTGGCAGTCTGTCGGACCTGGCGCGGCACACTGGGTGCGCCGGCGCCCTCGCCGGCCTCTGAAGACAACGCGCCGCGAAGCGGCGACCATCCTGCCACGGACTGCTAGGGACGCAGCAGCTTCATCACGGAGCCCGTCTACGCCCCGGCTTCCAGTCCGGTCACGTCGTACGACATGAGGATCAGGTCGTGCGTGGCGTCGTTCGGGTCGATGACCCAGTCGGCCAGCAGGGCCTCCACCGAGAAGCCCAGGTTCTGGAACATCTGACGGGCGCCCCGCTGCTCGCGGGCCATCTGGGCGACGATCTTGGTCAGCCCGATCTGCTGGGCCAGGTGGAACACGTCGTGGGCCAGGTGGCCGCCGAGGCCTACCTGGCGGACTTCGGGCAGCACCATGATCCGGATCTCGCCCAGGTGCCGCATCCAGGACGACTCGCGCCGGTTCAGGCTGCCGTAGCCGACCACACGTTCGTCGAGATGGGCGAGCACGGCGACGCGCGTTCCGGCCAGAGCGCCTTCGACCCAGTTGTCGACGACCTTCGGATCCGTCATGTCGACACGCAGGAAACGGAGGTCCTCTTCCGGCAGGGCGCGCGCAAAGGCGAGCACGTCATCGCGATCTTCCTGCCTCAGAAGACTGAACCTGAAGGACTGGTTCTTGAGGCGGACCGTCCGCGGGTACTGGGTCGCCATGTCGTTCACTCAACTGCCTCCTCTTGGGCTTCTTGCGTGGATGGGGTCTGGGCGGTCGCTTCGTTGTCGTCGCTACCGCCGGCCAGCCGGTCGAGATAGGCCGTCACGGCATCGAAGGAGCCGTCGACCGTGCTCTTGAACTGACGCTGGCCGTCCTCGGCGGCGCCCCGCCAGGTCCGGATCAGTTCGCGCGCCTCGTCCGGCAGGTTGGGTACCTGGTTCATCATCCGGTCGGCGAGTTCGAGTTGACGCTCCTGGAGAGCGACGATCGCGTCGTAGCCGTTCTCGAAGGCGGCTCGCTGGAACTCGAGAACCTGCTTCTGGAAGTCGAGCACCTGTCTCGGGATGTTGTTACGGGTCATGGTGTCTCCGGGTCATGAAGCGGCCGTCGGTTGGGCCTGGAACGGAGTCTTGCGCCGACGCCGGGAAACGCTTCCGGCCGCCTCGTGGAGCTCGGCGAACGACTCCGCGAGCAGGTCGGGCAGCGTCTCGGCGTCGGGGCAGCCTCGTTCGTCCACGGTGAGGCCGACGTGCAGTGACTGGTTGTAGGCGAAGAACGCGCAGGAGAGCCCCTGGCCGAAGCCGAGGGGCCAGGAAGGCGTGTAGCCGGAAAGAGGTCGGCCGGCCAGGAACTGCGGGATCTGGGGGCCGTTGGCGTTGGCTACGGTGAGGTGGAACGGCGGCCGGACGGAGGAAGCCATCGCGAGCGCGGCGGCCGCCAGGGGACCCGCGGCCTGTTGCATGCCGGTGAAGCGGGACAGCACGTCCGCTACCCGGGCGGCTCGCAGCAGCCGCGTGAGCTGATGCACCGAGCGCAGCCGGTCGGCGGCGCCGACCTCGAGGGGGACTTCGATGGGCAGCAGGCTTCGCCGCTTCCGTTCGTGCTCCGGAATGTCGGTTGCCAGTGCGACCCGCAGGCTCCGCCCCTGGACGGAGAGCCCTCTGGCGGTGAGGTAGCGCTGCAGTGCGCCGCCGGCCAGGGCGACGACGACGTCCGAAAGCGTGCCTCCCAGCCGGGCGCGGATCGCTCGGATGTCGGCGTAGGGGAAGGCAGTACGGATCAGGCGTCGCCGGCCGCCCAACCGCCCGTTGAACGGCAGTGGCAGCGGCGGGAGACCCAGATCGGGCATCGTCTCGCTCAAGGTCAGGAAAGCGGTCCGTGCCTCCTCCGAGGAGAGTTCCTGGAGGCCCGCCAGCAGGTCCTGACCGGTCCGGGTCCAGTTCTCGAACCACTCGGTCGGTCGCGCTCCGGAGCGGACGCCGTTGGTGGCCGGACCGGCTGCCTTCTTCTCGTCGACTTCCGGGCCGCTCGCGAAGAGCGCGTGGAAGAAGTCGCCAGTGGCCAGGCCGTCGGCCGCGACCAGATGCGACTTGACCAGGAGGGCGTCGCCGCCGTCGTGGTAGCCGGGCGCCAGATGGAGTTCCCACAGTGGCCGGCCCGGGTCGAGCGGCTTGCCGAGGGCCTCGTGGAGCGCGGACACGGGGTTGCCGTTCGAGACGACGTGAAGGTGTTTCTCGAGCTCGAAGGGCGCCGAGCGCCAGCGCGGCGGGCCGTAGGGCGACCGTTCGACGCGGAGGCCGAAGCGGGGGAGTCTGCGCAGCCGGGTCATCCAGTGGAGAAGCTCCCGCCGGTCGATCTCGCCGGAAACCAGCGCGAGACCCGCGACGTGCAACCCGGGGCTGCGGCGCTCCAGGTTCCAGAGGACCGCCTGGTCAGGCGTCAGGAGGGCGTTGGCTGCGGTCACGGGGCCGTCTCCGGACCCAGCGCGGGGCTCGGGTGGCGCTTCAGGAAGCGGGCGAGGTGGTAGTAGGCGAGGGGATTGGCCGCCAGACCGGCGTGGGTGCCGGGGACTTCGCGGTTCCGTGCCGGGTCGTGGAGCCGGGTGTAGCGCCAGGCGACGACGCCGTCCCGCCGGGTGAAGATGGCGAGTTGCGGCATCTCGTCCGGGAAGGTGCTCTGAACCGCGCGGACGAGGTCGCAGCGGCAGTCGCCGGAGAAGCAGGCGGGCTCCCGGCTGTCGTCCTGCTCGACGACGCGGCGGCGCACGGCCTCCGCCATCCGCATCACCAGGGGATGGGAGCGGACGCCGCGGATCGGTGAGCCCATCGTCGTGACGGACGCGAGCAGCTCGGGACGCAGGCACGCCACGCCGCGCGACAGCATGCCCCCCAGGCTGTGGCCGACCAGATGAACCCCGCGGCCGGTTTCGCCGGCGGACTCCTCGATCGTCTCGATGAGCCGGTTGCCCAGGCGGTCGAGGCAGTCGGCGTTGTGCCCCATGCGCGAGGGATAGGCGCGATAACCGATGCGGCGGAGCCAGCCGCGCATCGGCGCCAGGTAGCCGTCGGTGCCGGTGAAGCCGGGAACGACGATGACCGCGGCGCCGTCGCCGCGCGGTACGCCGATGCCGTGGTAGATCGGCGTGAGCGGCAGGAGGGAGAACTCCATTGCCGCGAACGCCTCGCGCCACAGCGGCAGGGCCGCCGGCACCGAGTCCCGCAGGAGACGAGGATTCACGTTCCAGATCGGGCTGGACCGTGGGCGTCGGGCCGATGCCGTCACTACGCGGCGCCTCGCAGTGGATCGTCCGGGTCGGACGTCGCGTCCGGCTCGGAGCCGGTAACGAGTTCGAGCGCGGCGGTCTCCTCGTGAGCCTCGACCGCGGCCGCCGCGGAGGCGAAGCAGCGTGCGCCCAATGGCTCCTCGTCCTCGACGCCCGCCGCTTCGCGGAGTTCGGCATAGGACTCTTCCAGGCACCCGGCGAGTCGCCAGGCGTCGGGGATCAGCTTCGCGTCCACCGTCATTCCCAGCGTGATGCGCTGGTTGTAGCTCAGGATGGCCACGAACAGGCCGATGTTGTTCGAGACGATGCCCAGCGGCAGCCAGTCGACCAGCTTGTGGCGCCCGAAGTAGAGCGGGATCATCGGCCCGGGCACGTTCGTCGATACCGTGTTGAACAGGGTCTGGGAGAAGGGCATCGTCGCGCCGATCGCGGCCATTAGCGGCGGCACCCGTTCGCCGAACTGGGTCATCTGGTAGAAGGCCTTCGCCTGGCCAGCTTCCTTCAGCCTGTTCATCGCGTCCCGTTCCTTGCCGAGGCGTTCGACGGGATCGTCGACGCCGACGAAGAGCGGTGCGATCATGTTCGAGACCAGGTTGCCGAGCTGGCCTCGTTCGTCCTCCTGGCGCATGCTGACGGGACACATGGCGCGCAGTTCGAGTCCCTTCGGATCCTGGCCGCGCGCCCGCAGGTAGCGGCCGATGCCGCCGGCGAGCACGGTGAGTACGACGTCGTTCACGGTGCCGCCGAGGGCCGATTTCACCGCGCGCATCGCCGGGAAGGAGAACTGGGCCCAGGCGAAGCCGCGCTCCTTGCTCACCGGCCGGTTGAAGATGGTGCGCGGCGCCGGCGTAGCGGCCGGCAGAGTCGCGGTGCTGGCAGCCACCATCTCACGCATCCGATCGGCCATCAGGTCGGGCCGCATGGCGTCGAAGGCGGTGCTGCTCCAGGACCGGCTCAACTCGCCGAGACGATGCTGCATGGCCTCCTGGAGCAGGCTCAGGGAGTCGGGCAGCGGCTTCGGCGCCCAGGTCTCGGCCGGAGGCTCCGGCAGCTCGTCCGTGGGCGAGAGGTCGCTCAGCACCATCGACAGATCGACTCCCGAGACGCCGTCGACCATCGCGTGGTGGATCTTCCAGACCACCGCGGTGTGGCCGGGAATGCCCCGCAGCAGAATCCCCTTCCAGAGCGGCCGGTTGCGGTCGAGCATGCCGCTGTACGCCTCGGCGGCGGCGCGGGCGAGCACCTGGTGGTCGCTGTCCTCCGGGATCCGGACTTCCTCGACGTGATTCTCCAGGTTGAACGAAGGGTCGTCCACCCACACCGGGTGGGAGACGAGGAAGGGCGGAAACAGCACTCTCTGGCGGTAGCGGGGCAGCAGGTGCATGCGGGCGGCGAGCTGCTGGAGCACGTACTCCTTCGAGAAGTCGCCTTCGTAGACCATGCAGCCGCCGATGTGCATCGTCTCGTTGGGGCGTTCGACATAGAGGAAGGCGGCATCGAGAGGGGTCAGGAACCGGTTCAAGTCCGTGGCCATTTTGGTGGTCTCCAGAACGGGCGGATCACATGTGGGGAGGGGCTTTGCTGCGCTGCTTGCTGCAACGCAGCAGGAGCCTCGCACAGAAGCGTGCGATTGGCAAGGGTTGGCCCCTAGCCAGGCCGCCGCCAGTGGAACCTGGTGACGTCGATGACCTCGCGCGCCGGCTCGACCAGGATTCGGACCGGTGACTGCGACGGTTCGAAACGCGGCGTCAGGCAGCGGCGTCGTTCCCTGCCTCTCTGGGTATGCCGGCAGGGCATGGAAGTGCCCGCGACTTCGATCGAGATCCGTACGTCGTCCCGGGTGGGGGTGCGTACGGCGATCTCCAGCGATACGAGGTGTCGGGCTGCTTCGGCGGTGCCGGCTTGCGGGTGGAGAGCGGCCGGGTCGAGGTCGTAGAGCCCTTCGCCCGCCGCGGAGAAGACAGCGGGTGCGGGCGGTTCGACCGCAGCGAAGGACTGGCGGACAAGGACTACGGGCTCTCCGCGCAGCCGGAACAGACTCGGCTCGAAGTGCTGGACGGTGGCGCCGGGCCGTTCGGCAGCCAGTTCCCGGTAGACGGAGTCCTGGCTGGGTGCGAGGCGCGAAGCCGGGAACAGCAGGATGTCCGCGGCTTGAAGCTCGTACGCGGACTCGGCCGCGATGTTCTCCGTGCGGATCAGCGTGGAAACGTAGTTCCCGTCCCAGATCCGGGGGTCGAAGTCCTGGGCCCCGAGCGGCAGTTCGGTGACGAAGGTTCGCCCCCTGAGCGGTTTGGGCCTGCCCGCCGTGCGGGCCGCTTCCGCGGACGCCAGGGGGACGTTGACGTCGTACACCGTGGCGTGGACGAACCGGGCCTTGTCGAGACCGGCGAGTCCGGCGACGGTGGCGAGGATGGCGAGGGCGGCGACCGTGAACCGGGTCTCGGGCAGCGCACGTGCGGCGCTTGCCAGCCTGCCGATGAACCAGGCGCCGGCCAGGGCCACGACCGGAGCCACGATCAACCAGTTCGGCGGCTTCGGATAGCGGGTGACGATCCACAGCGAGCCGACGTAGCCGCCGAAGAAGACGGCCAGGATCCAGGCGTCTCCGGCGGTTGCGTCTCCGACCGCTCCCGGCAGAGGTCGACTGAACCCGCCCCGGGCGCGGATCGCGAGAACGAACATCCAGCCCAGGCCGAGGAGCCCGCATGCGCCCAGTACGGGGCTGAAGTAGACGCTGCCGGCGAGGCTGGTCACCGCGTTCAGCGGTTGGTCGAAGAGGCCCGCGCCGACTTCGGCGAGCCGTTCCCGGTAGTGACCCACGGTGTTGCCGAGATGGCGGCGGTACATCTCGGGCGCCAGGACCAGCCAGGGATTGAGCAGGAGCAGTACTCCCGCGCCGCCGGCGGCCGCGGCCGCGGTGCGGCGGAACAGCAGACCGACATCGCGGACGCCGCCCAGGGCGATGGCGAGGAGCAGCGGCAGCGCGAGCGCCGCGCCGTTCCACTTGGCGGCGGCCGTGGCGCCGACCATCGCGCCGGCGATCGCGTACGCCCGGAGACCCTCGCTTCGGCGCGCGGCGAGGATCGCGTAGAGGGTCAGCGCGGCGGTCAGGACCAGCATGACGTCGGGCTTGAACACCCCCGATTGGCGCAGGTGCCAGGGGGCGACGGCGAGCAGGGAGGCCGCGCCCAGGCCCATCCAGGGACCGAACAGCCGCCGTCCGATCAGGAACACGACGAACAGCGAGGCGGTGCCCAGCAGGGCCTGGAGGATCCGGGAGTAGCGCACGGCGATTCGGGTGAGATAAGGCCGTTCATCCGGCGCGATCCTGAACGTGGTCGGCAAGGAGGAGAGCGATGGCAGGGAGCGCGCCGTCTCGTACACCTTGAGGGTCGCCGCGTGAGGCAGGTAGGAGAGCGTCGGATAGTGGGTGCGCACCGGCCGCCACTGGCCGTGGGCCAGGATTGCGGCAACGTTGCCGGCGTTGTAGCGCTCGTCCCAGAGCCGGTTCATCGTTGGGTCCGGCCAACTGAAGAGCACGCGGACGGCGAGCGCCCACAGGAGCAGCAGACCGAGCAGCCACTTCTGCAGCCTGGTCGTGGAGGGCGAGACCCCTTCCGGCTCCAGGTGGCTCGTCGGCTCCACCGCGCTCACCCTCTGGCGCTAGCCCAGGATGGGATAGCCGCTCGCGGCCGTCAGCTCGCGGAACAGCCCCTGCAGCCGCTCGAGCACCGGCCGCTCGCTACCACCGATCGGACGGCCGTCGACGTCCGTGACCGCCACGAGTTCGCCCATCGTGCCGGTGCAGAACGCCTCGTCGGCGCGGTAGAGCTCGGCCTGGGTGTAGTCGGTCACTTCATGGGGGATGCCGTTCTCCCGGCAGAGGTCGAGCACGGTCGCCCGGGTCACGCCTTCCGGACAGGCGTGGCAGTGGCTGGTCACCACGACGCCGCCACGCACGAGGAAGACATGGGTCGCGTTCGTTTCCGCCACGAAGCCCTGTCGGTCCAGCATCAGGGCGTCGTCGGCGCCGGCCGCGTTCGCCTCGATCTTGGCCATGATCGACTGGATCAGGTTGTTGTGGTGGATCTTCGGATCCATGCAGTCGGGCGGAAAGCGGCGGATCGACGAGGTCATCAGCCGGATCGGCTGCGAGCCGTACACCGGCGCCTTGTGCTCGGCAAGGACGATCAGGGTGGGGCCGGCGGTGTTGAGCCGCGGGTCCATGCCGGAGGTGATCTTGACGCCGCGGGTCAGGGTCAGGCGGATGTGGACGTTGTTCCGCATCCCGTTCGCTTCCAGCGTGCGGCGGATCTCGTCGATGATCTCCTGGTGCTTTGGGATCTCCGCGAAGGCCAGAGCCAGCGCCGAGTGGCGGAGGCGGTCCAGGTGCTGCTCGAGCTTGAAGATGCGGCCCTCGTACAGACGCAGCCCCTCCCAGACGGCGTCGCCGCCCTGAACGGCGGAATCGAACGGGCTGATGCCCGCCTGGTCACGGTGGATCAGCTCGCCGTTGATGTTGACGAGCAGGTCGGCGTTCCTGGGGTCGGCCTTTTGCAGCATGAGGGGTTCGCTGGCGTTCTGGGGGACGGGTCGGAAGACGAGGCTCAGAAGAGGAGACGATGCGCGGCGAGGTGATCGTAGTGCTTTTGGCACTCTGCGAGCACGTCGTCCAGGAACTCCGGGACCGGCTCGTTCTTGGGCCGGTAGGGCGCGAAGCCCGTGCTCTTCTCGACCGCACCGTACCAGTGCGGCGCCCAGATGCCGTCCGTCTCGCGCCGGCCGGGCGGCCAGTTCATCATCGCCTCGTCGAACTCCGCGCCGACCGCGGCGCACAGGCTCTCGAGGCCCGCGCGGGGGTTCCGCAGCACGTCGGCCGAGTCGATCACCGCCGGGGCGCGGCCGAGGCGCTCGCATTCCAGGTCGAAGAGTTCCCGCTGCTGGGGCAGGCCGGTATCGGGCAGCTCGGGGCGCGGCAGGATGTGGATCAGGGACGTCAGCATTTCCGCCGGGTCGCGGATCAGGAAGACGTTGGTGAGCTTCGCCACCCAGGACCGGTCCGTTTCCGGCAACAGGTGATGCGCCATGTGCTTCTGGTAGAAGACCGGCCGGCCTTCCGGCGCGTCCACGGTCAGCCATTTCGTGACCCGGTCCAGGTCGCTGTCGTGGCGGGTGAGGATCTCCTCCCGGCCGGGATGGTCGAAGCCATGCTCCAGCAGGTAGTTCGCGTAGAGCGGCTCGTCGCAGACGAAGGTGTCGTCGCGGTTCCCCCAGGCGCGCAGCATCGCGGTCGAGATGTTCCGGGGGCCGGACCACATCGCGATCCGCAGCACCTGTCGTTCGCCGGACATTCGACCGCTCCCGAACAAGCATATGGCGTCCTTCCCGGTGATAGCTTGCGCCGATGAGCCGGCGGGCCGAGTTCGAGGCTGAGCACCCGGAAGTTCACGTCCTGTCGGCCGACCAGGCGGGGCGCGTGGACCTGGTGATGGGCGCGGTCGGCTGGTTGGGCGACGAGGAGCAGGTCACGACCTGCGCTTCCCTGGGCGGCGAGTCGAGCACCGTGATGCGGGTCGAACTCCAGGAACTGCGTGGCGGCTGGCGCACCGCGGTGCTGAAGCAGTCGCTGCCCTGGCTCCGGCGGGACGAGTCGGTCGCCATGCCTGCCGACCGCTGGCGCGGCGAGTACACGTTCTACAGGGAAGTGGCTCGGGTACCAGAGGCGGCGGCTCTCGTGCCGCGCCTGATGGCGGCCAACGAAGCGAGGTGCCTGCTGCTGCTCGAGGACTTTCGCGGCGCTTCGCATCTCGCGTCGCTCTACCGGGGCAGTTCGCTCGGCGAGGGGACAGCGGAGGCTCTGGGCGGGTTCCTTCGGGCGCTGCGCCGCGGCACGCGCGGAGAGCAGGATGCGGAGTTCGCGAACGGCGGCATGAAGGCGCTGAGTCACCGCCTGTTGTTCGAGGCGCCGTTCGGCTCGCGCGGGCAAGGCGGCAACGGCTTCGGCTCCGACGGTCCCGCGCCGGACGAAGGTGCGCTTGACGACATCGAGCCCGGCCTGGGAGCCGCGGCCTCGGCCCTGCGGTCGGACGGCGCCTTCCGGGATGCGGTCGCGGAGCTCGGCCGGCGTTTCCTCGGTGCTGGCGCCTGCCTGGTTCACGGCGCGTTCCATCCCGCCAATTGGCTGCTGTTGCCGAACGGCGACGTCCGCGTGGTGGACCCGCAGCACAGCAGCCCGGGCGACCCGGAGTTCGATCTCGGTACCGCGCTCGCCCACCTGCTGCTCGCCCGGCAACCGGTGGAAGTCGTCGCGACGTTCCTGTCGGCGGCCACCGGTGCTGAGGAGGCAGACCGGGAAGGCCCGGCGGACACCGAAGAGGTCGAAGTCGGCGTTGACCGGCCTCTCGTGGCCCGGTACGCGGGAGCGGAGATCGTCCGCCGGTTGCTCGGGGGCGCCCAACTGCCGCTCGAGGCGGAAGGCGGTTTTCGCCGTGGTCTGCTGGAGACGGCTCGGACGGCGGTCCTCTCGGGCCGCCTGGAGGTACTGG
>JAJDZH010000422.1 GCA_022824725.1 Thermoanaerobaculia bacterium | reverse complement strand
CGAACAGGAAGGCGTCGACCCGCTGTTCGGCGAGATCAACATCACGGACGCCGACATCGAGCCGCTCGTGCTGTTCCTGCAGATGCTGGACGAGGTCGGGCCCGAGAACTTCCGGCACTACCTCATCAACTTCGAGTGAGGAGCGCCGGTCTCCCGCTCGTCGGGCTGTTGCTCGCGGGGCTGGTGCTCGCCGCGCCGCTTGCGGCCGACCCGTCGCTCGAGCGCACGGAGGCACTGCCGCCGGATCTGCCGGACTGGCTGGGGCCGCTGCTCGATCCGGCCGGCTACAAGGTGGTCCGGGACGAGGGCCAGCCGATCGAGTTCTGGTTCCCGCCCGCGCTGCCGATGCAGGACCCGTCGGCCGAACTCGGGGTCGAGTACCCGACCCTGCCCCCCGGCGGCCTGGTCGGCCTGATGCGCACGACGGACGGCTGGAGCACCTACAAGAAGCAGATCGTGCCGGCCGGCATCTACACTCTCCGCTACGCCGTGCAGCCGGCCGACGGCGACCACACGGGCCAGACCTGGTTCCGCGACTTCCTCGTCCTGATCCCGGTGGCACTCGACACCTTCGATCCCTACGGTTTCCCGGAGCAGGAGCCCCTCGTCGAGGCCAGCATCACGATCATCGAAGGCGCCAACCACCCGATGACGATGGCCCTGTTCCAGAACTACGACGGCGCGGAGAGCGCCACCATGTTCTGGAACGACCTCGACCAGCCGACTCTGGCCGTGCCGCTCGGCGACGTGACCCTCGGCCTCGTCATCGAAGGCGAGGGCGAGGAAGTGCCGCTGTAGCTGCCGCTAGCGGTTCCGCGTCAGCGGCACGAAGCGCACCGGGATCACCCGGGTCCGCTCCACTGACCCGTCCGCCTGCTTCTCCAGTACCTGGAGTTCCTGGCGGCCGGCCACCGGCCCCACCGGCAGCACCAGCCGGCCGCCGGTCGCCAACTGGTCGATCAGCGGCTGCGGGACGTGGTCCGGCGCCGCGGTGACGATGATCGCGTCGAACGGCGCTTCCTCCTGCCAGCCCGCGTATCCGTCGCCGATGCGCGTCGTCACGTTCCCGTAGCCGGCCGCATCGAGCGCCGCCGCCGCCCGCAGCCCCAGAGGCTCCACGATCTCGATCGTGTACACGTGATCCACGATCTCGGCCAGCACCGCGGCCTGATAGCCGGAGCCGGTACCGATCTCCAGCACCCTGTCCTCCGGGTCGGGTTCCGCGAGCTCCGTCATCAACGCGACGATGTAGGGCTGCGAGATCGTCTGCCGCCAGCCGATCCCGAGCGGCGAGTCCCGGTACGCCCACTCCCGGACGTCCTCCGGCACGAACAGGTGGCGCTCCACCTTCTCCATCGCGTCGACGACGCGCACGTCGAGGACCGGCGGCCGGCCGTCGCGGGGCTCGGAGATCGTGTCGCGCACCATCTGCCGGCGGAGCGCCGCGAAGTCGGTCCGCTCCTGTGCCGAAACCGTACAACTCCCGGCGCCCACCGCGGTCGCCGCGGCGACACCGAGCCACAGGCCCCGCGCCGCGCGCCGCCGAAAGGCCCCGTGTAGCCTTCGCCATCCCGTCCGACCGCCGCCAACCGAGGTAGTCGTCATCGCTCGCCCCCCAACTCCGCCCAACCGTCTCTGGAACCGACCGGGCCTGCAAGCGTACATGGGGACACTGGCCTGCTCGAGTTCCGGCCTGGGCATGTACCAGCTCCTCCTGCCCTGGCTGCTGATCAGCGCGCTGTCGCTCCCGGCCAGCCGGGTCGGCCCGCTGCAGGCGGCGGTCGGCCTTCCCGGCGTGATCATCATGCTCTGGGGCGGCGCCAGCGCCGACCGCACGGACGCCCGGGCAACGCTGACCCGGGTGTTCGCCGCGGCGGCTCTCGTACCCCTCGGGCTGATTCTCGTGCTCGAACTCGGAGAACTCAGCGTCTGGACCGTGACCGCGTGGGGCCTCGGAATCAGCGCCGCCCTGTCCTTCTCCGGACCGGCCCAGCAGTCCGTGCTGAGCCGCATCGCGGGCCGGGATCTTCAGCGGGGAGTGACCGCGTCCACCGCCATCACGATGTTCACCACGATGATCGGGATCGGCGCCGCCGGTCAGCTCGACCGCATCGGTCTGCGCCAGGTCCTGCTGGTCCAGTGCCTGTGTCTGGTCGCGGCCGCGCTCTGGATCCGGAAGATCGGCTCCCACGAGTCCTCCAGCAGCGGACCGACGGAGCCCGCCTGGCGCCGGATCCGCGAGGGCTTCCGCGCCTCCTACCTCCAGCGTCCGGTCTTCGACGCGCTGACGGTCAACTTCGTCTCCAGCATCTTCAACGCGGGCGGCTTCCTGACCGCCTTTCCCTTCATCGTCCGGGAGGTCTACGACGGCGACGCGGAACTGCTCTCGTGGCTGATGATCGTCTTCTTCGCCGGCGCGGTCGTCTCGAACCTGATCATGCTCCGCTTCATGCCGTTCCAGAAGCCCGGCCGCTGGTTCATCCTGTTCCAGCTCTCCCGAGTCGTCGTCCTGTTCCTGATCTGGGTCGAACCCGCCTGGTGGCTGGTCGTGACCGGAGTCGTCGCCTGGGGCCTCAACATGGGCGTCACGACCACCTTGGCCCGCGCCATCGTCCAGGAGGCCGCCGAGCCGCTGTCCCGCGGCCGCGTCATGGCCGTCTTCGG
>JAJDZH010000154.1 GCA_022824725.1 Thermoanaerobaculia bacterium | reverse complement strand
AGGTGCAGGCTGTTGCCGCCCCGGTAGGAGCGGTCGGTGTCCACGTTCATGGGCATCACGCGCTCGCCCGGCGCCCACGGCTTCTGCCACGGCGCGGTGCCCTTCCTGATCTGCTCGATGATCGCGTCGGCGAACTTGCGGTGGTATTCATCGTGCTTCATCGGTCGCCCTCCTTCTCCCCGGCCTCTCCGTGCGGGTCGTCCCAGGCGGCCGCGATCTCGTCTTCGGTTCCGACCTCCTCGGGGAAGAGGCCGTACTCCTCGGCCAGCTCGGCCTCGACTTCGAGCGTCTCGCCGCCGTCGCGTGCGAGCTCGCGGTCGAAGTCGTCGAGCGTGCGGACCCGGATGGTCCCGTCATCGCGTTTCATGCGTTCACCTCCTTCGGTGGGTGGGTGTGGGTTCTTCTCTCCGGTCGCGTCCCGTGCTCCGCTCCGGGCGGCGCGGTGATCCAGTGGCCGGTGGGCGCGTCGTAGCCGCATACCTCGAGCGCGTCCTCGACGAACCGGCGGCCTCCGCGGCGGGCGACATGCAGGACGAGCGAGATCCCGTCGACGACGCCCCGGCACGTGACCTCCCAGGGAAGCGCGTCGCCGGCCTGCATGGCGCAGCTCGCGAGCCGCGAGAGCGCGGAGCGCGCGTTGTTGGCGTGGATGGTCGTGAGCGAGCCGCCGTGGCCGGTGTTGAGCGCCTGGAGCAGGTCTGCGGCCTCGCCGCCCCGGACCTCGCCGACGACGATGTGGTCGGGCCGGTGGCGGAGCGCGTGGCGCACCAGGTCGCGGATCTCGACGGGCGTCTCGGAGAGGGCGGCTCCCGCCTCGAAGCGGAGGCAGTTCGCGCGGTCGATCCTGAGTTCGAGCGTGTCCTCGATGGCGACGATCCGCTCGTCTTCCGGCAGGAGTTCGATGAGCGCGTTCAGCAGCGTGGTCTTGCCCGAGCCCGTGCCGCCGGAGACCAGGATGTTCTGGCGGGCCGCGAGCGTGCTCCGAGCCGCATCGAGGATGTCTTCGGGCAGCGAGCCCAGGCGCACCAGGTCCTCGGCCGAGAACGCGCGGCCGCCGAACCGGCGGATGGTGATCGCGACCTCGGGGCTCGCGGGCGGCGTGCAGATCGCGACCCTCGACCCGTCTTCGAGCCGGGCGTCCAGGATCGGTCGTTGGGCGGGATCGAGTCCGAGCGGCCGGGCGATGTGGATCGCCGCCCTGTGGAGCCATGCGGCCGTGAGTTCGGGCGCCTCGTGGGGCTCCAGCTTCCCCGCCCGCTCGACCCAGACATTCGCGGGACCGTTGATCATGATCTCGGAGACCTCGGGGTCCCCGAGCAGTGTCTCCAGACCGGGAAGGAACGGGGTCAGGTGGCCGACGCCGCTGGCGCGCTTCATATCGTGCCCTCCTCGCGCTGCCGCCAGTAGCCTATCTCCCTCGGCAGGTAGTGGGGCTTGAGGTAGACGCGCCGTGCGGGCAGCGACTTGACGCCGTCGTAGGGCAGACAGATCGCCTGGTAGTTGGCGAGCAGCGAGAACTCGCGCGGCGTGAAGACCGGCTCCCTCGACCGCCGGAACGACTTGCTCGCGCCGATGGTGCCGCGTCCGCCGCCCGCGCGGCCCGATAGCAGCGAGAACTCGGGCCTGCCCGTGGTCTCGGTGAAGGTGTAGGAGGCCTGCGTCTTCATGACGGAGCCGCACATCTCGGACGCGATCTTCGCGGAGCCCTCGTCGGAGAGAGACAGGAAGATCCGGGTGCGGAGCGTCTGGACGAGCGTGCGCCACGCCTCGCCCGAGGGGAGCACGGAGCGGAGCGAGGAAATCGACTGCGTGGCCACGATCGGGATGCAGCGGCACTGGCGCGTGAGCGCGAACGCCTTCTCGTCGCCGGACGGGTCGTCCTGCCCCACGGTCGCGAACGCCTGATATTCGTCGCAGATGAAGACGGCGGGCCGCATGTAGCGGTCCGGGTAGCGTGCGGCCTCGGCGGGCCTCCGGAGCAGCGCCTGCATCCACGCGTTCTTGAGCAGCACGCCGATGGCGCGGGCGAGGGCCGGGTTCGCTCCGGCGGGCATGTTCAGCGCCAGGACCTTGCCCTCGTCGATCAGTTGGGCGAGCGGCGGCAGCCGCCGCCGCAGGCCAGTCACCGGCCCGACATCCGGGGGGTCTCCGTCCGGCTCGGCATCGGCGGTCTCTTCCGGAGGCGGCGGCGGACAGAACACGCTGGCCACCTCCGGCTGGTCGAAGAGCGACAGGAAGACGCTGATCCCCTCGACGATCGAGGTGCGGAGCTTGGCGTCGAGTTGAGACCAGTCCTTGGCGTACCACCGCTCGATGGCCTCGACGCTCTCGGCGAACTCCCTCCCGGCTCCGCCTCCGATGAACTCCGTCTCATAGCCGATGTCGAGTTCCCCGAGCTTCGCCCGCAGCGCGGCATCGAGCCGGCATCCCGCCTTCGCGCTCCCCGGCACCGGCTCCCAGGCCGCGTCCTCGAGGGGCTGCTTGTGTTTGGTCAGGTCCTTGGCGGCGATGATCGCGCGGACGGAACAGCGCTCCTCGGCGTGCGCGTGCGCCTCCGCGATCCTGTCCCTGAGCAGTTCGGCGTCGACCGTGCAGCGGTAGATGTCGCGCAGCGTGACCCAGCCCTCCGGCAGGAGCCGGTGCAGCTCGATGATCCAGCGCACCAGATTCGTGTACGCCTGTTGCCAGAACGGTTCGCGCGACTTGCCGAAGAGCTGGTTGATGAGCGACGCGACGCCGTAGGCGAGCGAGTAGGAGTCGAGCAGCGGATCGTCGAGCGGGTTCCACTGGAGCGACCCGCCGAGCCCGATCTCGAGGTAGTCGTCCGCGCGCCCGGCGTC
>JAJDZH010000275.1 GCA_022824725.1 Thermoanaerobaculia bacterium | reverse complement strand
TGCGCAGCCTCGTTCGTTCCCCTTCCGGAACGAAGATCCGCGTCCGCGTTCTGATCAAGGGACGGATCGGCGCCGGCTGGCACGACGTCGACCATACGTTCCGGCTCGCGCCCGGCGCAACGCTTGCCGAGCTGCTTCCGGCAGCCGACCGCGCCGGCGTACCGCTGTCGGAGGCCATCTCTCACTCGCCGCATCTGCGCGACACGCTGATGATCAACGGCGAGCGCTGCCCACTCGAGGACAACCGCGATCGCGAACTCCACGAAGGCGACGAGATCTACCTGCTCGCTCCCGTCGCCGGCGGCAGCGGCAGCGGCGGCGCCTGGGCGCCGGACAGCTTCGAGGCTCGGCTGGACCGGGTGCTCCGGCGCGAGATCGCCGATTGCGAGCGCCTGGCCGCCATTGAGCGGCTCTCGGGCGGCGCCAGCCAGGAAACGTACAGACTGCGGATCAAGACCGCCGACGGCCACCGTCGGCTCGCGCTCAGACGATCCCCCGGCGGCAAGCAGGAGGACAGACGGGCAGTCGAGCGGAGCGCGCCGGGCCTGCGGATCGAGGCGAAGCTGATGCAGGTCGCCCGCGAGAACGGCATCCCCGAACCCGAGGTGTTCTACGTCCTCGAGCCCGGCGACGAACTCGGCGCGGGCTTCGTCATGGAGTGGCTCGACGGCATCGCCCTCGGCGCGCGGATCGTGCGCTCCCCCGACCTCGCGGACGTGCGCCCGAAGCTCGCCCGGCAATGCGGCGAGATCCTGGGCCGGCTGCACACGATCGACCTGGACGCCCACGGCCTCGACCGCGACCTGGCGAGCCTGAGCGCGTCGGACTTCATCGAGCAGACCCGCGGCCGATACGAGGCCCTCGACACGCCGCAGCCGATGATCGACTTCACGGCGCGCTGGCTGATGGAGAACCTGCCGGATTCACCGGATCGGACCCTGGTTCACAACGACTTCCGCAACGGCAACCTGATGGTCGACCAGACCGGCGTCAGCGCGGTGCTCGACTGGGAGATCGCCCACATCGGCGACCCGATGCGGGACCTGGGCTGGATCTGCACGAACTCCTGGCGCTACGGCGCGGGACCCGAGCTGCCGGTCGGCGGCTTCGGCACGTACGAAGACCTGTTCGCCGGCTACGAGACGACCAGCGGCAAGACGGTCGAGCTCGCGCGGGTGCAGTACTGGGAGGTCTTCGGCTCCTTCTGGTGGGCCGTTTCGACCCTGGGCATGACCCAGCACTACCGTCAGGGGATGGACCGCTCGGTCGAGCGGGTCACGATCGGACGCCGGACAACGGAGTGTCAGGTCGACTGCGTGAATCTCCTGATCCCGGGTCCGGTCGAACTGGTCGCGGCCCCCGACGAGCTCCCGGATCCCGACATGCCGCGGCTCGAGGAACTCGTCGGAGCGACCCGCGACTTCCTTCACGGACAGGTCAGGGACGAAACGTCCGGGCGCACCCGCTTCCATGCTCTGGTCGCCGGCAATGCGCTCGACATCGTCTATCGCGACCTGCACTTCGGCGCCGAACACCGCCGTCAGGAGCACCGCCGTCTCCGCCGCCTGCTCGACGCGGACGGCCCGTTGCTCGAGTTGCGCTGGAAACTGGTGCACGCGATTCGCGAGGACGCCATCGGGCTCCACGACACCCGCCTCCACGAACATCTCCGCGCCACCGTGGTCAACCAGATCGCGATCGACCAGCCGAAGTACTCGGGCTTCAGAACCGCCGCTGCCCGCCGGAGTTGAGCCTGGGGCTATAGTGACCCCGACCAAGGAGGATCGACCATGAACACGCAGACCTTCCATTCCGCCAACCGCCGCCGGTCGTCGGAATCCGTACACGGTTGGCGCGCGAACGCGCCAACCGGGTTCCGCAGGACGGCAGCGGTGACGCTCGTCCTGGCTCTCGTCGCCGGGTCCCTCTCGGCTCAGCGGCAACGACGCGAAACCGGCCCCCGGATTCCAGCGGCCGAGGGTGTCGAGAGCATCAACCTGATCCGCACCCTCTCTCATCATCCACCGCTGATGGAGGCCTGGGGGCCGTTCGGGGGCTACATCCTGCGCGGCAGCACCCTTCCCGACCGGGACCGCGAGATCATCATCCTGCGCACCGCCTGGCTCAACGAGGCCGAGTACGAATGGGGCCACCACGCGCGGGCGGCCAGGGCCGCCGGCATGACGGACGAGGAGATCCGCAACGTCGCCGTGGGCGAGAACGCCGGTCCGTGGAGCAGCTTCGAGCGCTACCTCCTGCGTGCCGCGACGGAACTGCACCGCCATTCGGCAATCTCGGAACGGACCTGGGCGTTCGTCAAGGCTCGGTATAGCGATCAGCAGATGATCGACCTGATCTTCACGGTCGGCCAGTACCGGATGGTCTCGATGGCGCTCAGGAGTATCCGCGTGGAACTCGACGAAGGTCTCGAGCCCTTCCCCGATCTCTCTGCCGGCGCCTCCGAGGAGGAAGCGTCCGGAGGGCCGCCGATCAATCTCGGCCAGTAGGCCGCGAGGCCGGCGGTCTCGCTGCCGGCACCGGCCACTACCTAGGTGGGACGGCGGACAGCAGCGAGACTCTCCCTGACCCCCGCGAGGCGCGCGATCGAGTCCAGGACCCTCGCCGGGTGCTGGACCAGGTGCCGCACGACGATCTCGTCGTACCCCATCTCGCCCAGCTCAGCGAACGAAGCAGCCACGCGCGCCGCCGCCCCCACGATCAGCGCCTCGCGGGGAAAGCCCCGATAGCCGCGCGAGATGATTCCCGCAGCCGCCTGGTCCGCTTCGGCCGCCGTCTCACCGACGTAGATGTCGCGCCGGATCGCGCACGCGCCGACCGGCTTGCCGTTTCGCTCGCACGCTTCCCGGTAGAGGCGGAGTTGCTCGCGCGCCTCCGCGGGCGTCAACCCCGGCGCCGCCAGCCAGCCGTCTCCCAGCCGGGCGGCGCGGTCGATCGCCGGCGCCGCGGAGGCCCCGATCCAGACCTCGACGGGTTCCGGCGGGCAGGGCGAGATGCGGGCCTCCCGAAGCCCGAAGCGATCGTTCCCATCTTCGGTAGTCACCGTCTCGCCGGCCCACAGCCGGCGCAGGATGGAGAGCGACTGTTCGAATCGCGACGGCCGCTGCCGCACGGGGACGCCCATCGCGTCGAACTGGTTGTCGGCCGGGCCGATCGCGCACTGCAGGATGAACCGGCCCGTCATCACGCTGGCCAGGGTGCCCACCTGCTCCGCGACGATCAGCGGATGCCAGAGCGGCAACAGGTAGAGGGCGCCGGCGGGCCGATCGCCCCATTCGGCCAGCATCCGCCCCAGGATCGCCGTATTCTGGTAGTACGGCATGGCCGTCGCGTGGTGGTCGCCGACGAACAGCGCGTCGAGTCCGGCGTTCCGCGCAGCGCGCGCGCGGTCGATCATCCTCCGCGCGCCCTCCCGAGGGTCGTCCACGTTGTACGCGCTCTGAACGGAAATGCTGACCCGCATGGCTGATCCTCCCGGATCAATGTACAGCAGCGCGCAGGCTGCTACGATTCGCGCCGCAAGCTCAACGCCCAGAACCTGGCACGGCGGGAATTCTCGCGGGCACGCCGGAATGCCGGCGCACCCGGTCCCGCCCGTGCGAACCGCCTAGGAATCCCCAACATGCCCGAACTGCTTCTCGCTACTGCCGCCTACCCCGCCGGAGGCCTGATCGCCGGTGTCGTCGGCGCCGGTTTCGGCATCCTGGCCGTCATCATCATCGCGGAGGGCGCAAGCGCCGAACCTGCCCCGCGGAGAATGATCCCGCTCTGGATGTGGATGGTCTTCTGGATCCCGCTCACCCTGATCCTGATCCTCACGGACATGCCGGGCTGGCTGCGCACAACACTCTTCCTGATTCCGCTGGTGCTGACGGTCGGCCTGTTCAATCGGCGCGCAGCCTGACCGGTGGCATCCGCGACTGCGGCTGACGGCGCGCGGATCAACTATCGGGTCGCCGGCAGCGGACCGGTCGTCGTCTTCACCCACGGCCTGGGCGGCCACCTGGACGCCTGGGAAGCGACGGTCGCGGCGTTCCGGGACCGCTACACGGTTCTGACCTGGGACGTTCGCGGCTTCGGCGGCTCGGAGCGGCGCCCCGACACGATGTCACCGGCGACCTGGGCTTCCGATCTCGCCGCCGTGCTCGACGAGGTCGGCGCCGACGACGCCGTGATCGGCGGCATCTCGATGGGCGGCGTCGTCTCCCAGCGCTTCGCACTCGACTTCCCCGAACGCACCCGCGCGCTGATCCTGATCAGCACCTCGAGCGAAGTGAACGAGCGCGCCGAAGCCGGTTGGAACGCTCGCGCCGACCTGATCGAGCGGGACGGCCTGGCCAAGGCCCTGACGCCGACGGGTCCCGCGATCTCCTACGGCAAGGAGTACCGGGAACGACACGCCGAGGAGATCGCCGAGTCCGCCCGTCTCACGATCGAACGGAACGACACCGCCTGCTACGCGGCCGCCTGCCGCGCCGTCTCGGACATCGACTACACCGCCGATCTGGCCACGATCACCTGCCCGACCCTGATCCTCCAGGGCCTCGAAGACGCGCTGACCCCGCCCGGCGGCAGCGTGATCATGTCCCGCCAGATCGAGGGTTCCCGCCTCGTCATGCTCGAGAACTGCGGCCACGGCATCCCCACCGAGCAGCCCGACGAGTTCCACGCCGAAGTCGGCGCGTTCCTGGCCGACGTCTCGTAACGCCGCCCGCCGCTACTTCAGGTGGCGGTCGAAGAAACCGATCTCGGCGGCCATCGCCTTGTCGAGCCAGTCGCCGCTGTAGATGTCGTAGTGGCTCATCTCCCAGGCGTGGTACTCGACGGGGACGCGGCCGGAGAGGATCTTGAAGACCCGCTCGCCGTGCTCGCGGATGTCGAAGTAGTGCTCCTGCTTCGCGTCGATGATGATCGTGGGCGCGGTGATCAGGTGCGCGTCCTCGACGGGTGAGAACTTCGCGAAGCGCTCGTAGTACGGGCTGCCGGTCAGCCCCTCCGGCTGATCGGCGCCGACCGGCACCGGCTCGATCTCGCCGCGGGCGCGCTGGATCGCGGTCCGGTGGAGTCTCTTGAGACCGCCCGGCGCCGAGACCAGACCGCCGCGCTGGTCCATCGCGCCGACCTGCGCGGCGACCGCCTTGACGCGGCGGTCGTGGGCCGCGCGCCAGATGACGTGGCCGCCGCCGAAGCTGGAGCCCCAGATCCCGATCCGCGACGCATCGGCGTGCGGCTCGCCCTCGACGAAGGTGATCGCCGCGTCGATGTCCTCCTGCTGGTCGAGCGGGTCGACGAGCTGGCGGATGGCCTGCGCCTTGACCGTCACAAAGCCGTCCTCGTCCGGCTTCGGCATCTTGCCGCGGACGACGAGGCGGGAGTCGCTCTCACCCCAGCCGCGGTAGTCGAAGGCGAGGACCAGGTAGCCGGCCTCGGCGAAGCGCGGCGCGATGCCGCGGTTCAGGTGGGCCTTCGTGCCGCCCCAGCCGTGACAGAGCACGATCGTCGGGAGCTTCTCGCCGTCGGCGGTCGCCTTCGGGTAGATGACATCTGCGGCCAGGCGGGTGCCGTCGCTCCAGATCTCGACCGGCTTGCGCGCGAGGGTCGGATAGCCCTCGACGTCCATGAGTTCGCCGGCGCCGAGCGCCGGCGCCGCGGCCAGCGCCGCGACTACGATTCCCGCCAGAGCCAGCCCGAATCCGTACCTCTTCGCAGACTCCATCTTCATCGCCGATCCTCCGCCAGGATGTTCCCGTGTGCCTGCACGGATGCTACAGGAGTCCGGCAGATACTGAGTCGCCGTTCAGAGTAGAGTCGCTTCCCGTGAAGAGAGTTGCCGCGGCGTGGCTCGTCGCAATCCCGTGGCTGGGGGCCTCGCTGGGGGCCACTGCGTCCGAAGCCCAGACCGACCGGCCAGCGGCTACCGCCCTGGCGATCGGAGAGGCGCCCCAGCTCGACGGCCGGGTACTCGACGACCCGGTCTGGCAGGCCGTCGTGCCCGCTTCCGGCACGACGCAGACCCGGCCCTTCGCCGGCGAGCCGGGCACGGAACGGACCGAGGTCCGCTTCGCGTACACCGAGGACACCCTCTTCGTGGCGGTCGTCTGCCACGACCGGGAACCCGAGGGGATCGTCATCTCGGACAGCCGCCGCGACGCGGCCCTGGACGAGACGGACAGCTTCCAGGTCATCTTCGACACGTTCCAGGACGGGCGCAACGGTTTCGTCTTCGGCACGAACCCCGCCGGCATCGAGTACGACGGCCAGGTCCTCGAAGGCGGCTCGGGCATCTTCAGCGGCATGGGCGGCGGCGGCCGCTTCCGGGGCGCCCTGTCCACCGGCTTCAACCTGAACTGGGACGGCGCCTGGACCGTGGCCACCGAGGTCGGCGACTTCGGCTGGAGCGCCGAGTTCGCGATTCCCTTCCGCACCCTCCGCTATCCGCCGGAGGAGGTGCAGACCTGGGGCCTCAACTTCCAGCGCAACATCGCGCGCCACCGGGAAGTTGCCTTCTGGTCCGAACTCGACCGGAACCACGACCTCGACCGGCTGACCGACGCGGGCTCGCTGGCCGGCGTCGAGCCGCCCCCCCAGCGCAACCTGAAGCTGATCCCCTACGCGATCGGATCGAGTCGCGAGCCGCCCAGCGCCGGCAGCGACAGCGAGTCGGATTCCGACCTCGGAGTCGACCTCAAGTACAGCGTGACGCCGAGCCTGACCCTCGACCTGACCTACAACACGGACTTCGCCCAGGTCGAGGTCGACGAGCAGCAGGTGAACCTCGACCGGTTCAACCTGTTCTTCCCCGAGAAGCGGCCCTTCTTCCTGGAGAACGCCGGCCTGTTCACCGTCGGGGCGCGAGCCGGCAGCCGCGCTTCGGCCCGCGTCGACCTGTTCTTCAGCCGCCGCATCGGCATCGGGCCGAGTGGCGAGCTGATCCCGATCGACTACGGCGGCCGGCTTTCGGGCAAGGCGGGGCGCTTCAACGTGGGCGTGCTTCACATGCAGACGGCGGCTGTGGGCGGGCTCCACGGCAACAACTACGCGGTTGCTCGCGTGAACCGGGAACTGGGCGAGCGCTCCAGTATCGGCGGCATGGCCATCAGCCGGGAGGGCGTCGGCGGCCTGGCCCCGCATGACGACACGAACCGCACCTACGCCATCGACGGCAAGTGGGGAATCGGCGAGCACCACACGATCGAAAGCTACGTCGCCCAGACGGATACGCCCGGGCTCGATGGCGACGACAGTTCGATGCTCCTGAGTTACAACCTCGGCAAGCCGGCGTGGCGCGGCAGCATGAGCTACGCCGAGGCCCGGGAGAACTTCAACCCGGAAGTCGGCTTCCTGTCGCGAAGGAACTTCCGGAACCTCTCCGCGTTCGGCATGCACACGATCCGGCCGGAGAATCTCCTGGGCTTTCACGAGCTCCGGCCGCACATCTCGTACAGCGCCATCTGGGACTTCGACGGCTACAAGGAATCGCAGTACATCCACATCGACAACCACTGGGAGTGGCGCAACGGATTCCAGGTCCACACCGGCGTGAACCTCACCGAGGAAGGCGTGAAGGAGACCTTCGAGATCGTCGACGGTTTTCCGGTCCAGGCCGGCAAGTACAGCCACGACGAGCTGCAAACCGTGTTCTCGACCAACCAGGCGAAGCCGGTCTCGGTCTACATCCGCAACATCACCGGCGGCTTCTTCGGCGGCGACCGGAGTTCCACGTCGCTCACCCTGCTCGCCCGGCGGGGCGAGCGGCTGACCTCGGAACTCACCTGGGACCACAACGACGTGGACATCGACTCCGGCAGCTTCCAGGTCAACCTGGGCCGCCTGCGGCTCTCCTACTCCATCACCCCGCGGATGCTTGTCCAGGCCCTCGCCCAGTACAACGACCAGTCGGACAACGTCTCCGCGAACCTCCGCTTCTCCTGGCTGCAGGACGCGAACACGGGACTGTTCGTCGTCTACAACGAGATCGACGAACTGGGCGCCCGGATCCTCTACGAGCGGCCGGACCGCACCGTGATCGTCAAGTACAGCCGGCTGATCGACGTCTTCCGTTGAGCCCTTCCGCCGCTGCGCAAAGGAGCTGAGCCCCGATGAACCCGAAAGACCTGCGCGTCTACTTCTCCTTCCGCTCCCCCTTCTCGTGGTTCGCCTTCCACCGCATCACGACCACCGGCGTGCTCGACTGGAACGTGATCGACGCCGTGCCGATCTTCCCCTTCGGCAAGGGGGCCAATCTCTCGGCCGGCCGCGCCAAGTCGAGCTACGTCCGCGAGGACGCGGAGCGGATCGCGAAAGCCTACGGACTGACCATGAACTGGCCGGAAGGCGGTGAGGATCCGGACTGGTTTCCGCCGCACCAGATCTACGTCTGGGCTCAGGGCCAGGGCAAGGCGATCGACTACGCACGCGAGGCGTACACGGCCCGGTTCGGCCGTGGCCTCGACCTTGCCAGCGACGAGGTCATGCGTGCCGCCGCCGAAGCGGCGGGGCTCGACGGAGGCGAGGCCCTGGCCGTCGCGCACGACCCGAAGTGGAAAGACGCCGTGATGGCCGGCTTCGCTCATACCCGGGAGGACGGCGCCTTCGGCGTGCCCATGTTCATCTACCGCGGCGAGCGCTTCTGGGGCAACGACCGGCTCGACTGGCTGCTACGGGAAATCGCCCGCTCCGAGGGCCGCGAAGCAGCCGATCTGGCGGCGGACCCGCTGGCGCCGGTGTTCACTTCGCGGGATGGAGCTTGCGCGCCGGAATAGTCGCCGCTTCGCGGCGGCGTTCTGTCAGAAGCCGGCGGCGGCGCCGGCGCACCCGGTTTGTCGCCTCGCACGCTCGCCGTGGCGCTATGGCCTCGGCCAACGAGCAGCCGCGGCGACGTCGCCGACGATGACGACGCAAGGCGGTCTGACACGGCCCGACATCTCCCCTGCCGCTAGGGCCTCCAGGGTGCAGGTGCGGACCTTCTGGTCGGCCGTGGTGGCCCGCTCGACGATCGCAACCGGCGTGGACGGTTTGCGGCCGGCGGCGATCAGGCCGCTGCCGATCCGTTGCAGCCGGCGTGCGGGCATCAGGACGACGACGGTGTCGGCGCCGGACAGACCCGCCCAGTCCGGCTCGCCGCCTTCGGCATTGCGGGCCGAAACGACGGCGAAGCCCAGGGAAAGGCCGCGGTGCGTGAGCGGGATGCCGGCGACCGCCGGGGCGGCCGTGATGCTGCTCACGCCGGGGACCGCCTCGCACGGCACGCCCGCGGAGGCACAGGCCTCGATCTCCTCGCCGCCGCGGCCGAAGACCGCCGGATCGCCGCCCTTGAGCCGGACCACGTGAGCGCCGGCCCGTGCATGCTCGATCATCAGCCTCTCGATCCGCCGCTGCCGGGCCTGCACGTCGTCGCCGGGGCGCTTGCCGACATCGACGATCTCGGCGTCCGCTCTGGCCTCGGCGAGAAGCTCGGGCGCCGCCAGGCGATCGTGCAGCACGACATCGGCGGCCCGTAGCCGCTTCAGGCCCAGGACCGTGATGAGTTCGGGGTCGCCGGGCCCGGCGCCGATCAACGTGACCCGCCCCGAGCCGCTCACGGCCCTGGCTCCTCGGCGGCAACGACTCCCATGATCTGCTCGGCACGCTCCCGGGCCTCCGCGTCCCTGCCCTGCCGAAACAGGGCGAGAACCTCCGAGTCCACGAGCTCGTACCAGCGCCGGCGCCGCTCTCCGAACTCCGGCACCGCCTCCGCCAGCGGCGCCCGAAGCCGGCCGGCGAGTGCGAGCAGCGCCGCGTACTCGGGCCCGAGCTCGCGTTCCAGCCGCTCGCGCAGGCGCACCGCCATTGCCGGAGCGCGTCCCGAGGTCGAGATGGCGACAACGAGATCGCCACGACGAACAACCGCCGGCATGATGAAGCTGCAATGGTCGACGTCGTCCTCGACGTTGGCGAAGATACCGCGGCGCTCCGCCTCGGCGAAGAACTCCGCGTCCGACGCCTGGTCGCCGGGCTCCGCCAGGCCCAGCGCCGCACCTTCGAGATCTCCGGGCCGGTAGGGCCGGGCGACGTGCTCGACCTCGCCGTCCTCGACGAGCCGCGCCAGTTCGCGAGTCAGCTCGGGAGCGACGATGCGCACCCGCGCTCCGCAACGCAGCAAGCCGTCAATCCTCCGTTCCGCGACCGGGCCGCCCCCCTTGACGACAACGAGCCGCTCGGCAAGCGAGAGGTAGACCGGGTAGTAGGAGGGCGCCTGAGCCTGGCCGCTCAACGCGGCTGGAGGACGTGGAGGCCGCATTCCTTTCCGGTGTGGGACTCCCACCACCAGCGACCGCCGCGGGCGCTCTCACCGGGGCGCGACGGGCGCGTGCACGGCGCGCAGCCGATCGTCCGGTAGCCCCGGTCGTACAGCGGGTGGTACGACACCCCCTCCTCGTGGATGTAGGCCCAGACCTGGTCTTCCGTCCAGTCGAGCAACGGGCAGACCTTCACCAGCCGCCCCTTGGTCCGCGTGACCCGGTCGACTTCCACCTTGTTCAGAACGTCTCGAGTCGGAGTCTGATCGCGGCGCAGTCCGCTCAACCAGGCCGGCGTGCGGGCCAGCGCCCGTCGCATCGGCTCCACCTTGCGCACGTTGCAGCAGCGCTGCCGCCCGTCCACCGAAGCGTAGAAGAGATTGGGGCCTTCGCGCTTGACGAGGCGCGCCACATCCGATGCCCGCGGCGCCACGATCTCCACGTCCACGCCGTAGTGCAGCCGGACGTGCTCGATGTGCCGGAAGGTCTCCTCCGGCAGCCGGCCCGTATCGAGCGTCACGATCCGTACCGGCAGGCCGAGCTGGTGGCACATGTGGAGGAGCACCATGCCTTCGGCCTGGAACGAGGTAGCCAGGGTCAACTCGCTTCCCCACCGACCGTGAGCCCAGCGCAGAACCTGCTCCGGCGTCGCGAGTTCCAGCTCCATTGCCCAGCCGAGGACGCAGAGATCTCCGTCGGCGGCCAGACCCGGAAACTCCAGAACGGTGCCGGCCTGACCACCCGCGACCACGCCGTCCTGGCTCGTTTGCACGCTCATTTGTGACAAATACGATCACAAATGTCTCAGGGTTGCAATTTGACCTGAGGTCAGAGGGACCGCAGCGTCGTCGCCAGCGCGTCCAGGTCCGCGCGGTCGTTGTAAACCTGCGGCGCCACGCGGATCGCCTCGCCACGAACGGAGACGAAGATGCCGGCACGCCGCAGCGTCGCCGCCGTCTTCTCCGTATCGAGTCCCCGAACGCTGCGGAGTCCGAACAGGTGCGCGCCACGCCAGGCTCGGTCCTCCAGTTCGAAACCCGCCTCGCGAAAGACCTCCTCGTACGGTTCGAGCAGGCTCTCGCAGTACTCCTGAACCCGTCGCGGCTCCCACTCGAGCACCATGTCGAGCGCGGCGTTCAGCATCGGCACCTGAATCTGGTTGCTCCGCTCACCGACGTCGTAGCGCAGGGCGCCCGGCCGGTAGGACTCGACGTACTCGATCCGGCCCGCGACGAAACGGTCACTGCCTTCCCGCGCCGCCCACGGTTCCTCCAGCGGCACTCCCCCGTCGAAGCGTTCGCCGAACCACGCCAGCCCGCTCTGATACGGGCCGAACAGGGTCTTGTAGGCGGCGACGACCAGCGCGTCGGGCGCCACTTTCTCGACGTCGAACGGCAGCGCTCCGATCGACTGCGTACCGTCGATCACGAAGGCCGCGCCCACAGCGCGGGCGCGCCGCCCGACCGCCGCGACATCGAAGCGCGTGCCGTCCGCCCAGTGGACGATCGGCGTCGCGACGACCGCCGTCTTCCGGTCGATCGCCCGGAGCAGTCGGCGGTTCCACGATGCGCCCGGGCTCGGTCTGCCCTTGGCAGATCGTTCGACGACCCGGACTTCCGCGCCGTTCGCCGCCGCCTTCCGCATCCAGACGTAGACGTTACTCGGGAACTGGTCGCCCAGGATGACGATGTTCTGGCCACTCTCGACCGGCACGTTGCGGGCGGCCGTAGCGATGCCGTAGGACACCGCCGGGATGATCGCCACCCGCTGCGGGTCGGAACTCCCGATCAACCGTGCGAACCGCTCCCGCAGTGCATCCGTCTCGACGAAGAAATCCTCCGCCGCGATCTTGGACGGGTCCCGCCGGCGCGCCATTCCCCGCAGGCCCGCCTCCTCGACCTCGCGAGCGAGCGGCGCCATGTAGGCGCAGTTCAGGTAGTGAAGGTGAGGCGGTAACTGAAACCGGTAGCGCTGGCAGGAGAGCACGGGGCGACGATCCGGACGGCCTTACGCCGCGGCCAGGGCCTGGTCCAGATCCCGGACGAGGTCGTCCGCCGTCTCCAGACCGATCGAGAGCCGCACGACCTCCGGACCGGCGCCGGCGGCCGCGCGCTGTTCGTCCGTGAGCTGCCGGTGCGTCGTCGACGCCGGATGGATGATCAGCGAACGGGCATCGCCGATGTTCGCCAGGTGCGAGAACAGCTCGCACTCTTCGACGACCTTGACCCCCGCCTCGTAGCCGCCCCGCACGCCGAAGGTGAACACGGCGCCCGCCCCGTTCGGCAGGTACTTCCTTGCCAGTTCGCGGTACGGACTGGTCGGCAGGCCGGCATGGGACACCCACTCGACCTTCGGGTGTCCGGTCAGCCACTCGGCGACCGCCAGGGCGTTCCGGCAGTGGCGTTCCATGCGCAGGGCGAGGGTCTCCGTGCCGAGCAACGTGAGAAAGGCGTTCATCGGCGCCATGGAAGCGCCCAGGTCTCGCAGGCCGACCGCGTGCGAATGAACCGTGAAGGCGAGGTCGCCGAAGGTCTCGCTGAACTTCAGGCCGTGATAGGCCGGCTCCGGCTCCGAGAGGCCCGGAAAACGCCCGGAAGCCGACCAGTCGAAGCGGCCGCTGTCCACCACGGCGCCGCCGATCACCGTGCCGTTGCCGGAGAGGAACTTCGTCGCCGAATGGACGATCAGATCGGCGCCCCACTCGAAGGGCCGGCAGAGCCAGGGGGTTGCGAGCGTGTTGTCGACGATCAGCAGGGCGCCCGCCGCCCGGGTCAGGCCGGCCAGGGCCTCCAGGTCGGTGACCACGCCGCCCGGGTTCGCCAGGCTCTCGACGAACAGCGCCTTGGCGCCCTGAGCCAGGACCGCCTCCACCGCGGAGAGGTCCTCCGTGTCGACGAAGTCGCAGCGCCAGTCGAATTTCGGGAACGTCCGGCTGAACTGCGTGACCGAACCGCCGTAGAGCCGGGTCGATGCCGCGAACCGTTCGCCGGCCTCGATCAGCGGGAAGAAGGCCAGGACCTGTGCGGCGTGTCCCGAGGCGGCGCAGGTCGCGCCGCGGCCGCCCTCCAGGCTGGCGATGCGTTCTTCCAGCGTGGCGACGGTGGGGTTCCCGAGGCGGGAGTAGATGAAACCGAAGGTCTGGAGGTTGAACAGCGACGCCGCGTGGTCCGCGTCGTGGAACGCATAGGCCGAAGTCTGGTGAATCGGGGTCTGGCGTGCCCCCGAAGTCGGATCCGGGCCGGCGCCGGCATGGATCATTCGGGTCTCGAATCCCCAGTCGGGACCGGGGCCGCTCGCTGGGGTCTGGGTCTCGTCTTCGCTCATGACGGCGGAGTGTACGCCGGCCCGCGCCCGCTCGTCACCCCGCGCGTCCGTCACCCTTCGCCGGACGTGGCCAGCGGCTGCTGATCACGCCGCTGTCGAACCCGCCCCAGCCCAGCTCGCCCCAGAGGCGGCCGTACTCGATCTTCGGGCAGCGGTTCATGATCACGGTGAGTCCGGCGGCTTCGGCCTCGGCGGCCGCCTCGTCGTTGCGGACGCCGAGCTGCATCCAGACCACATCGATCCGTTTCTCCTCCCGCAGGCGGATCGCTTCGCGGGTTATCTCGAGCGCGGCCTCGGACGCCCGGAAGACGTCGACCATCTCGACCGGGGCAGGCACCTCCTCCAGGGAGGCGCGGGCCTTCTCGCCCAGGATCGACGCCCCCGCCGCGGCCACCCGCGGATTCACCGGGATCACCCGGTAGCCCTTCTCCTGCAGGTACTTCATCGCGAAGTTCGAAGGCCGCTTCCAGTTCGGCGAAGCGCCGACCATGGCGATCGTCCGAACGCGGCGAAGGATGCCGGCGATCAGGGCGTCGCTGTACCGGGGAGTGGAATCCACGGCGAGGCTGTCAGCGTTGAAGCCGCTCCAGAAAGTCCTCCGCGCTCGTACACTCCCTCGCCGCGCGCATGAGCTCGGCCGGCGTCTTGCCGCCGAGTTCGGCCAGACGAACGCCAAGCTCCTCCGTGACGGTGAAACCCCGCGTTTCGAGCAGGGCCGCGACGGCATCGACCAGAGCCTCGGCCCGGCCCTCCGCCCGGCCTTCGTCGCGGTGGTCGCGCAGCCAGGGGTCGTCGTCCGGCCCGGTTCCCTCAAGAGAGCCGAGGGCGCGTCCCACCCTGTGCAGCACGGCGTACGTCTCGGTCGAAGGCGTGTGTTCGTTGAGCGCCCGATGAATCTCCGCGGCCGTCCAGCCCGGGAAGGCCCGGCTTTCCCGCGCCTCCCGGAAGCGGTCACCCTCCAGCAAGTGAATCGTGAGGCCCGACGGCCGGGACTTCGGGCGGCTTGCCGAGCGCTGGTCGGGGACGTCGACCCAGACTTCCGGAAAGCCCCAGGCCTCGTAGCGCGGCAGCTTGCCGCGCCGGACGTCGGTCGAGTAATCGACCTCCAGCACGACATCCGGTACCGGCCCCTTGTCGACGTCGATCTTCGGCGCCAGCTCGACGACGGTGGGAGGGGTGAGATAGAGAACCTGGTCCGCCTGCATGAGCACCCTCGCCCTGCCGTCGGCGAAGACGCGCACGAGATCCGACGTACCGAAGGTCTCGATGATCGAGCCCCGCGAAGCGGCAATCCGCTCCGCGAGCCGCGCCAGCCGCTGCGAGGGCCGCTCGTGGAAGGGCGACGTTGGCTCGCAAACCACCATGGCGGTCTGGGTACGGCTGTCCCAGTACTCGACCCGGCCGTCGTAGTCCTCGATCTCGTCGCGCGGGATGTGGACCGCCTCGCAGCCGGGGAAGTCCGCGAGATCGAGCCGCCGGCCCTCCGCGTCGACCCGCTCGCGCGGCGGCATCGGGACGACCGGAGCGACAGCGTCAGCCATACGGCCAGAGTATCAACGGGCCGCTCGTTGGCGGAGGTTCTTCCGCGCCGCCTCCTACTTCGGCGGATGGGCGGCAAGGCCCTCCTCGTCCGGCTCGGTGCCCCAGCCCGGCCGGTCGGGCACGATCAGGCAGCCGTCCTCGAACTCGGGCTCGTGGGTGAACACCTCGCCGTCCCAGGGCAGGCGGTCGATGTCCGTCTCCATGATCCGCAGGTTCGGCACGGCCGCGCTCATGTGGGCGTTCATCATCGTCGCCAGGTGGCCGTAGTAGTTGTGCGGCGCCACGTTGACCTCGTAGGCCCCTGCCAGAGCGGCGATCTTCATCGACTGCCAGACGCCGTTCCAGACCGCGTCGATGATCGCCACGTCGACCGCTTCGGCGCGCAGGAACGGCAGGAAGGCGGCGGGCGTGATCAGGGTCTCGCAGGAGCTGATCGGATGCGCGCTCTCCCGACGGACGGTCGCCAGCCCCTCCGCCGACGGCGTGTCGATCTCGATCCAGAAGAGGTCCAGATCGGCAAGCGCCCGCACGATCTGCCGGTAGCCCGAGATCTTCGCGTTGAAGTTCAGGTCGAGCAGGATGTC
>JAJDZH010000490.1 GCA_022824725.1 Thermoanaerobaculia bacterium | reverse complement strand
TCCTCCGTCCAGTGGTACTCGTGGGTGAGGAGCTGGATCCGGTCGTAGCGTTCGAGCAGCGAGGTCACCACGCCCTCCCGCCAGACCTGGGTGCTGTCCGACAGGTACTTGATCCGCTCGAAGTACAGCGGATCGTAGGCGTCGACCACGCCGGGGATCGGCAGGGTCCGCCCCGACCGCATCGGCATGTGGGGGCTCGCGGCCCGGATCTCCACGCCGAAGAACCCTTCCATCAGGCCGATCGCGCGCCGCGCCAGGTCGACCGGATCGCCACCCGAGCGCTCGAACAGAGCCAGGTCGTAGTGAAAGCCCAGGTCGTGTCCCAGATCCAGGATCTTCGCCACGGCGGCGGCGCCGTCGGCCTCGAACAGGTTGTAGTCGGAACCGATCTGCACGAAGAAGGTCGAACGGACGCCGGCGTCGTGGTCGGCCCGCGCCAGGTTCAGCGCCGCGTCGAGACTGAACTCGACGTCGTGGCGCATCAGGACGAAGCGCTCCACGTCGAGCAGCGCCTCGCCCAGTGGCGCCGCCTCGCCGAACGACAGGGTGCGGTGAGTCGAGGTGATCCGCGCCAGGATCTCCCGATAGTGGTCGAGCGTGAAGTCGACGTCGGGGTCGGCGGGGCGAGCCGGCTGGCGTGCGTTCATCTCGGCTGCCAAGAGACTTCTCTCCAGATCTCGGTCGCCAGGTCGTCGACCGGACGCACGGCCCCTTCATCGATCCAGTCGATCAGGCGGCCCGTCACGTCAGGGTAGTTCATGGGCGCCGGCTCAGGGGTGTCGATCCAGGCCTCGACGGCATCCACCGTCAGCCGCTCGACGACGGCGCCCAGGCCAAGCGCCACCAGCGCCCGGCCGTTCAGAAACTGCTCCGGGTGACGGCCGATGGGTTGCACGAGGAGGCGGCGGCCCAGATGCAGCGCCTCGCTGATCAGCGAGAAACCCGCGTTCGTGATCACTCCCGAGCAGGCGACCAGGTCGGCCAGGAACGCCGCTCGGTCGTAGGGACGGATCGAGACGTTGCCGCGCTCGACCGGCTCGGGAACCGGCCGGTAGGCGACGAAGCGGCGGTGCGGCAGGCGGCCGAGCAGCGCCGTGATGCTCTCCTCGCTCTCAGCCGGCAGGTAGACGAGGAACCGCTCGCCCACGTCCGGCGGCCGGCCGGCTTTGGCCGCCGCGACCAGGTCGGGACTGATCGTTGGCGGCAGATTCGCGCCGCCGAAGCGATGCCAGTGGAGACCGACCGCGGTCCGGACGGGCGTGTAGACAGGAGCGAACATCCGCAGCATCCACCGTGCCGGCCCGGTCCGCCCCGGCAGTCGCAGGCGCCGGTGGAATGCGTAGAGGTGGCCGACGCCGATGCTGGGCCGCCGGCAGCGACGAGCGATCCAGGCGGAAACCGGCTCGTAGTCGGTCAGCACGAGATCGAAGCCGGACGCATCGAAGCTGCGCACGTCGCGCAGGAAGCGCACCACCCGTAACTGCCGAATCGTCTGAAGCAGCCGCACTCGGCCTCCGGCTGCCTGCCCCGTGAACCCCTCGAGCAGCGTGTGACTGGCCCGGATCTCCGGGTCGGCGAACGCCGCGGAAGATCGTCCGGTGAGCAGGCAGTGGACCTCGTGGCCGCGGCTTCGCAACCCGGCCACCATCGCCGCCGACCGCACGAGGTGGCCGTGGCCCGTGCCCTGAACGCCGTACAGAATCCTCATGACCGAGCCCGTCGTGCTGTGCCGGACCAGAGCACCCGCGCGGAAGGTAGCACCCGCCGACTCGCCGTCGCAAGCACCCGCCGCTGTTACACTGACCGTCCGACTGAACTTCCTCGTTTCTTTGCCGGTTCTTCCCGTTGCGTACCAGGGAGCGCGGTCTGATCCCCGCGTTGCAATCAGCAGGGGGGTGACATCACGCGCGTTCTCATCGCAGGCATCGACGGCTACCTCGGCTGGCCGTTGGCGCAGTACCTGACTGCTCGAGGTCACCAGGTTGCCGGCATCGACGCCGGCTTCCGCCGCGAATGGGTCGCCGAGATGGGCGGCCGCTCGGCCCTGCCCGTCGCCTCCCTCGAAGCACGCCTCGACGCCTTCGAGTCCGCCCGCGGCACCCGCCCCCACGTCGTCCAGGGTGATCTGACAGACAGGGACGTCGTCTACCGGCTCTTCGAAGAGGCCCGGCCGGAGGCGATCGTCCACCTGGGCGAGTGCCCCTCGGCGCCCTACTCGATGATCGACGCGGACCACGCGATCTGGGTGCAGCGCAACAACATCGAGGGCACGATGAACGTGCTCTACGCGATGCGCGACCTGGCGCCCGAGGCGCACCTGGTCAAGCTCGGCACGATGGGCGAGTACGGCACGCCGAACCTGGACATCCCCGAAGGCTTCTTCGAGATCGAGTACCGCGGCCGCCGCGACCGCCTGCCCTTCCCGCGGCAGGCCGGGTCCTGGTACCACTGGAGCAAGGTCCACGACAGCAACAACGTGATGTTCGCCTGCCGCATCTTCGGGCTCAGGGCCACCGACGTGATGCAGGGCGTCGTCTACGGCACCCGCTTCTTCGGCAGCTCCGCCGACCACCCCGCCGACCCCGAGCTCCACACCCGTCTCGACTTCGACCAGGCCTTCGGCACGGCGCTCAACCGTTTCTGCTGCCAGTCCGTGATCGGCGAGCCGCTCACCCTCTTCGGCCTCGGCAACCAGCGCCGCGGCTTCCTTCCGATCTGCGATTCCATGCAGTGTCTGACCCTGGCGGTCGACAACCCACCCGAGGCGGGCGACTACCGGGTGTTCAACCAGTTCGAGGAGACGTACACCATCTCGGAACTCGCCTCCAAGGTCGCCGCCGTCGCATCCGAGATGGGCCTCGATCCGCGAATCCGGCGCATCGAGAACCCCCGCAAGGAAATGGAAGAGCACCACTACAACCCGGACCACGACCATCTGCTCGCCCTCGGCTACCAGCCGACCCGCGACATGGACTCGGAGATCCGGGCGATGCTCGAGGATCTCCTGCCGCACCACGACCGGGTCGCGGCGAAGCGGGACGTGCTCCTCCCCGACATCCGCTGGGACGGCAGCCGGCGGAAATCGACCTTTCTGGATGGCTCGAACGGCGCGGGGCCGGAAGAGGCGGCCGGCGAGCCGTCGTCAGTCGACGAGCCGGAAGCGGGTGCCGCAGACGTGGATCACGCCGTCGTCGCCGAGGCAGCCCCGCTCACGCGCGGCTGAACGGGCCCGGTCCGCGTCCACCGCGCGGACGTCGATGCCGCCCAGGCCCTCGGGCCGGCCGTCGGTCGGCAGCACGAAGCGCAGGTCGGCGTTCTCGAACGGAATCGTGGGCACGCCGTCGACATCGTCCAGAGGGATCTCCGCAATCTCGCTCCAGCGGGCCGCAAGCCGGGCCGGGTCCGGGGTCTGGATCTCCCCCGCGACGATCGCGTCGATGACGTCCGTTCGCCGGCAGCGCTGCCAATTGTCGCCGGCAGGCTCCCACGGCCCGTCCGGCTCCAGGCCGTTGGTCTGGCAGTCGATCTCGAAGAAGGTGCCGCCGGTGTCCTTTGGATGGAGTTGCATGTTCTGGAAGCCGTGGCGCTCGAAGTCGTTGACCAGGCGGATGCCCAGCTCCTCCACCCGGCGCCGTCGCGGAGCGTGGTCGTCGCACTGGGTGATCCACATGTAGCCGCCTTCGCCGCCGCGCTTCTCCAGGTAGCGGCCGCCGGCCGTGTTCTCCTCCACCGGCGCGACCACCTCGAGTAGCTGATTGCCGATCGGCAGCAGGGCGTTTTCCAGGCCGAACCGGCCGACGCCCGGGTCGTTGTAGCAGACCTCGAGGCCAAACACGGCCTCCAGGTCGGCAACGACCGGGGCCAGTTCTTCGGCTACCAGACAGATCTGCCGCAGGCGCAACCACATGACGAGTCTCCTTCGGGTGCTTCGGTTTGGACGGAAGGCCGGATCATGGCACGAATGCCCGGCGCGCCGCCGATTCGTGTCGCGGCTACGCCTCGGGCCAGGAACCCCGGCCCTCCAGCAGGAACGTCAGGTGCGGGTGGTACAGCGCCGGTTCCAGCAGGAACGAGTCGTGCCCCTTGTCGGAGTGGACGATGATCCTCATGCAACTCACGCCGGCTTCCTCGAGCGTCGCCATCAGTTCGCCCTGCTCCTCGGGGTAGTAGCAGACATCGGAGTTGATCGAGAAGATGAGGAAGCGCTGGTCCCGGCAGCGCTCGAAGGCTTCCTGGAGAGAACCTGCACCAGCGGCCGCTACGAGATCGAACTGGCTCCAGGCGTCCAGGATCCGCAAGTAGGAGTTCGCGTCGAAGCGAGCCGCGAACTTCCGGCCCTGATGCCGCATGTACGACTCGATCGGGTGGTTCACGCCGTACCAGGGCACGCCCGAGGCCTCGGCGACCGTGTTCCGCGCCCGCCGCCTCAACGTGCGCAGCGAGACGAACGTCTTGTGGTTGATCTGGCGGGCGATCTTCATCCCTTCGAGTTCCGTACCCGGCGGGTACTCGCCGCCGTCGAAACGGGGGTCGTAGGCGACCGCCTGGATCTGCTCGAAGGTGTGGATCCGCTGGAGAGGCGTCACCTCCATGCCGGCCGCGATCACGACGACGTGGCGGACCCGCTCCGGGAACATGACCGCGAGGTCGAGCACCGCCATGCCGCCGGTCGACGGTCCGATCCCCGCGTGCAGCACCTCGATTCCCAGCCGGTCGACGAGGCGCATCGCGGCGTGTACCGAGTCGGAGAAACGCACCCGGGGGAACGACGGCCCCCAACGCTCGCCGGTGGCCGGGTCGATCGACAGCGGACCGGTCGATCCGTAGCAGCCGCCGATGTAGTTGACGCAGATGACGCAGAAGTGATCCGTGTCGATCGCCCGCCCCGGTCCGATGAACTCGTGCCACCAGCCGACCACCATCTCGTCGGTCCAGGCGTCGCCGAGGCCGGGAACGCCGTGGTTCGTACCCGCGGCGTGGTGGCTGCCGGTCAGGGCGTGGAACAGCAGCACGACGTTGTCGCGCGCGGCGTTCAGTTCGCCGTACTGCTCCCAGGCCAGGGTGAAGCCGGACAGGGTGTCGCCACAGCGGAGTTCGAGCACTTCGTCAAAGTGCTCGAATCGCGTCTCGACGACGCCGATGCCGGAGGCGGCGTACCTCGGCTGCAAGTCGC
>JAJDZH010000254.1 GCA_022824725.1 Thermoanaerobaculia bacterium | reverse complement strand
CGGACATCGCGACAGCCCAGGGTGAGCGCACCCGCCTCCACTGCCGCGTGGTCGAGTTCTTCGAGCGCTACGACGCCCTGCTCCTGCCGACCGTGCAGGTCCTGCCCTTCGACGTCGACCGGCCGTACCCAACGGAGATCGAAGGCCAGCCGATGACAAGCTACACGGACTGGATGGCCTCCTGCTACTCCATCACCGTCACCGGCTGCCCGGCCATCTCCGTCCCCTGCGGAATCGGTCCGTCAGGGCTACCGGTGGGCCTGCAGATCGTCACGCCACGGGGAACGGACCGCCGGACGCTCGCCGTCGCGGCGGCGTTCGAAGCCGCGGTCGCTGCCTGATCAGCCGGCCGGACTTCGGCAGCTCGAACCGTAACCAGGTCTTTACCTCCGCTCGTACGTGTACAACTTCCGCCCGCTGGCCGAGACCGTCTCCACGTTGCGGATCGCCGCGTACGGCTCCAATGCCGCTTCCCATGCCTCCGGCGTGTAGTCGGCGAAGCGATCGCCGCGCAACGCGAGCAAATCGTCGACCCTCGGGTCGCCCTGGGGAACAAACTCGACGAGTCCGCGCGGAGCGAGGGAGACGAGCCACGCGGCAATGCGAGGCAACGGCACGTTGCGGCCGATGGCCAGGTGGTGTAGCACGGCCAACGCCACCAGGGCGTCAGCGCTCCGGGAGCGGCGGGTCAGCGAACGCCTCTCCGTCTGGGACCAGCCCTGGTCAGGCGACGGGTTGGCCAGGTCCTGGTAGAGGGGCAGGAATCGCAGGCGATCCGAACGCGCCCGGGCGCAGGCGCTCTCCAACGCGCCGAAGTCGGAATCGAAGCCGATCACGCTGCGAACGCCCTCCTCCAGGGCGATCGCGGCGAACTCGCCCGTGTTGCAGCCGAGATCCCAGAGCTGCTCCGGCGGCGCCTTGGCAATGAAAGCGCGAACCGATTCAGCCTTGCGCGAGGCTTCGCCCGTGTCGTAGCTCGTCAGCAGGGAGTAGTCGCTCCAGGTCGTGTCCGTGCCCTTCGGTTCGAGACTCTTGATCCAGCGCCGAAGCTGGGTCAGGAGACCCCGGTATGCACTGCGAGGCAACGGCCGTGTCTCCGTCCGTTTCGCCGCATCGCTGCGCGAGTCGGCTCGCCGTTCGAAGCGAAGCGGCAGCAGGACATGGGCCTGCATTCTCGGTGACAAGCGCTTCCGACGCGGCAGCAAAGCCGCCAGTTCGCGGCCCGGGACCCCCTCCTGCATTCCGCGATACCAGGCGTTGTGCGGCACACCGAGCTCGGAGGCCAGCAACAGGGGGTTCAGGAACTGTTCGCAGAACTGCGAATGGCCCTCCCAGTACTCGCCCTCCCGGTAGCGCCGCAGCGACAGCCAGTCGATGAAGACCGGCTTGGCGCCCTTGAACTGCACGTTGTAGGCGCTCGCGTCGGAGAGCGAGATGCCCCTGTCGAGCAGCCGGATCTGTGTTTCGAGGTGGTGGAGCGCCGCCTCCTTCAGCAGCGAGAAGGGCCACTCGTACGGATAGGAGATGAAGGGCAGCCGGGGATGCTCCAGGACCAGACCCCCGGGCGGTGGCAGGACGCCGGCCTCGACCGGATCCACTTCCTCCGCCGCCACCAGCCCCCCCTCCACGACCAGTGCATCGACGAGACCGCAGGCCCGCACGTAGCGGTACTCCTCGACCGCTACCGGGGCGACGCTGCGGAAGATGCGGCCGTCCCGGCCCTCGATCACCTGCCCCGCCGGATCGCGAAAGGAGGAAGGCTCGGCCTGGGACTCGGGCGCAGCCCCAGCCCGCACTATTCGGACTCGGGCTCGTCGGTGCTGCCGAAGCCGAAGAAGGCCTGAATGCGCCGCCAGTAGAACTTGAAGGCGAGCGCCCCTGCCGCCACGCCACCGATGACCGCCTGAAGGATCATGCTGCCCGACGCCGGATCAAGGTAGGCATGCGCCGCCTGGGGCGCGCTCAGCGCGAAACCAAGAGAAACCACCAAGACAACCAGGAGGCTGGTTCGATTCTTCGCCATTCGTCTCGCTCCCCGGGGACGCTGCCCGTCACCCCTGTGAACAGTGCGTGAAGACGAACAGATCCGGGGCGTTTCGTCAAGCGAGCCCGGCTGCTCCAACCTCTCGCCAGAGAGCCGGAATCGCCGGGGCAGCCGTGGGAGCGGTCGGTTCGCCGGTCAGCAGGCGCACCAGGATCGAGGTGTCAATCCCGAAGCGTCGGCTCATGCGACTGCGAGCGGAACGCTTCGAGGTCGAACGCGCCCCGGCTCCGGTCCAGGCTGCCGCACTGAGCCCAGGCCGTAGGATTGCCGCCCGCTCGGCGGAGGACAAACGACACAGCCCAACAGAAAGGGAGATTCTCAGTGGACATAGCGAACAGGATCATGGTCGTCACCGGCGGCGCATCGGGAATCGGAAAGGCACTGGCCGAGGCGTTTCATCGCGAGGGGGCGCGGCACGTCGTCGTTGCCGACCTGGACGAGAAGGGAGCCAAGGAAGTCGCGGAAGCGATCGGCGGCACGGGCGTCGGACTGGACGTGGCCGACGAGGGCGCCGTGCGCGACCTGGTCGCGGCGACGCAGTCGAACATCGGCCCGATCGACCTCTTCATGTCGAACGCGGGCTACGTGACGATCGGCGGACTCGAGGTGCCGAACAAGGAGATCAACGACATGTGGGACGTCCACGTGATGTCCCACATCTACGCGGCCAGGGCCGTCCTGCCGTCGATGATCGAGCGCGGCGAGGGCTACATTATGAGCACCGCCTCGGCGGCCGGGCTGCTGACCCAGCTCGGATCGCTCGCCTACTCGCTGACCAAGCACGCGGCGGTGGCGCTGGCGGAGTGGATCGCGATCACTCATGGCCACCAGGGCATCCGCGTCTCGGTGCACTGTCCGCAGGCGGTACGAACGAACATCGGCGCCAACAGCCCGAACCCGCGGCGCCGGGACGCGCTGTCCGTCGGCGTTGCTTCGGGAGACGGCGTGCTGACCTCCGAGCAGGCGGCCGACGCCTGCATCGAGGCGGTCCGAGCCGAGCGGTTCTGGGTGCTTCCCCACCCCGAGGTGGCCGAGTACGTCCGGCGCAAGGCGACCGACATCGATCGCTGGCTGCACGGCATGCGGCGCTTCCAGGGGCGGCTCTACGAAGGCAGGCAACTGCCCGGCGACTGGTTCACCGATTCCCAGGGCGACTGACGTGACCGTGCCCGGGAACTTTCCGCGACGATTGCCGGTTATCCCCCGAGCGGTGTCCGGGCAATCAAGCAGACGATCCTTGGCGGGCGGCCCGCAGCCTCCGGTCGGGACTGGCTCGCCCGGTTCCGCGCCGGCTGACAACTCGACTCGGGCAGGCCGAATGCCGGCCGACGCCCGCGATAGGATAGGGGACTAATGACGGCCTTCTCGTTAGACGACAAGTACACGCTCACTGAAGGCCGCGTCGCAATCACCGG